>NZ_OY762267.1:0-300500 GCF_963665245.1 uncultured Paludibaculum sp.
TATGTTTTTGTACTGCACGTGAAAGGACAATTTTTCAAGATCCTTTCCTTATTAACCAAATCTTCAACTGTATCCTTGTGAGTGATACGAACCACATCCTGTTCAATAATAGGACCGGCATCAAGCTCAGTAGTTACATAGTGACTTGTTGCACCAATAATTTTCACACCTCTTTCAAAAGCTGCATGATAAGGTTTAGCACCTACGAATGCCGGAAGGAAAGAGTGGTGTATATTGATAATTCTGTTAGGATAAGAATTGATCATGTTTTCAGAATATAACCTGCATATATCTCGCTAAAACATAAAGTTCACTCTTATGTTTAGCAAGAAGCTCCATTTCTTTAGCTTCCTGTTCAGCTTTAGTTTCCTTAGTAAATAGGGAAAAGGTAGAACGGAATACCAAATTTATCTGCCACATGTTGCAAGTTTGGGTGATTACTTATAATAAGAGGAATATCCACATTCCATTCACCGTTAGCATAACGTGCAAGCATGTCAAACAAGCAATGAGACATTTTAGAAAAACAAATATCGCCATGCGTGGTTTAACATCCGAGAAATATAGACGGAAGTTCATTTCATATTTCTGAGCGTACAAAGTATCGAAGTAATCTTCTATTTTTTCTCTTGGGATAAGAAAATCGCTTAGTTCCCACTCAATTCTCATAAAGAAAATGTTTTCAATATGATCAACGTACTGATCAAGATAAACAATATTTCCTTTATTAATCGTAATAAATCTGTTACCGCGGATATAATCCCCGGTTTATCGGGACAGTGAAGTAACAACTTTGCGGTATTTTTGTTTGCTTGCATCTTATTTATCATTAGTTATCATTATGAGTTCGGCAAAAATAGCGAATTATTGCCAAAGAACGAATATTAAAGCAAGACGTTTGTATTAAATGTTATTGTTTGTCACTTCGAACAGCATAAAAGATGCTTTTATGGAAATAAAATGAATAAAAAATGAGTTTTTTTTCTTTTAGTACTTGCAGAATTAAAATAAATGTCTACCTTTGCATCCGCAATCAGAAATGGTAGCAATGCAAAAAACTGGTGCGTTAGTTCAGTTGGTTAGAATACATGCCTGTCACGCATGGGGGTCACGAGTTCGAGTCTCGTACGCACGCCCAACGAAATTTGCATTTGCAACCTTGATGAAAGTAATTTATTGAAATATTGGTGCGTTAGTTCAGTTGGTTAGAATACATGCCTGTCACGCATGGGGTCACGAGTTCGAGTCTCGTACGCACCGCAAGAGAAGCTCTGAAAACTTTGTTTTCGGGGCTTTTTTTATGTCCGACCGCAAGTATATTCTAAAATAAGATTAAGCAATAAAATGAATCCCCACATAATATGGAATAGTGATATATTTAAATGTCTAAAGTGCGATTATCACAAATGATTTTGTAGATATCTTGGATGACTGAATTTTAATGTTATCATTATGACATTAGTAACAATGTAATCGGCTAATTTTGCATATTTGTGTTCTAATTGTATTTGAGGAGCAAAAGTTTTGCTAAATAATCTATAGCCTAAATAGGCTCCAATAAAGTACATCTCAGATATTCCATATATTTTATTTAAGCTACATTGAGTTCTAAATCGAACATAATCAAAGAAATCATTTAATGAAAAAAGTAATGAAATAGCGTCTAAATCATATATAGACATTGCTACTAAGGTATTTGATTTTGTTCTATTTCTGCAGACTTTATGTACGATATAGATGAAATAGTTGGATATTGATCTAATGTAATACATATATTATAAATGCTACTTACATTTGACATAGCTTGAATCTTTTTTAAACTATAATAACCAGTATAGTTTTCAAGGCAATTGATACATAATTACTCCTTGTCCGTAAGCATCAGCGATAGCTTCTGTAAAATTCTTTATTTATTGCATCGTAGTCACCTTGTTTGGACATATAAGTCAGGCGTTTACTTTTATTTGAAATACCACAGCGCTTTCTTTATAACGAGTAAAATATCTATGTCAGTTAGAATATTTGCCGATTTTGTCTTTTTGATTAATTGTCCCAAATGAATATCAACATCCTTCATATTTTTGTTTCAAAATAGAATATACAATTCTTTCCGCAGTTTTACCTCTTAAATCTCCAATATATTCTTTTTTGAAGCTTTCTGATCTAAGGCCCCGGAGCGAGTTGGTCGTCGTCTGACATGTCACGATTCTACTGGGCAGCAGGCGCGAGCAGCAGGCGGAGCGGAGACAGCGGCCCCAGCGGCATTGTAGTCAAACGTCACGTAATGCTCCTTGGCGAGCGGCAGCCCTTCGAGGACGGCTTTGGCTTCGTCCACCGTTTTGCAGTTCATCAGAAAGACGACGCCCTTCCCGTCGCCCCGGGCGTACCATTGCTGGATCTTGCCGTCGAGGTAGAGTTCGACCGTCTCGCGGACCTCGGTCTGCATCACCTTGGAAATCTGCTCTCTCGTGATGCCGGGGTTGACGGAGAGGGTTGCTAGAACATGGGTGACTTTGGGTGCGGCGGGGGGGTTGCGCCCACAGAGAGATTGAGGCGATGGCCGGAAGAAGGAAACGTCCCAGTCGTTTTAGTTGCATATACAACCAATATCACGAAACTGAGAACGGTGAGAATCTTTTTTTCAAGATCCGACGGCCGCCTTGTCGATTTGGCCGGGCGAGTTCCGACTCTACAGTAGAATCCGGGGAGCTTCTGAGGGCCGACGCGGAGATCAGTGACTTGTCATCGAAAGGAGAACATACAGTGACTCTGCCAGTTTCCAGAACCCGGAGGGCCGTCGCGATCTTCGCCGGCTTTCTCTTCGTCGTGGTGGCCTCCACCGCCACCGACATGGCGTTCCATACCACTGGGGTCTTCCCGCCCTTGGGCCAGCGAATGTCCGACGCCTTGTTCGCGTTCGCTCTCGCCTATCGCAGCGTGTTCGCCATCATGGGGACCTATTTGACGTCGCGACTGGCTCCGACGTGGGGTGATGCCGCAGGCGATGCTGATGGGCGCGATCGGCCTTGCGGTTTCCACGTTGGGGGCCGTGGTCACGTGGGACAAGGGGCCCGAGTTCGGACCGCATTGGTATCCCGTTCTGCTCGCGGTCAGCTCGGTGCCGTGTTCCTGGGCCGGCGCCAGGTTGTTCCTGATGCGAGGGCACGGACAGGAAAGCAGCGCCGCACGCCTCGATCCACGTGTAGTTTCCAAAAAAAGAGAGACTCAGATGAACAACATCACACCCTTCCTATGGTTTGACGCGCAGGCCGAAGAGGCAGCCGCGTTCTACGTTTCCCTGTTCAAGAACTCGCGCATCGTGCATTGTATCGCGGTATGGAGAAGCCGGCCCCGGCCCGGCAGGCACGGCAATGACGGTCAGCTTCGAGTTGAACGGGCGGCCCTTCACCGCGTTGAACGGCGGCCCGTACTTCAAGTTCAACGAGTCGGTGTCCTTCGTCATCGACTGTGAATGGCAGGAGGAGGTGGACCGGGGTTCTGGTCGGCGCTCTCGGAGGGCGGCGCGGAGAGTCAATGCGGCTGGCTCAAGGACAAGTACGGACTGTCCTGGCAAGTGATCCCCAGCGCGCTGGGCAAACTGTTGAGCGACCCGGATCCGGCGAAGGCCAAGCGCGTGATGGGGGCGATCCTCAAGATGAAGAAGATCATCATCGCCGATCTGGAGGCAGCTTAGGCGGACGGGCGCTGGGATCTATGCTGTTCCTGGGCGCGCTGGCCCTGGCGCGGTTTCCTGCAATCGATGCTCTTCGCGACGTCGGCCCCTGGACACGCTCACGTTGTTTAGCGTGAGCACGTTGTTCGTGAGTGTTGCCTTGCTGGCCTGCTTCGTCCCGGCCTGGCGCGCCGCACGGGTGGATCCCATGACGGCGCTCAGACAGGAGTAAGGCGGTCAAGCCAAACGTCGTTGCGCTACTTCTGTGAGGCCTCCAGAGCCTGGCCGAGATCCCACAGGATGTCTTCCAGATCTTCCAGGCCGACAGAGAGGCGAATCAGGTCGCCCGTCACGCCAGCCGCCCGCCTGCTGCTCAGCCGAGAGCTGCTGGTGGGTGGTGGACGACGGGTGAATCACCAACGAACGGGCATCGCCGACGTTCGCCAGGTGGGAGAACATCTTGAGGCTGTTGACGAACTTCACACCAGCCTCGTAGCCGCCCTTGATGCCGAAGCTGAAGACGGCGCCGGCGCCCTTGGGCATGTACTTCCGGGCCAGTGCGTTATACGGGCTGGACTTCAAGCCGGCGTACTTCACCCAGGCGACGGAACCGTGCTCTTCCAGCCACTCCGCCACAACCTGCGCGTTGTGGACATGGCGGTCCATGCGCATGCCCAGCGTCTCGATGCCCTGCAGGAACAGGAACGAGTTGAACGGGCTGAGGGCCGGACCGATGTCGCGCAGGCCTTCCACGCGCGTCTTCAGGATAAAGGCGATGGCGCCGAAGGTCTCGGCGAAGTTCATGCCGTGATAGGCGGGCGACGGCTGGTTGATCATCGGGAACGGGCCCTTGGACCAATCGAACTTCGCGCCGTCGACGATGATGCCGCCGATGGAGGTCCCGTGGCCTCCGATGAACTTGGTGAGCGAGTGCAGAACGATGTTGGCGCCCCAGTCGATGGGTCGGCAAAGATACGGCGAAGCGAAGGTGTTGTCGATGAGGAACGGCAACCCGGCTTCGGCCGCGATCTTGCCCACAGCCGCGATATCGAGCACGTTGCCGCGCGGATTGGAGAGCGTTTCGCCGTAGATGGCGCGGGTCTTGGGCGTGATGGCCTTGCGGAAGTTTTCCGGATCGTCGGGCTCGACGAACGTCACGTCGATGCCCATGCGGCGGAAGGTGACGTCGAACTGCGTGTAGGTGCCGCCGTACAACGTGCTGGAAGAGACGAAGTGATCGCCCGCTTCCATCAGAGACGTCAGGGCCAGGAACTGCGCGGACTGCCCGGAGGCGACGGCCAGGGCGGCGGCGCCGTTTTCCAGCGACGCGACGCGCTGCTCCAGCACGTCGGTGGTCGGGTTCATGATGCGCGTGTAGATGTTGCCGAATTTTTGCAGCGCGAACAACTGGGCGGCGTCGGCCGAGTCGTCGAACGCAAACGACGTGGTTTGGTAGATCGGTACCGCCCGCGCCTTCGTGGTCGGGTCGGGGTCATAGCCGGCGTGAAGGGCTCGCGTATTAAAGCCCAGTTCGCGTTGCAGGTCCTTCAGTTTAGACATTGTGTCTATAATGCCATGGCTTGGGGTATGTCGGGGCACACCAACTACGTTGGGTCCGGAGCAACGGAATTTCCGGGCCTGGCCGGCGCTATTTCTTGACGAAGAGCGAATTAAACAGGCGCTTTGACTCGGCGAGCCCTTCGTCGGTCAACACCACGGACTGATCCGGGTTCACCGGATCATGAATGAAGCCTTTCTCGTGGAGGCGGCTCATCGAAGCCCAATCGAAGTTTTTCCAGGCACGGCGTTCGTCGTGCAATGACAGGTACAGCAGAGCCAATACTGTCTCGTCGACCTTCTGATCGTTGATCGGCACGGCTGGTGGACCTCCTGCGTCTACGGCTACAACAACCGCCGTACGATTTCAAGCCTCCCGTTAGCGGAGAAGCGAGAACGCGACCACCGCCGCGATAGCGAGGACGAGGAGAATGCTCAGGCCGACGATGAGCGGCATCATCGAGCTGGACTTGACGGCCGGCGCCACCTTGGCGGCCGCCGCGGCGGCTGCGGAAGCAGCGGAGGGAACGGCCGGGGCCGAAGGCATGGCGGGCCGGGGCGGCGCCGCCATCATACGCGTAAAGTCTCCGGGACCGGCTTTCACCGTGGGCAGCGGAGGAGCTGACGGCGCGGTGGGCATCGAGGGCATGGCGCTCTGCAACTGACCGTAGGGGGTGCTGGGGACGCGCGGCGCTTCCGGCACCGCGGCGACACCGGGCGAGAAGATGCGTGTGAACTCGCCGGGGGCGGCCGGAGCCGCAGCGGGGGCCGACGGAACGGGCGCCGATGGGGCCGGACGGAAGGTCTGCCCGGTGTCGAACATGTTCATCAGATCGTCCTTCTTGGGTTCCTGCCAGCCACCCAGGGGTGACTGCGCGGGCTTCGGCGTGAAGGGCGCACTGACGTCCGGCGGGAGCGCGGATGACTGCCCGGGTGTCGCGTCGCCCGGCTTCCAGGTCGCGCGCAGCATGCGGGTGAATTCGCCGGGCTCAGTGGACTGAGTGGCCGGAGGCGGGGCGGGTTGGGGCGGCCAGGCGGGCATGGCGTCGGCGTGCGGTTCCGGCGCAGGCGCGGCCGGGCGGTCCCAGGAGGCAGTCGACGGCGGAACCGGGGGTTGGCTCGCCGGCGCGGGCGATTCGCCGAACTGAGACGCCCGGATCATGCGTGTGAACTCGCCGGGTTGGGAATCGGACTGAGGGATGGGCGGAGGCACCACGGCGGCCGGGGTTGGCGGGGTGACCGGAGGTGGGATGTGTTCCTGCCGTATCATGCTCGTAAACTCTCCGGCCTGGGGCGCGGCAGGCGGCGGAGGCAGAGGTGGTGGTGCCGCGGCAGCCGGGGCCGGCGTGGCCGGTGGTGGGACATACTCGTGCTGCCGGATCATGCGGGTGAACTCGCCCGGTTCGGAAGACGCCGGGGGCGGCGCGGGCGCGGCAGCCGGTGGAGGGAAGCTGGCGGTGGGCGGAGGGGCTGGCACAGGCTGCGCGGCGGGCGGCTCCGGTTTGTACTGGCTGGCCTGCATCAGCCGCGTGAATTCGCCGGGTTCCGACGCGGACGCCAGGGGTTGGGGCGTGTCGAACATCGAAGGTTCCACAACGACAGGCGCGGGTTCGACCACCGACGGCGGTGGAGGTGGGGGCGCCGGCTGGCTGGCACGCATCAGCCGGGTGAACTCCCCTGGCTCCGACGAGGATGGCGGCGCCGCGGGTTCCGGGGTGATGGGCGGCGGAGGGTTCTGCTGGGCGGTCTTGAACTCACCGGCGTCCCACTGGGGAATTCGCATTCTTGTCTTGCCGGAGGGCGACCCGGCCGGCATGGCCCACTGGCCAGCCTTGCCGAGGTCACCGGTGGCGGGCGGCGCGCTGACGGGCGGCGGAGGGGGTGGCGGAACTACCTCCACGGGCGGCGCGACCGGCGCCACCACAGGTGGAGGAGCAGCGACGGCCTCGGCGCGTGGCGCGATGAGACCCGTGGACGCGCCCAACCACGTGCGGAACAGAAGGGCGCCGGGCAGCAGCGATGTTACGACGAAGACCGCCCCCTGCCATTCTCCAATCTCGACGATGTGGCACTGCTGCTCAGAGGGCAACTCGCCCGCCTGCCGCAGCAGCGGCTCATCCTCGGCACCTCGCCCGGCCGGGAAAAGGTGCAGCAGCAGGATGCGTCCTGATGTGCGTTCCTGCACGGGTACCGTCTGTTCCACGCTCACCGTTGGGTCGGCTAGCGGCTGTAGAAATTCATACTTGCGGTTGAGATCCATCGCCCCTCCGGACAATTCGTAGCAAACTACCAGATGCACGTTTATTATAAGTAGCGGACGCAATTTGCGCGCGGCCGCCTTTGGACTGCTGTGCATGGGGAGCATCGCCGGAACATGAGATTCCTTTCTAGGGTGGTGTGGTCGGAGGGCATGTACCTTGGTCCGCACCACTTTCAGGTACAGGGTCGATACTTCGAAGACTCGCTTCATTTCGCGGCTTCGGCGCTGATGGGCCAGCCCTATGGGCTGATGGGCTGCCTGCTGGACCCTGACGCCCTTTCCAACGGGACGTTATCGGTCATCCACGCTCGAGGTATCTTTCGGGACGGACTGCAATTTCACATGCCGGAATGCGACGCCCCGCCACCTCCGCGGGCCATCGGCGACCTGTTTCCGCCCATCCGCAGTTCCGTTGTCGTACTTCTGGGCGTGCCGGAACGCCTGGAGAACGGCCCCAATTGCTCGATGAACCCGGAAGCATCCAGCACGCGCTACGTCGCCCGGACGCGGCCCTACGCCGATGAGACCACGGGGCGGGATGAGCGGTCCATCGAGGTGGGGGGCAAGGATTTCCGGCTGCTGCTGGACACTGAGCCGCAGGAAGGGCTGGTGTGTCTGCCTCTGGCCCGGGTGATGCGCGATGGCGCCGGGCAGTACGTATTCGATCCCAGTTTTGTCCCGCCCACCCTGCAGATTGGAGCCAGCGAGCACCTGATGCTGCTGCTGCGGCGGCTGATCGAGATTCTCGGCGAAAAGAGCGCCACGCTGAGCCGCGCTCCGGCCGGTGGCGGCGACCGGTCGTCCCGCGAGGTCGCCAATTTCTGGCTGCTGCACGCGGTGAACAGCGCCCTGGCCGCCCTGCGGCACCAGTGGACGTCCAAACGCGGGCATCCCGAGGAAATTTTTCTGGAACTGTCCCGGCTGGCCGGCGCACTGTGCACGTTCAGCCTGGACTCCCATCCGCGCAATCTGCCGGCCTTTGACCACGACAATCCGGGGCCCTGCTTCGATGCGCTCGACTATCACATTCGAACCCATCTGGAGATCACGGTGCCCACACGCTGCATCGAGATCCCTCTGGTGCAGACAGCGGCCAGTTTCTATGAGGGCGACATCACAGATACGCGGTGCCTCGACCGTTCATCGTGGGTGATCGCGCTGCACGCCACCACCGGCGATGCCGATCTCATCGAGAAGGCGCCGCGTCTGGTGAAGGTCTGTTCCGCCAAGTTCATTGGCGAACTGGTGAAGCGCGCGATGGGCGGCCTGCCGATGGCCTATCTGCCCATGCCGCCGCCCTCTGTTCCCTCGCGGGTGGAATCGCAGTATTTCGGGGTTTCGAAGTCCGGTCCCTTCTGGGACAACATCGTGGTGACGCGCCGGGTGGGCATCTATGTTCCGGCCGAATTGCCCGATCCTGATGTGAAGCTCTTTGTCGTTCTGGATGCGTGAGGCCCAGCCTATGTCACAGCCCTACACCGCGGAAACGGCCTCGCGCCGTCCTTCGAATCTGGCCCTGATCCTGCAGGAAGCGCTCACAGCCACCGTGCGCATCCGTTCGATGCCGCAGGCCGTGTCGAGCGAAGAAGCGTTCCGGCAACAGATGCGCGAGGCTCTGAAGCTCGCCGCCCAGGAGGCGCGCAGTCCCGGCGGCTATTCCCCGGAAGACATCAAGATGGCGATCTTCGCCGTGGTGGGCTTCCTGGACGAATCGATTCTCAAGGCCGGTAACCGAACCTTCTCGGAATGGCCGACCAAGCCGCTGCAGGAGGAGTTCTTTGGGACGCACCTGGCCGGCGAGCTCTTCTATCAGAACCTGGAACGGTTGCTCAAAATGGAGGACTCCGCCGAGCTGGCCGACCTGCTGGAAGTGCATCAGCTCTGCATGCTGCTGGGCTTCCGGGGCCGCTACATTGCACGCAGCCCCATGGAGTTCCAGGCCGTTCTCAACACCGTCGCCGACAAGATCGCACGCATCCGCGGAGAGTACGGCGCGCTGACAGAAGCCTGGCGCCTGCCCAACGAACGAATCGTGCAGGGCGCCGATCCCTGGAGCAAGCGGCTGCTGTATACGGCCATCGGCTGTCTGGCCTTCACTCTGCTACTCTACGCCGGTTTCAAATGGTCGCTCGTCTCGGGGGTCTCGGAAGTGGCCGCCGTCCATGTCCGCAGCCGCTAGGAGATCTCGATGCGAAAAGTCATTCTCATTACCGTCCTGATCCTGCTGCTATGGAAGGCGCTGGTTTGGTTCCTGGGCTCCGCGCTGGGGTTGCACGGCGGAATGCTGTGGGGCCTGCGGATTTCTCTGTGGTTCATCGGACTGCTCTCCGCCGGTCTCGTGATCTGGTTTTTCTGGCGCAAGGCCAAGCTGGAACGCGAGAACGAAGAGGGGATGGAGCAAAGCGGAGGCGATGAAATAGCGAATCTGCTGCATGAGGCAGAGAAGCGCCTGACGGCCGCCAGGAACGGTAAGGCCACGGGGCTGGCGACCACGCCGGTTGTGTTGATCGCGGGCGAACCCGGCAGCGCCAAATCGAGCGTGGTCTTGAATTCGGGCCTCGATCCGGAGCTAGTCGCGGGCCGCACCCATCAGGATGGCGTCGTCACGCCGACGCGCTCCGCCAACATCTGGTTTGCCAATGGCGTGGCGTTTGTTGAAGCCGGCGGCGCCCTGACGCAGGACAAGGCCCTGTGGAACCGCCTGATCCGCGGGCTGCGTCCGGCGCGTCTGGCCGGCATCTTCGGCAAGGGTGGAGCGGCGCCGAGGGCCGCCCTGGTCTGCTTCGATGCCGAGACCTTTGCGCAGCCGGGTGGAGTGGAGTTGGCTACGGCCACGGCGCGCAAACTGCGCCTGCGTCTCGCGGCTCTCAGCGAGGATCTGGGCATCAATCTGCCGGTGTACGCGCTGTTCACGCGCATGGACCGCATTCCGGGCTATCTGGAATATGTCCGCAACCTCACCAACGACGAGGTCTATCGGGCCTTGGGTGTGACGTTGCCGCTTTCAGCGGGCCAGCAGTCGAGAACTTACGGCGAAGACCAGACGGCCCGCCTGTCCTATGCCTTCGAGGGCCTGTTCAAGCAGCTCGCCCACTACCGGCCGCCGCTGCTGGGCCGGGAGAGCGATGCCAATTCCCTGGCTCCTACCTACGAGTTCCCGCGCGAGTTCCGCAAGATGCAGACGCCGCTGGTTCAGTTCCTGCTGGATCTCTGCCGGCCCAGCCAGCTTTCCACGGGGCCCTATCTGCGCGGATTCTACTTCTCCGGCGTGCGTCCGATGGTGGTGCAGGAGTACAGGAGCGCCCCCGAGGTCGCGGCGCCCCGTCCGGGGCAAGGCGGCGTCCCGCACGCCACCTCCATCTTCCGTGTCGGGCAGGAGGCCAACAGACCGGGCGCCCAGCAGGCTCCAATGGTCACCAGCCGCCGCGTGCCTCAATGGACCTTCGTGGGCGGGCTGTTCCACGACGTCATGCTCGCCGATCAGTTGGCGCTGGGCGGCAGCACCTCGAGTACGAAGACCAACACACTACGGCGCCTGGGGCTGGCATTCGCCTGCTTCCTGTGCCTGGTGATGACCATCGGCATGATCGTCTCTTTTGTGCGCAACCGCGCGCTGGAGTCGCGCGTCCTGGAGGCGGCCAAAGGCATCAGTTCGGCGGAATCCACCGGAGCCGACCTGGCGTCGGCCGATGCGCTGCGCAAGCTGGATACGCTGCGCAACTCGCTGATCACCCTGGATAGCTACAAGCGCGACGGCTCCCCCTGGAGCTTCCATTGGGGTCTGTACACCGGCGACGACCTGTATCAACCGGCGCGCAAGGTCTACTTCGACCGCTTCCGGCAACTGCTGTTCGGGCAAACGCAGGGCTCGATTCTGACATTCCTGCGAGGCCTTCCGCCGACGCCCGGTCCTGACTACAACCCGACCTATGACGCACTCAAGGCCTATCTGATCACGACCGCGCATCACGACAAGAGCAGTTCCAGCTTCCTGACACCAGTGCTGGTGAAGTTCTGGAGCGAGAATCGCGGCGTCGATCCGGAGCGCATGAAACTGGCCACGGATCAGTTCGACTACTACGCCCAGGCACTGCAGGCCGAGAATCCTTATACGAACGAAAACGACGCGTCGACGATTGAGACGGCGCGCCACTACCTGGCCCAGTTCGGCGATACCCTGCGCGTCTATCGCGCCATGCTGGCCGACGCCGCCAAGAGCGGGCCGCCCATCAACTACCACAAACGATTCCCCGGCGCCGACGCGGCGATGACCGACACACGAGAAGTGCAGTCAGCGTTCACCAAACCCGGCTGGGAGTTCATGAAGGGCGCCATCAAGAACCCCGACCGCTACTTCAGCGGCGAGCAGTGGGTGCTGGGCGAACAGGTCACCTCCAAGATCGACCGCGCCAAGCTCATTGAAGAGCTGCAGAACAAGTACAACTCCGATTTCGTCGCCGAATGGCGGGCGTTCCTGCGCGCGGCTTCCGTGCAACGCTACGCGAGCATTGCCGATGCGTCGAAGAAGCTCACGCTGCAGACCGGCCCACAGTCGCCGCTGCTCGCTCTCATCTGGCTGATTTCCCAGAACACGGCTGTCGACGGCCCCGCAGTGGCGGAAGTCTTCCAGCCGGCGCAGGCGGTGGTGCCGCCGACCAGCACGGATCGCTACATTGCGGCTCCGAATCAGAACTATATGAATGCCCTGCTCGGCTTGGGCACTTCCCTGGAAAGCATCGTCGGCCAGCCTTCGCCGAGCGAGGCGGCGGCTTCCCAGATTCTCGGCAACGCCTCGACGGCGAAGCTCGCGGCCCGGCAATTGGCACAGACCTTCCGCCTCGACCCGGCCGGCCACGTAGAGGCGCAGATCCAGAAGCTGTTGGAAGATCCCATCACGAGCGTCGAAGGCCTGCTGCGGGGCCTCGGTCCGGCGGAACTGAACGGCAAGGGCAAGGGGCTTTGCGCCCAGATGAGCGCGGTGTGGAACAAGTACCCGTTCGACCCGAATGCCACCGCCGAAGCGACGCTGGCCGAGGTGAACGGACTGCTGCACCGGCCCGACGGTGCGCTGTGGGCGTTCTACGATTCCAGCCTGCAGAAGGTGCTGACGAAGCAAGGCCTACAGTACGTCCCGAATCCGTCGGGCGGCATCAACGTGAATCCCGCCTTCGTCGCGTTCTTCAACCAGGCATCGGCGTTGACGGATGCCCTGTATGCGGGCGACTCTAAGGATCCGCACGTAGCCTTCACCCTAAAGCCCGTGCCGAGTGAGGGGGTCCAGAGCCTCTCCCTGCGGCTGGACGGGCAGGCGGCCACGTTCGGCGCGAACGACAGTACGCCGAAACGGTTCACGTGGCAGGGAACTGGGCCGCATGAGGCGCGCGCTGGCGCGCGTTTTGGCGGCGACGTCACCTGGTTCGACAGGGATGGCCTGTGGGCCCCTTTCCACTTTTTCACCGAGGCCGAGCAATTCCAGCCCTCAGGGTCGGGCTATAGCGTCTCGTGGATCATCCGCGCCGGCAAGGAAGCCATGAAGCTGCCCAACGGCAAGCCGCTGACGGTGCGGTTTGACCTCAACATGGAGGGCGCGCCGCCCGTGTTCATGAAGGGCTATTGGCGCGGGCTGCGCTGTGTGGGAGAAGTGGCGAAGTAAGACTCGCTTGCAGCCGGCGTGAAATCCTCGTAACATCGCCACAGCTTCATGCCTGGCGGGAAAGCGAAGAAGTACCGCGCGCTGCTGCTGTGTTGCGGCCACATGGATCGTGGCGACGACGGCATAGGTCCGCTCTGTGCCTCGGCACTGCAGGAGCGAAAGATCCCGGCACGTACTCTGCAAGGCGAGACCTCGGAGTTGCTGGAGGCGTGGCAACAGGCGGAAGCCGTGATTGTCGTCGACGCTATCACCAGCGGCGAAGTCCCGCCGGGCACGCTGATCCGCATCGACTCGGCGGACGCCGCCTTCCAGCCAGAGGCGGCCCGCTGCTCCACCCACGGATTGGGCCTGGCGCAGGCCGTGAAGCTCGGTCGAGTGCTGAAGTGCCTGCCGGAGACGCTCATCCTCATGGGCCTGGAGGCCGCGAGTTTCGAATGGGCGTCCACACTGTCGCCGCCGGTTGCAGCCGGTATGCCGCTGCTGCTGGACGCAATTGAACTGGAGTGGAAGCGGCTCACCATCATAGCGCCGCGGGCGCGCCATCAACAGGCCTGAATTCTGTTGCAGCGACGGGCTGCGCTATACTCCGCGAATGGCGTCCAGACGCACGTTCTTGAACACCGCCGCCGCGGCCACAATCTATCGGCTGGTTGAATCGAGTGCCGCACGGGCCCAGACGGCCGCGCCCAGTGACACGGTGCAACTCGGTTTCGTCGGCGTGGGCATTCGCGGGTCCCAGTTGCTGGAAGAGTTCTCACAGATCCCGGGCGTGAACCCAGTGATCGCGGCCGATCTGTACGACGGCCACCTGGAACATGCCAAGGAGTTCACGCAGGGCAAGATCCAGACGACGAAGCGGTATGAAGACGTGATCGGCCGCAAGGATCTCGACGCCATCGTCATCGCGGTGCCGGACCACTGGCACAAGCAAATGACGCTGGAGACGCTGTCCGCCGGCAAGCACGTGTACATAGAAAAGCCCATGACCTGGTCATTGCAGGAAGGGCCGGAGATCATCGCCGCCGAAAAGCGAGCCGGCAAGGTTCTGATGGTGGGCAGCGGCGGCAAGACCACGACCCTGGTGGCGAAGACGCGTGAGATTGTAGCCTCCGGTGAACTCGGAGCCATCCACCAGGTCCGCATGATGCAGTACCGGAACTCGAAGGAGGGTGCCTGGGTCTATCCGATTCCGCCGGATGCGTCGCCTGCGACGATCGATTGGGACCGCTTCATCGGGCCGTCGCCCAAGCGGCCCTTCAGCCCCGAAGTCTTCTTCCGATGGCGCTGCTGGTGGGAGTATTCGGGTGGGGTCGCCACCGATCTCTTCGTGCACCTGTTGACCACGATGCACGAAGCCATGAATGTGCAGGCACCTGTCTCCGCGGTGTCGCAGGGCGGGCTGTACCGCTGGAAAGACGGACGCACGGTGCCGGACGTGATGGAGTCGCTGTTTGAATACAAGGAAGGATTCATTGCTCAGATCAGCGTGAATCTGAACAATTCGTCACGCTCGCCCGCCATGCAGATCTTTGGCGAAAAGGGCACGCTCACGTTGGAGGCGTCTGGCATCACGATCGCTCCCGAGCCTGAGGATCTGGACATCCAGATGTACGGGTCGTCCGCGCTCTCCAAGGCGACTCGGGACGAGTATCTGAAGTCGCGCGGAGCCGACAAGCCCCATCCTCCGCGCCCGGAACCGAAGGTGATTCCAGTGGAAGCCGGGCCGGGCCACGCGTCCTACTTCATCCAGAGCATCCGCGACTCGAAGCCCAGCCGTGAGAACGCAACCGAGGGCCATGCCGCCGCCGGCGCGGCGCATCTGGCGAACATGGCTTACCGGCAGGGCCGCAAGATGAAGTGGGACTTTGCCACGAATCGAGTGAGCGAAGCTTAACGAGACCGTTCGCCGTCGCCGCTCGATAATGCGGCCAGTCGCGGCCTCCTGGCCCTAAACCTCAGGGCACTGAATGCCGATAAATAAGTATTGTTTCCCGAACGACAAGCCGATGCGCCTCCTCGCCGAGCCGGTAAAGCCCTTGTTTGGTCTGTAGTAGCCGCTTGGGCGCTGCTTGTCGTCCTCGGTATGGCCGTCATCGGGGCGCACCAGATCCTGCCCGGAAAGGCCGCCACAGCCGTCTCCTCATGGCCAGCCGCCGCGGGATTTCCCTTTGATCCATCTCGTCCGACGCTGGTTATGCTCGCCCATCCCGGGTGCCCATGTACGCTGGCCAGCCTTCGCGAATTGGAGCGAATCGAAGGCGAATCGCTCGGCCACCTTACCGCCCATGTCATCTTCCTGGACGTTGCGGGAACCCCGGAGAAGGATTCCGCCACCATTGCGCTGGCCCGCTCCATCCAAGGTGTTCACGTTCACACGGGTGCCGCTCCCAGCGTGGCCAGGATCTGGGGCGCCAGCACTTCAGGACAAGTCTTCCTTTACGATCCGCTGGGGCAGTTGCGCTTCAGCGGCGGCATTACCGCCGGCCGTGGCCATGAGGGCCTGAATGCCGGTCACAGTGCCATCGTGTCATTTCTCCGCACGGGCCGCCTTGCGACAAACCAGGCCCCCGTCTTTGGATGTTCGTTGCTGGGGAGCCTATGAACGCCCGTGCATCCGAGCTGTTTCGCAAGTATCAGGCCCGCATCCACAGCCGCACCGACCGCATGCTGGCCGGGTTGCTGGTCTTCGAGTGGATCTTTGGAATCATTCTGGCCATCTGGGTTTCACCTCTCGCATGGGAGGGCCGCGCATGGTCCATACACATTCACGTCTGGGCCGCCATTGTCCTGGGAGCGTTGGTCGTCAGTCTACCAATCTTTCTGGCGGTCCGCAGGCCCGGCGCTGTCCTGACACGGCATGTCATTGGTGCCGCCCAGATGGTCATGGGCGCGCTGCTGATCCACTTCACGGGCGGACGCATCGAGACGCACTTTCACGTGTTCGGTTCGCTGGCGTTTCTAGCCTTCTACCGCGATTGGCGCGTCCTGGTGACCGCATCGGCAGTCGTCGTCGTCGATCACCTGACGCGCGGCATCTGGATGCCGTACTCCGTCTACGGCGTCCTGTCGGCTAGCGTCTGGCGCACGTTGGAGCATTCCGGCTGGGTGGTCTTCGAGGATGCCGTCCTGATCATGGCGTGCATCGATAGCGAGCGCGACACGGCCGACATCGCCACCCGCCAAGCGGAACTGGAGGATACGCAGCAGGTCATCGAACTGCGCGTGACGCAGCGTACGGCGGAGCTCTACGCCAGTCGCGAAGAGTTGTCACAAACCAATGCGGAACTCGTGGTGGCCCGCGATCAGGCGCTGGAAAGCACACGTCTGAAGGCGCAGTTCCTGGCCAACATGAGTCACGAAATCCGCACGCCGATGAATGGCGTGATCGGCATGACCAGCCTGTTGCTGGAGACCTCGCTCAGCGCTGAGCAGCGCTGGTACGCCGAAACGGTGTCCCATTCCGGCGAGGCGCTGCTGGGCGTCGTAAACGACATTCTGGACTTCTCCAAGATCGAGGCCGGCAAGCTCGATCTGGATGAAGCAGAGTTCAATCTCCAGGAACTGGTGGAGGAGGTGGTGGAACTCCTCTCCAGCGCGGCCCACGCCAAGAGCGTCGAGGTCGCCTACTACGTCAGCCCCACTCTGCCCGCCTTCGTCCATGGAGACGGTGCACGGGTCCGCCAGATTCTGACGAATCTCCTCGGCAATGCGATCAAATTCACGCATAAGGGCGAGGTTGCGCTGCGAGTGGCCGCGCTGCACGAGCCTGCGGGTCCGGACACCATCCGCTTCGAAGTCCGCGACACCGGCATCGGTATCGCTCCGGCTGTTCAAGCGAAGCTATTCGAGTCGTTCACGCAGGCCGACGGATCGACGACACGTCGCTATGGCGGCACGGGGTTGGGCCTCGCGATCTCAAAACGCCTTACCGAACTGATGGGTGGAACCATCGGGCTCTCCAGCACGCCTGGCGAAGGCTCGACATTCTGGTGCGACCTTCCGCTTCCCGCCGGGCAGACCGTGCTCGACCAAACGGCGATGCCGTTGGCCCAGCTCAACGGCGAGCGTGTGCTGGTGGTGGACGACAACGACACCAATCTCCGCATCGTGGAGCACTGGCTCAAGGAGTTCGGCGCCGAGGTGGTACTCGCCCAGAACCCTGCCGCCGCCTTGGACCTGCTCGCGGAATCGACGTTCACCGGCCGGCCGTTCTCCGCCGCCATTCTGGACTTCGGCATGCCTGTGATGAACGGGATGCAACTGGCCCGTGAGATCCTTGCGAGGCCGGACTATGGGAACCTGCCGCTCATCCTGCTCACCTCCTACGTCGACAAGTCCTACCGGGAACAGGCACTGGAGGTCGGCTTCTCCGCCTATCTGCCCAAACCGACGCGGAAACGGAAACTCTTCGACTGTTTGAGCCTGGCGATGGGCCGCACGGCCGCACCAGTGGAAGCCGCCACGGGAGACAACCAGCGGGAAAGCCTGGGCCTCAAGGTGCTGATCGCCGAAGACAACGCCGTGAACCAGATGGTGGCCCGGCGATTTCTGGAGAAGCTGGGTTGCACCTACGACGTGGCGCAGGACGGACGCCAGGTGCTGGACATCTGGACACGTGCAACCTACGATCTCATCCTGATGGATTGTCAGATGCCCGTCATGGACGGATACGAAACCGCGCGCGCCCTGCGCCAGTTGCAGGGCAGCGAAGGGCATGTGCCTATCATCGCGATGACTGCCAGCGCGCTGAAGGGCGATCGCGAGAGATGCCTGGAAGTCGGGATGGACGACTACGTCGCGAAGCCAATTCAGCTGGCTCAACTGGCGGAGGTACTGAAGCGCAACCTGCCGGAGAGCTATCCGCGGCCACTGTCCCCCGGTTGAAGCAACAGACCCGGTGCGGCTTCTACCACCTCACCGGGCCCCATCGTCGGCCCGGACGCCCTCACCGAAGTGCCGCCCGTCACCTTCACCGTCTGGTAGCGCCGGTCACGGCTTCAGGCCGGCTGCCGCCTGCTCCGTCTGAATCTGCTGCCGCTTCGTTAGCATGCTCTTGTAAAACTGTGTCGGCGCCTCGCCTTCCTTTGGCGCATCCAACAACCCAATGGCGCGGTTGATCGCATCCAATGCTTCGTTGAAACGTCCCAGTTGCCGGCTGGCCTCGGCTACCGACTCCCAGGAGTTCAACGCTCCAGGCTCCAGCCTCGCCGCGGCTTGCGCGTAGGGCAGCGCCTCATCCGGCCGGGCCTTGCCGTCGATGCCGAGATTGAGCAGCAGGTCCGCCAGATCCGCTTTCGGCCGGAAGCCCAGGCTGTCGTCGTTCGCAGCCTTTTTCAGCTCCTCATAGGCCTTGTGAATCATGGCCGGAGCCTGTGGCGTCTTCAGCTTGTCGTGCGCATAGGCGAGGTTTCGCAGCGACGACAGGTAGTAAAGCCGAAACCGTTCCCCGGCGCTCGACTTCACCAGCCGCTCATTCAGTGGCGTCGATTCCGAGTAGTCCGCCAGATACCCCTGGAAGTCGTCCACATTCCAGCGCATCAACGCACGGTTTTCCAGCATCACCGCCAAATTGGCGCAGGCCTGCAGATCGTCCGGATCGCGCGCCAACTCGCGCACAATCACCAGAGGCTCCTCCATCATGGCCAGCGCCTGTTGCGCGTCGCCCTCCGCATGCGCCGCCGCCGACAGCGTCATCAGGTAGGACGCCCGGGCCTTCCTCGCGATGGAGCTGTTCTGCAACTCCGGAGGCAAGCCGCGCAGCAGCCGCAGTCCTCGCTCCAGCCATTGCCTCGACTCCGCCGGGTTCCTATCCGCGATCGCGCTGGCCCGCAGACGGTAGAGGTCCAGCAGCGCCAGTTGGAACGACGCCAGTCTCGGGCCGTGACGGTCCGCCCCCTCCGCCAACACCGCCTCACTCTTCCGGGCGATGTCCGCCGTGACGTCCTGGGTTCGATCCCGCGCCTCGGGCGAGCTGAAGATGGCGATCATGGCCCGGCCCAGCAGCAGCCGGCCGTCCTCATCGGCAGGGTTCGCCGCCACCTGCTTCTCCAGCGCCGCAATGATCGATTCGAGCTTTGGCAGCGAGCCAGCCGCTGGATTCGTCGAAAGCTCCGCGATGGCCGCGCTCGCCTCCAACGCCTGCTGGGCGCGCCGCGCCGCCTCACTCTTGTTCACCAGTGGCCGCAGCACGACCAAGCCCTTCTCGTACATCCGCGCCGCCAGCGCCGGATTCCCTAGCGTCGCCTTCGCGAAGTTGCCTTGCGTGTCGCCCAGCCTACGGTACCCCTGGGCAATCTCCACAGCCAGCCCCTCGTTCAGATCCTTCTGCGCAGCCAACCGGTCGAGATAATCGAGCGACCGTTGCACCATCTCGGCGCGCATCCGCAGAGTGCCGGGGATCAGTTCCGCCCGGTCGTATAGCTCGAACATCTGGTAGTGCGCCAGCCGCCGCACTTCTTCGAAGCGCTGCTCCGCCAGCCGCTTCTGCTGCACGGTAGCGACGACGCCCGCCGTTGACGCCACCAGCACGGCCACCACGGCCGCCACCACATAGCGCCGGCGATAGAGGAACTTTCGCGCACGATAGGTGATGGTCAACGGTCGCGCATGCACCGGCCTGGATTCCAGGAACGCCGTCACGTCGTCGCGCAGTTCCTCGACACTCTGGTACCGCTCCCGCAGCGTGTAAGCCACAGCCTTGGCCGCAATCGCGTTGAGGTCGCCGCTCAACTCCGACTTCAGCTCATTCAGGCTCACGCCGCGCGCGCCAGCCGCCTGGGCCGTGGCCGCCGAGCCCAAAGCCGCCACCGGCATATCCTGCGTCGCTCGCGCGAACTCCTGAACCAGGTCGTTCGAGATGGCGAACGGCCGGTGCCCACCCAGCAACTCGTGCAAGATAAGCCCCAGCGAATACACATCCGTCGCAATGTTCAGAGGGTCGTTCCGCAACTGCTCAGGACTCGCATAGCGCGGCGTCAGCAACGGCAGCGTCGTCACGGCCGAACTCTCGCGCGAACCGATCAGTGTGGCCGTACCAAAATCCAGCAGCTTCACGGTGCCGGTCTTGTCCACGAGAATATTGGCCGGCTTCAGATCACGATGGATCACCAGGTTTCTGTGTGCGTGCGCCACCGCGTCGCAAACGTCGAGGAACAACCGGAGCCGGGCCCGCACATCCAGCCGCAGGCGGTCACAGTAGGTGTCCAGCGGCTCACCGTCGATATACTCCGTCACCAGGTACGGCTCACCCGACGCACTCACACCGCCGTCCAGCAGACGCACGATGTTCGGATGGTTCATCTGCGCCAGCAACTGGCGCTCCGTGCGGAACCGCGTCGCAAAGGCATCGTCCGCCAAGTGCGGAGCCAGGACCTTCAGCGCGACATTCTGCGTATACTCGCCGTCCGCCCGTTCCGCCAGATAGACCGCGCCCATACCGCCGCGGCCCAGCAACCGCATGACACGATAGGCTCCAAATTGGGTAAGAACGGCCGCACCCGCCGCAACCAGGGCCGCCATCCCATCCTGCGTCTCGATCGGACCACCGGCTGAGCCGTTCGCCCGCAATAGTTCGCGGACCTCGTCCTGGAGCGGAGGATCGTCGTTAGCTTCCCGCGCCAAATACAAATCCCACTCGTCTCTGGGCAACCCGCGCGCTTTGTGGAACAGCGTCTCCAACCGTGCAAAACGGTCCATTTCGGACTAGTCTCGCATGATCGCCCGCCGAAGCGTCCCGGCAGGTGTGCCCGAGAAGTACCAGGACGCCTACGGCCGAAGCCACTCGTCCCGATGTTCCGCAACGAACACGTCGTCGTTCCACTCGGGGTACTGGCGGTACACGCGATCGATCTCCTCGGCTTGGCCGGGCGAGAGCTGCTCGTGCGGATCCCAACACCATGTGCCCGCCAGCAAACCCTGCCGGCGTAGCACCTCATGCAGACCGGCAATACAGCCGCGGAACCCATTGGCGGCATCGAAGAACGCCGCGTTCGCATCGGTCACCTGTTGGGCCCGAGCGAGCCACTTCGCCGGAATCGGCGCATCCTGGCGCGCCAAGTCATGGGACTCAGCCAGCAGGCGTACTGAGGACTTGGTCCATACAGACCAGTGGCCCAGCAACCCGCCGCGGATCCGGATGGTCCGGCCCTCTACCTCAAATGCGGTGAGCAAATCCAATACAATGTTGTCGTCGTTGCCGGTGTAGAGGGCTATGTCGTTCTGACGGCCGGATAGCGCCAGCGCCCGCACTACATCCAGCGTCTGATACCGGTTGAACGGTGCGATCTTGATCGCAACGACGTTCTCGATTTCCAGAAAGCGCCGCCAGAACGCGTGAGACAGCACCCGCCCCCCGACGGCCGGCTGCAGATAGAACCCGAACACGGGAATCGCGCGCGACACCTGAGAGACATGCTCAATCAGTGCGTCCTCATCTCGTCCGGACAGCGCCGCGAGACTCACCAGCCCCGAGTGATACCCCAACCCCGCCGCGTACTCCGCCTCCGACACGGCTTGTCCGGTATCGCCGACAATGCCCGCAATCCCGATGGCGCCGCGAGCCCGCCACTCTTCCCGGGCCAGTTCCAGCACCGGCCGGTACAAGCCCACGTTCGCATCGTGAATCGCGAACTGCGTCGTGTGAACACCCACTGCCACGCCGCCCGCACCGGCGGCCAGGTAGTATCGGGTTAAGCCGCGCTGGCGCCGCTCGTCCAACTTCCGGTCGGCCGTCAGGGCCAACGGATGCGCGGGTATCGCCACACCTTCGAGCAGCGTCTGTTTCCAATCCATGATCAGTACCGTCCATCCGGAATCTCGAAGTGCGTGGGTTTGTCCAGGCTGGCTCCGCCCTGTTGAATCCACTCGGCCGTCCACTGCAGACATTGTTCAAAACTGACCGACGGATATCCGAACAACCTGTGGCACTGGGCCGCGTCGTTCAGCAGCGCCGTGCCGGACTCCGTCCCAGCGAAGACAACCTGCTTCCCGAACATCGCACCAAACCGTTCCGCAATCCGCCGTACCGCAATTGTCTCGGGCCCCGCGATGTTCAGAAACGCCGGCGGCGACGAAGCCAGCGCCAGCGACTGCAAGGCCACGGAGTTCGCGTCACCCTGCCAGATGACGTTCACAGCGGAGACACCCAACTCCACGGGCTCTCCCCGAAACACCTTGCCGCCAATATCCGCCAGCACGCCGTAGCGCAGTTCCACCGCGTAGTTCAGTCGCAGCAGGACAATCCGCGTGCCATACCGCTGCGACGCATACTCGAACACCCGCTCCCGGGCCAGAACCGACTGTGCGTACTCGCCCACCGGCGCGGGCGGCGTCGATTCGTCCGATCCACCCTGCACCAGGCTCCGGTGCGCATACACGTTGCCCGACGAAAAGACAGCGATCCGGGAGTTCTTGTATCGCTCGGCCACCAGCGCCGGCACCAATGCGTTCATCGCCCAGGTCAGGTGCGCCGAGCCCTCGGTCCCGAACTTGCGCCCCGCCATGAACACCACATCCGGAGCATCGGGCAGCCCGCTCACCGCCGCGCGGTCGAGCAAATCCGCACTGACGGTCTCGATTCCAGCCGCTTCCAGTCGCTGCTTTAGTCCACCTTCGCCGAACCGGGAGACCCCAATCACGCGCTTGCGAAGGCCCGCCTGTTCGATGGCGCGGCGTGCCCGCAGGGCCAGAGTCGGCCCCATCTTTCCGCCGACGCCGAGAATCACAAGGTCGCCCGTCAGCGCACGCACGGCCTCCACATCGCCGGGCAGAGGCCGCGAGAGCAACTCCTCCAGTTGGTCATCCGTTTGAATGTTTGTCATGCGTAAGGCCGGACTAAACGATCTCTTCCTTCTGCGCATCCCACCGAACACTGTGGCCCTGCCGGTAACTCTCCACTGTCATGCGGCAGGCAATAGCCACGCGGAAGCCGAGGTCGAAGGGGCAATTCGGTTCCTTGCCGCTGCGGATCGACTCAATGAAGTTTCTCATATGACAGGCCGGCGTGGTGGGCGTCGAGCCGCGCAATATCGACGCGTCCTTGCGATTCACGGCCTGCGGCGTATACGTTACGCGCTCCGACCGCGACACCGTCCCATCCGTACCCAGCACGTCCTCCGTGAATCCCAGGTAGTCGTTGCCAAAGCCCGAATCCCACGACCACAACAGCTCCTCCGGCTGCTCCAGCGCGACATTCATCGTATCCGGCACCTCACGCCCGTCCTTCCACAGGTAGATGCCCCCAGTCATCGTCGCCTTCTTCGGAATCTGGAGATTCAGGATCTTGTACCAGAAACAGAGCTGGTGGCACATGTTTTCGTAGATGTTGCCACCGGAGTAGTCCCAGAAGAATCGCCAGTTCACATAACGATTCGCATCGAACGCTCGTTTCGGTGCGTCGCCAAGGAACGACTGCCACAACACACTCTCCGGCGTCATGTCCGGAACCACCGGGCGCGACCACTGCGGGTGATCGTGCGGCGTATTGCGATACATGTGCGCGTGCACCGCCGTGATCTTGCCCATCGCCGCCGGCGTCGCAAACTGCGTCGCATCGGCCACGTCGCCGAACGAGCACGACTGGTGTCCGATCTGCACGGTCAGGCCCTTCGACGCCCGGTAAGCCGCACGCATCTGCTTCGCATGCTCCACGGTGAACGCCATTGTCTTTTCCTGGTATACGTGCTTGCCCGCCTGCAGGCTGGCCACGAAGTGCTGGCAATGCAGGTGCTGCGGCGTCGCGATTAGCACGGCGTCAACGTCCTTCATCTCCAGCAGCCGGCGGTAGTCCATTACCGTCTTCACTCCGGGTATGTTCTTCTTCACAGCCTCCAGACGGCCGGTGTAGATGTCGGCGGCGGCCACGAGCTCCGTGTTCGCGCACGCCTTCAGATCCCGAATCAGCTCGGTGCCGCGCGCCCCTGCCCCGATAATGCCAACGCGGATTCGCTCATTGGCTCCGAGCACCGTGGAAGGGATGGTCAAGGCGCCGCCGACACCCGCGGCCACGCTGTTCATGAACTCTCGTCGGGAAGACATATCAGCATTCTCCAGATGGACATGAGGACCGGCCGTTGACAAAAAAGAGGCGCGCTCCGGGCCTATCATGTCCCGAAGCGCGCCCGCTCCCTGCGCTAGAACAACAGCTTGAGACCGAACTGGATGGTTCGGGCATCCACCGTTGTGCTGCTGATGATACCCACCGTCGAGGGCACGGTAATGTCCGTCGCCGGCAGGCCGAAGCTCGGAGTGTTCGGCACATTGAAGAACTCCGCTCGAAACTCCGTCTTGAACCGTTCATTGATCGGCGTAACCTTCATCAGGCTGGCGTCGATCGACTTCGACCCTGGCCCGAACAGCATGTTGCGAGCGCTGTTGCCGAAGGTGAAGGCCTCCGGCGCCGCAAAGGCCGCCGGGTTGAACCAACGTGCGATCGACTGGCCGGATCCGTAGTAGTCGTTGCTCACCACATTGGCGCGGCTCGCATACCATCCACCCAACGCCGGAGTGAACGTCACGCTGAACGGCGCGCCCGACCGCAGTTGCAGCACGGAGGCAAGCTGCCAGCCGCTCACCAGGTACTTCGCCGGGTTGTCCCAGTTCGCCCACTTCTTGCCGGTCCCGAACGGCAGTGCATAGGTGCCAGTGGCGTAGAACGTCAACCGGCGGATGCCCTCCGAATTCCCGCGGTCCAGCGAGGTGTTGTAAGGATTCTGCACCGTACCCGAGTACGGCACGTTATCCAGCGTCTTCGTCCAGTTGAAGCTGCTCTGGAAGAACAGCCCGTTGTTGAATCGCCGCGTCGCTTCCACCTGCATCTGATGCGTGAACATGTTGCCCGTCGGGCTCATCGTGTAGATGTTGGCCCAGGGCTGATACGGCCGCTGCGTCTGCAGGTTGCCCGACGACATAGTCGCCGGCAAGTTCATGTCGGAATTCACGTAGAGAACCCGGTTCGCCTTGTTGCCAAGATAGGCCACGCGCAAACCGATTTCGCCCGGCAGCACGCGCTCCACCGACAGGTTCCACTGCTGCGAGTAAGGATTCCTAAGTTGCCGGTTCACCGCGTAGGCCACCGGGTTCGCCGACACCGAAGGCGTCACGCTAAACGGGCTCGCCAGGCTGATGGTCGGCGACGTCGCTCCACCGGTGAACGACTGCGCTAGCCGATAGGGGGTGTTGCTGATGCCCAACTGGTAGATGCCCTGGTAAACGGGGATCAGGTTGTAGAAGATACCGTAGCCGCCGCGCACCACGGTCTTGTTGTTGCCGAACGGCCGGTAGGCAACGCCGACGCGAGGAGCAAAGTTCTTGTGGTCCGGCAGTAGCAGGTCCGAACCCCAGCCCACGCTTTCCGACTTTACGGACGGATAGGCGGCCAAAAGATCGGGAATCGCCGCCGCCGAATACTGCCCGCCGTCGGTAGTCCGCACCACCATCTGGCCGGAGCCGAAGTCGAAGTTCGACAGCGCGCCGCCGCGTTCCGTGAACTGCGTCTGCAGCTCATAGCGCAGGCCCACGTTCACGGTCAGGTTCCGGGTCGCCTTCCAGTCGTCCTGGACGTAGAAGCCGTAGCGGTTCTGCCGCATCACATTCGGGGGAGTTGCGGTCGCCCGCGTGGCCGACGTCGGGTAGCCCAACAGCAGGTCGCCAATCACGTTGCCGGTGTAGCGGGCCAGGAAACTGAAGCTCCCCAGCACCGAGGCAGAGACCGATGGGTTCGTCGA
This sequence comes from uncultured Paludibaculum sp., assembly GCF_963665245.1. NCBI lineage: Bacteria > Pseudomonadati > Acidobacteriota > Terriglobia > Bryobacterales > Bryobacteraceae > Paludibaculum > uncultured Paludibaculum sp. The sequence goes on from NZ_OY762267.1 coordinate 25,866, forward strand.
CACACGGCCAAACGACCCGTCCACACCGGCCTTGGTCACATGTGAGCCATGGACCCACGAGAACGTGTCACCAAACTGATTCGTGATCTGCGGGTTCGGCTGCGCGCCGCCCACGTCGCCAACCTTCGTGTAGCCCGAGATGTTGAACGTCGGCAGCCCACCCATGGGGATCGGCGTGAACAATCCGGGGAAGATCGACGCGGGGTTGAAGTCTTGATTCTGTCCGATGCGGATGTTCACCATCGTGAAGTAGGACGCCCGCAGCTCGTTGGTGATGTTGGCCGAGAGGATCCGCGTGTACGTGGCGCTGGCTGACTTGGTCAGGAAGCCCGCGTTCGAGTAATTGCCATACATACTCGGCGAATAGAGGTTCGTCGAGTAGGGGTCGCCCTTGGCATAGGCCAGCGAAACGCCCAGCATGTTCGACTGGTTGAAGTTGTGATCTACCCTGGCCGAGTAGCGCTGTACGCCAATCTCCACCGGCAGGTTCTCCACATAGTTATAGGTGTTGCCCGCCTTCGTCGGCAGCGGGATAAATCCGATCATCGTCTTCGAGCGCGAGTCGATCCGGTCGGCCGGAATCTGGTTGTTCGGAAAGGCGGCCCCACCGTTGAGAGGGTCTTTCACCGCGGTCGTGAACGTGCCATCGCGCAGCGCTTGGATTGGCACCGAGAACGTACCCACATTCGACTGCCGCAGCGTGAGCGCTTCCACCGCTCCGAAGAAGAAGGTTCTATTCTTGATCACCGGACCGCCCACCGATCCCCCAAACTCATTGCGGTTGTACGGAGGCCGGGCCTTGCCCGCGGCATTCGAGAAGAACTGGTTCGCGGCCAGCTTCGCATTGCGGTTGAACTCGAACAGCGAGCCGTGCACGGTATTGCTGCCGCGCTTCGTGATCGTCGAGACCGCAACCGAGCCCGAGTACTCGGCCTTTGCGCTGTTGCTCTCGATCTTCATCTCGTCGATGGTTTCCAACGACGGCTGCGTGGCGAGAGAGGTCGCGTAGGAATACGTGCCGCCGCCATTGCCGAGATCGTCGGTGGACACGCCGTCCACCGTGAACTTGCTGCCGCCCCAGTGCTGCGCGCCGCCGATGTTCGGGTTGGACGCCCAGTCGCTCGCGTTGCCGGGCGCGATCAGAATGAACGTCGCCGTCGTCCGGCCATTCACCGGCAGAGCCTGCACGGCGTGCGTGTCTATGATGCTGGAAATCGACGAGGTCTCCGACTGCACCAGTGGAGCCTCCGCCGTGACGGAGACGCGCTGGTCGAGCGAGCCCGGCTCCAGCCGGATATCAGTGCGCACGGTCTGGTTCAACAGCACCGTGACATGCTTCACGTCCACGGGCCGGAAGCCGGCCTGCGACACCTGCACGCGGTACTCGCCCGCGAGAAGATTCGGCACAGTGTAGTCGCCGTTGTTATTGGTAGTGGTGTTGAAGGCGGCCCCTGAGCCTTCGCTAGTTACGTTGACCTTGGCGCCAAGAACGACGGCGCCGGAAGAGTCTGTGACAGTGCCTACTATGGTGCCGGTGATACTCTGCGCGGAGAGACCGGCGGCAGTCAAGACCAATATGAGGATTGTTCGCAGCATGGTGAGCGACCTCCCGAGAAATCTTCTGATTCGCAGTATGGGTGCCAGCGAAGATCCTCTCAATCGAAATAAAACGTTCATCCAGAATCCTGGACGAAAACCCCTGGCATGCAACGGTGGATGGATTGACTGAATCTCTCAAGATCCGGTACTCTGACGCCGCGGTACCTTTGGATTCCTACGAATGCGCCAACCTTCGATCTGCCTGATTTTATTGTCTCTCGGATGCTGCAGCACAGCCAGTGCCCAGTATCTTCCGGGCCGCTACTACACGTGGCTGGATGAAGGCGCGCGACGTATTCAGGAGCATCTGCGGGCCGCGCCCGGGGCGGATCTGAAACAACTGGAACAGCCAGCCGGCTGGAACCACTTCCCGTATGCGGTGCTGACGCCCGCCGTCCTCTACAAACAGAAGCATGCCGCCAATCCGCACTTCGGCGATAAGCACATGCTGTCATTGGCCTTACAGATTGGCGACCTGTTGGTGAAGGAGAACGAGAAGGGAGACTTCGAGTCGCGCATCGATAGTTGGTGGGACACCTACATGTGGCTCGAAGCCTACCGCTTGCTGAAGGACGATCTGGGCGAACCGCGCCGCGCCCGCTGGCAATGGGCGTTGGAGAAGAATATCGCCACCATCGTGGACGAGAGCCGGGCGTGGCGCGATGTGCCCTGGTACACGTCCGCGTTCATCGGCACATCGACCAACCACTACTCGCTGTGGGCCGTGAACCTGATGATCGCCGGGCCACTCTTCCACAAGCAGGAGTGGACGACGCTCGGGAAGCAGATCCTTCAGCGCTATGTCCGCCAGCAGCACGAAGATGGCTTCTGGGGCGAGCGCAGCCGCCTGACGCCCACGATAGGCTATGACCATTTGACGATGAGCGCCGTGGCGCTCTACTACGAGAACACGAAGGATCCAGCGGCCCTGCAGGCCCTGCGCCGCTCCACCGACTTCCACAAGTACTTCACCTATCCCGACGGCCAGCCGGTAGAGACGCTGAACGATCGCAACCGCTACTGGCACGTGATGGACTGGGGGCAGTTCGCGTTTTCCTATTTCCCGGACGGCCGCGGCTATGCCGAGTTCCTGGCGAAGCATTTGCCGGAACACGATCTCGACATGGACGCGCTGGGCCGCATCGCCCAGAACGCCGTCTACTATCACGAAGGGCCCACGGCTCCGCCGCCGCAACTCCAAACGGCTTACTCGCGCCAGTTGCGGATCCCGGCCGGTATCCGCAAGACGGGCCCGTGGGTCGTGAACCTCTCCGCCCTGCGCGACACGCCGCTGCCGCTGAGCCAGTGGTTCCTGGAGCGGCAAGCGCACGTCAGCGTGTGGAACCAGAAGACGGGGCTCATCCTCACGGCCGCCAACTCGAAGAATCAGCCAGAGCTCGCGACCTTCAACGAGAAGATCGGCGGCAAGGTGGACTACTTGCCCATCGACGGAAAGCTGTCGATGGACACGGCCGGAGACCGCCTGTCGCTGGGCTACCAGCGCTTCTTCGCGGATCTCACCACCACGCCGCCCACCGGCAATGAGCTCGCCCTGCACTGGAGCATCACGGGTATGGGCCGCGCGCCGGAAGAGGCGCAACTGGCGCTGCAGGTGATCATCCAGCCCGGCCAGCCGCTCGACTCCGCCGCGAAACATGCGACCGCCGGCAAGGATCCAATCCTCTGGACGTCCGCTGACCTCGGTGGAGTCCTGAAACATAACGGTTGGACGATGCTGCTGCCACCCGAGGCGCGCTTCCAATGGCCGGTCTATCCCTACAATCCGTATCGCAATGGCCCGGAGTACCGTCTGGAACACGCGGTGGGTGTCGTCACGATCCCGTTTACCCTGAAGGGTGGAACACACCCGTGGCTCCGCCCCGCCGAGCAGCAGTTCGACATCCGGATCCGCGTCGACTAATGGGTGATGGCGTAGCCGCCGTCCACCCGCAGCACCGACCCTGTCACATACGAGGCGTCGTCGGAGACCAGGAACGCCGCCGTCTTCGCCACCTCTTGCGACGTAGCCAGGCGGCCCAGCAGCAGGTCCTTGCCCTTCGCCATAATCTGGTCTTCGGAATAGTAGACCCGCTCACCCGGAGTATCGGTCCAGCCGGGCTCCAGCACGTTCACGCGGATCTTGTACTGCGCCAGTTCCACGGCCCACGTGAGAGCCATCTGGTTCATGGCTGCCTTGGCTCCGTTGTAGGCGCTGCAGTTCGGATAGGGCCGCGACGCGTGGACCGAACTGATCATCAGGATCGAGCCGCCGCCGCGCTCGGCCATGATGCGCGCCGCGAACTGGCTGCAATGGAACGCGCCCCACAGCGAGACCGCCCAGGTACGTTCCATATCCGCCGGATCCATCTCCAGCAGAGGCTTGCGCACGCTGTAGGCGGCGTTGTTGACGAGGATGTCCAACCGGCCGAACTCTTCGAGCACGGATCGGACCATCACCTCGTCTTCCGCCCGCTGCCCGACATCGGCCTGGATCACCATGGCGTCGCAACCCATGCGCTCGATCTCCGCCGCCACGTCCATGGCCTCTCCGCGATGCCTCGCGTAGTTGATCGCGACATTGGCTCCCAGCCGCGCCAACTCTACCGCGATGGCCCGCCCTATCCCACGCGACGCCCCAGTTACGAGCGCCGCGCGTCCCGCCAGTTTGCCTTCCATGTGTCTACCAATCCGCTACAGATCCGTCGCGGTGATTGTAGGCCATCAGGACTTCCGGCTGGAAGGGATATTTGGCCGCCTCGGTTTCGTTGATGTCGATGCCCAACCCCGGCCGGGTGGGCGCCGTACAGATGCCTGCTTCCAGCGGGATGAACTCGCTGACGACATCGTTGCGCCACGGCACATCGGCGCGCACCATCTCCTGGATCAGGTAGTTCGGAGTGGCGAAGCCGACATGCGTCGAAGCCGCCGTGCTCACCGGCCCCTGCGGGTTGTGGCACGCCACGGACATCTGGTAGGTCTCGGCCATCGCCGCAATGCGCCGAGCTTCACTGATGCCGCCGCAATGCGAAACATCAGGCTGGATGATGGAGCACGCGCGTTTCTCGAAGAGTTCGCGGAACTCCCAACGGCCGACGAGACGCTCGCCGGTCGCAATGGGATAAGGCAGCGCCCGCGCCACCTCCACCAGGGCTTCCGTATGCTCCGGCCAGCAGGGCTCCTCATACCAGTAGAGGTTGTAGTCCACCAGCATGCGTCCGAACTGGATGGCTGCCGCCGGAGTCGTGCGCGCATGCAGATCGAGCATGATGTCGATGTCGTCGCCGGCCGACAGGCGCATGGCCTCCACGCACTTGGCCGCGCGCTTCAGGGTCGATGCGCTCTCGATGTATTCCGACACGGGAATCGGCATCGCCTTCACGGCCGTAAAGCCGCGCGACAGGCTGTCCTGGATCCGGGCGCCGAACTCCTCGGGCTCCACGGTCTTGTACATGCCTTCCAGCGTGCCGCCGCCCAGATGGTCGTAGAATCGCAGGGTGTCCCGCACCGGGCCGCCCAGCAGGTCGCATACAGGCTTGCCGCACTCCTTGCCCTTGATGTCCCACAAAGCCTGGTCGATACCGCTGATGGCGGAGAAGTTCGTGATGCCGCCGCGCCAGAAATACTGGCGGTGCATCACCTGCCATAGATGCTCCACTCGCAGCGGATTCTGACCGATCAGCAGCACCGACAGGTCTTCAATCGCGCCCACCACGCCCTTGGTCTTCCATTCAAGCGTCGACTCGCCCCAGCCATACAAGCCGGGCTGATCCGTCTCGACCTTCACAAACACCCAGTTGCGCATCCGGGCATTCACCACCATCGTGGAGATCTTTGTGATTTTCACGCGTGCTCCTTCTCGTGCAATTCATTCAATACCCGCAGGGCCTCGGCGACCACCACGTCGCTGGCGTCCGCGGAAAACGGAGTGGCTTCGATCTCGTAGCCGCCCTCGTCATAGGCGCTCCGGTCCGGAATGTAGCCGAACCCGCCATTGGAATAACCCGACATCAAAGTGAACGGAAACGGTGAGGCATCCGCTACGCGCTGGCCGATCGATGAGAACGGCTCGCCCGCCACACTCACCAGCGCCACGGGCCCGACGCGGATCACTTGCAGCGGCCAGGGCGTCTCCGTCTTTCCGTGGAACAGCCGCGCATTGTTCGCGCGCCAACCCATCTGCGTCGCCAGGCCGTTGGCCACGCTGAACTCCTCCATCCTTCCGGACTCGCGCAGACGGGCAGCCTCGGCTCGTAGCCGCGCCAGTTCCGCGTCTTCGGAATCAGGATCAGGGAATGCCTTCAGCGGCAGCGCCATCACGTGCGTCTCCATCTGGAGCACTGGTGCCGCGTGCTCAACAGGCTCATACGCGTACTGCGCAATGTTGGCGCCGCTACGCACAATACCCGTCAATCGCCGCCGCGTGGGCTGCATCTCGATGGCGGACGCCACGCCCGCCGCCGTCAAGCCCAACGTGCGGCCCATCCGCCGGTATACTTCCAAGTCACCTGTGAATCCGCGGCGAGGACCCAGGTCGCCGGCCGCTCCCTGCAGGAACAGGCAGAGCCCGCCCAGTGCCCGCTCCATCACTTGACGAGCCGGTCCCGGGAAATCCGGCGTGAAGCTCTGACTCTGCCACGCGATAGTCGTACCGTGACAGGCATAGTGCAACAGGTGCGCCACCGGCTCACCATCCAGCGCCTCCAGGCGCACCACGTGCAGCGAGTGATCGCACTCCGAGTCCGCATCCTCGCCCACCACGGTGAGCCCATCTTCCGCCGTCACGCGACGCCTGCAGTTGATGCCGCATTGCCCTGCCCCGGCGCCTACCCTGACAGGCTTCATATCCTGCAACGCCTGCCACGCCGCCCCGGCGATGCGATCCGGCAGGCTCTCCAGGTAGCTCAACGCCATGTCGAGCCCTTCACTGATATTCGCCAGACGGAACGTGTTCGGGCCCGAATGCGTATGTGAGCACGAGAAGCGAATCCGCTCCTCCGCCAAACCCGTGGTCTTCGCAATCGCCCGCGCAATCTTGCCTGTCCACACGGCGTCGAATCCAATGGCGTCGGCTTCGACAATCACCACGCGCTCTCCGCCCTGTGCCAACGCCAGCGCCGTAGCGTAGAACGGCATATCCGCGCGATCACCACGCGCATGCGTCTGTGCGCCCCATCCACCCTGCGGCGTACCCGGCGCCGGAGTGATATCGCTCCGGCCCACGCCCGCCGTCAACTCCATGGTCATGCCTTCATCTCCGGCTCCATCCGTTCATGTTCTTCCCGCGCCTCCGCGTAATTGCAGATGCGCGCCGAGGCCCGCTGCAGCAGATTCACAAAGGGCGGGATGCTCTGGTCCACCACCGTCCCCACCGTGCCCGTCACGCTCAGCGCCGCCACCACCTCGCCGCGCGGATTGAAGACCGGCACCGCCAGGCAGCGCACCTCCAGCTCCTCTTCCTCATCGTCGATGGCATAGCCACGCTCCACCGTCTTCGCCAGCTCGGCCCTCAACCCGGCCGCCGTCGTGATCGTCTTCCGCGTGTACCGCGCGTACGTCATCTTCGACAGAAACTCCTTGCGGTGCGCCTCCTGGCAATACGCCAGCAGAACCTTGCCCACCGACGTGCAATGCAGGTTCGTCCGCTTCCCCACCGTGGTATCGAACCGGATGAACCCCGGCCCTTCCACCTTCTGCACATATACCGCCTGATCGTTTTCCAGCACCGCCAGATGGCACGTCAACCGCGCCTGCGCCGCCAGCCACTTCATCGGCTCCAGCGCAATCTCAGAGAGCTTCTGGTTCTGCACCATCTCCCGCCCGAGATTGAACACCTTCATCGACAACATGTAGTTCCGGCTATTGGCCGACTTCGTCACATACCCGCAGCGCTCCAGTGTCAGCACCAACACATGGGCCGTACTCCGCGGAATATCCAGTCGACGGCCCAACTCGGCAATATTCATGCCGCGCCGCGACGAGTCCAGCACTTCGAGAATCTGCAGCGCCCGCTCAACGGAAGGAACAGTAGTTGTTGTCGGCATCTCGACTCCCTCTCAACTCCTACGACCGGCCTGGCCCCCAGAACTGGAACCAGATCACATACGCATACAGCGCCCCGGCCAGCCCCACCATCAACCCCCACCACAGCAGCAGGCTGCGCGCGCCTTTCGCATAGGCCCGCTCGGACTCGGGCAAATCCAGATACTTCCGCGACCACAGGATTCCATCCACACTCGCTGCCGGAGGCGCCGGCGTCAGGTACGAAACCACCACCATCACCACCATGCACGTCGCCCACACCAGAAACGTGCGGTTCAGCCAGTTGTCGAACGGCTGCAGGAACCAGACGTGCTTGAACAACACATACTCCACCAGCGCCGTGTAGGGGAATCCGAAGATCAGCACAAACGTGGCCGCCTCGGCCGTGGCCCGCTTCCACAACACACCCAGCAGGAACACCACCGCAATCGGAGCCGCCACCCAGGCGCCCACATTCTGGATTACCAGAAACACACTGTGCTGACCATGCGTGAACCAGATCGCCAACCCCATGGCCAGCATCAGAATCAGGAAGCCACTCCAGCGCCCCACGCTCACCAGGTGCCCGTCACCCTTGCCTTGGCCGAAGAACGGCCGGTAAAGGTCCATCGTGAACACCGTGCTGCACGAGTTCAGAACAGAGCTCAGGTGCGACAGTAGAGCGCTGGCGATGCCGGCCATCACCACGCCGCCCAGGCCCAGCGGCACCAGTTCTTTCACCAGCCGCGGATACGCCTGATCCGGATCCACCAACCCCGGGAACAACTGGAACGCCACAATGCCCGGAATCACCACCAGGAACGGAAGCAGCAGCTTCATGAAGCCCGCGAAGATCACGCCCATCCGCGCGTCCCACTCCGATCGCGCCCCCAGGCACCGTTGCACAATGAACTGGTTCGTGCAGTTGTACCAGATGCCGATGGAGAGGAACAGCGTGAACACCCCGAACCACGGGTAGTTCGGATCCGTGATCGGGTAGATGATCTTGAACTTCGCCGGAAACTGGTGCATCAGGTTGACGATGCCGCCGGCCCGCTGCAGCCCCAGGTACGACACGATCAGCCCGCCCAGCATCAGAACGACGAACTGCAGGAAGTCGGTCCAGGCCACCGCGATCAACCCGCCATAGATCGTGTAGCTGCCCGCCAGCACCGTGAGCAGAACAATCGTCACGATCGGATCCAGTCCGAACATCCCCTCCAGCGCCTTCGCCCCCGCCAGCAGCACCACCGCCATTTGCGCCACAATCCACAGCACCAGCGAACAGACGGCAAACATGTACCTGCATGATTTGTTATACCGGCGCTCCAGGAACTCCGGCATCGTGTAGATGCCACCGCGCAGGTAGTAGGGCAGGAAGATCCAGACCAGAGCCGAGAACGTGAACCAGTTCCCCCACTCCCACTGGGCCACCACGAAGCCCACCGCGTAAGCGGCGCCCACCATGCCGATGAAATGCTCCGTGCTGATGTTGGCGGCAATGATCGAGCCGCCGATGGCGTACCACGGCAGTTGCTCCCCCGCCAGGAAGTAGTCCTTCACGCTGGCCTTGCGCCGCCGCGACACCCACAGGCCGAGGCATATGTTCGCTACCAGATACAGCGCGAACAGCAGTTGATCCAGTCGGCCGCCAAACATATGGATATCCGTCTCCAGGGTCCAGCTCAGGGAAACCCTATTGTCCGGGCTGGGTCCCCTGGAAACAAGGATTTACGTCCCAATGTCCAGAATACTGGACAGAACCAAATCCAGCATCCTGGATCAGGCGGGCGCTTGGCCGTAATCGTGGATCTTCATCGATTCACCGCCGCGCAGTGCCGACTGGTGCGCAACGATGCCCGGCAACGTATACGCGATGGCCTCCCACACGTTCACCGTGGGGTGCCGGTCCTCCAGCACCGCGCGCACAAACTCGTGCGTCAGGAACGTGTGCGAATCACCGTGTCCGCTCTTCACCCGCAGCGGTTCCGGCAGCCGTTCCAGATAGTTGGCCTTCTTGTCCGCCAACATCTCCGTCTCGCCTTCCGGATACCCGTTGGAGTCGAGCACCGTCTTGCCCTGCGACGAGATCCGCACGAAGGTGTCCTGCGTACCCTCCGGCCGCTCCATCAGGTAGGACATGCGGTCGCCGTAGAACTGGCCGCGCTCGCTGCCCGCCGCCGCCACATGCCAGTAGACCGCCACGCGCGCCGAATGCCCCTTCGACGTCTTGAAGAACGCCGTCTCGTTCCAGAATGGATTCTTATACTGATTCGTCCGCAGCACCTCGTGCCCGTCGCCCCAGCCGACGGCCGTCACCTCCGACATCCGCTCGCGGATCACCGGAATAATCAGCCCCGTGCAGTGCGTCGGATACAGCATCGGCGGCAGACCGTGCCGCCACGTGGGTAGCCCCCGGTCGTCGAACATCACCTTCATCAGACCCTCGTGGTGATACTCGGCCTCCGAGTGGAAGATCGTACCGAACTTCCCTTCCCCCGCCAGCTCCCGGCACGTGATCACGGGCTGCCGGTAGTAGCTGGTCTCCGCCATCATGTACCGCAACCCAGTCTTCTTCACAGTGTCAAGGATCTCCTCCAATTCCTCGACACTCAACCCGGCCGGCACGGCGCTGATCACGTGCTTGCCCGCCTTCATCGCCTCCACCGCCATGAACGCATGCAGCGGAGCCGGCGTGAACACGGCCACGGCATCCAGATCCGGATGCTTCAGAAACTCGCGGAAGTTCTTGTAGGTGTTCGTGCAGCGATACCGCTCGGCCAGCGCCTTCTGCTTCTCCGGCAGCAGGTCACAAACCGCCACCACCTTGCAGTCCGGGTCCAGGTGCCAGAAGAAGGTGTTCCCGAATCCTCCACCGATCACACCAATACGCAGTTGCTTGCCGGTCCGCGGACCAGGAGCCGACTGCAGCAGGGGCGCGGCGCCGGCCGCTGCGGCGACACCCAGAAATCCGCGGCGCGAAACGGTAGGCTGGCTCATTTCTTTTTCAACTCCCCAATCACGGCATCGCACGCTTCCAGCGTACGGTCGACATCGGCCTGCGTGTGGCTCAGGCTCAGATGGTTGCGCTTCAGATTCATGGGCAGCTTGAAGATGCCCTTCGATACCAGACGCCGCCGGTACTCGACAAAGAACGCCGCGTCATTGCGGTACAGGTCAGTGAAGCTGCGAATCGGCCCTTCCATGAAGTAGGTAAGGAACACCGAACCAAAACCGGCCACCGTCGCGGGCACTCCATGCCGCGACACAATCTCGCGCAACCCGGACCGCATCCGGTCGCCCAACGCAAACAGATACTGGTGCGACTCCGGCTTCTCCAACACTTCAATGGTAGCCAACGCCGCCGCCGCGCCCACCGGATGACCGTTGAACGTGCCGGCCCAGAAGACGTCGCCCCCGGCGCGCGTATTGAATCTGTCCATCAGATCCCGCCGCCCGGCCAGCGCCGCAATGGGATACCCGTTCGCAATTGCCTTGCCCAACGTCGTCAGATCCGGAATCACTCCGCAAATCTTCTGGTATCCGCCTAGACTGTGCCGGAAGCCCGTGATGACTTCATCGAAGATCAGAATCGTGCCATGCTTCTGCGTCAGTGCCCGCAGGCCTTCCAGAAACGCCTGCTCCGGCATCACGCAGCCGATATTGTGAGGAATCGGCTCCAGAATCACCGCCGCGATGTTCTCCGGATTCTCCGCGAACACCTGCTTCACCTCTTCCAGGTTATTGAACTCGCAAACGAACGTGTCCGCGACCACAGCCGCGTGCGCGCCCGCCGACAACGGATCGCGCCGCCCCAGTTTCTCCTTCGGCGTAATCACGTTCATCGCCAAAGAGTCGTGGAAGCCGTGATAGCACCCCTGGAACTTGATCACCTTCGTCCGCCCGGTCACGGCGCGCGACAACCGGATGGCGTGATACGTCGCCTCGCTGCCGGAGTTGCAGAGCAATGCCTTATCGCCCGACGGGATGTGCTGGACGATCTTCTTCGCCAGCTCGATCTCCAGCGGCCCGATGCCGACCCCCACCTGATCGGTCTCGGCAATGGCGGCCTTCACCCGCCGCGTCACCGCCGGATGACTGTGCCCTAGAATCGGAGGCCCGAACGCCCCGTGATAATCCAGATACCGGGTCCCGTCCATGTCATGGAAATAGGCGCCCTCCGCGCGAACCGGCACCAGCCGTGGTTCCACGGCTCGCAGCGAACTATTCACCCCACCGGGAATGAACTCCATCGCCTGCTCCAGGTGCTGCTGTTTCGCAATGATGCAATCTGTTTCCGTCAATTGGTCCATGTTGCTGGTCGACACGATGCTGGTTCCCTCACTTGAGAATCACGTTGATTATCAAGCGCATTCACCGCGCCATCAAACCAGCATTTTGGATTGTCCATATTCCTGGACGAAAACCCGTCACCCCCCGCAAGGCCCGTCCCACCGCGCCATGATAGAATCCGGCTTCAGGGATCCATCGCCGCGCGTCAGCCCTGAAGCCGTCCCGTCATTTGGCAGAAAGGTTCCGTCGCAGCCGTGTTCCACCCCCGTTGGCATCTCGCCGCTCTCTTCCTCACCGGCACTCTTCTATGCGCCCAATCCGGATCCACCGGAGCATTGGAAGGCACGGTCCTCGACGCCGCCGGCGCGCCCGTCCCCAACGCCTCCGTCACCCTCCACAACCCTGCCACCGATCAGGCACACACCGCCACCACCGACGACAAAGGCGCCTTCCGCTTCTCGCTGCTCGAACCCGCCACCTACCAACTCACCTTCTCGACGGCAGGCTTCAAAACCGCGCACATGCCCGAAGTCGCCATCAGCGTCTCGGAGATACCCGTTCTCGAAGCGACACTCGAAGCGGGTAACCCGTCCGACTCCACCGACTGCCACTGCAAGGTCACCGCCACCGCGCCCTCCACCGGAACCCTGATCGACCGCAAGACCATCACCGCCGTTCCCCTGAATACCCGCAACTTCACCCAGATCCTCTCCATGTCCTCCGGTTCCGCCGCCGACGTCAACAACGCCGGCACCCTCGGACGCGGCACCTCCAGCGTGAACATCAACGGCAATACGACCTCCGGCTCCTACACCATCGACGGCGCCTACTCGCCCAGCACGGTCCCGAACCCGGACACCATTTCCGAGTTCAAAATCCAAACCTCTCAATACGACGCCGGCTTCGGAGCCATGGTGCCCAACACCAACCTCGTCACGCGCCGCGGCGAAAACGAGTACCACGGCAACCTGTGGGAGTTCCTCCGCAACGACATCTTCAACGCCAACGCCTTCTTCCGCAACTCCACCGGCCAGCCCAAGCCCAACCTCAAGCAGAACCAATTCGGCGCCACGCTCGGCGGACCCATCCTCCACAACAAGTGGTTTTTCTTCGGCTCTTACCAGGGCACTCGCCAGATCAACGGCCTCGACCCCACCTCCGTCGCCAACCTGATCCTGCCCGCTCTCGGTAACGACCGCTCCGCCGCCACCATCGCCTCGCAGTTCTGTCCCGGCAATCACACCAACTCCGCGGCCTACTCCACCTTCGCCGGCGGCAAGCAGCTCGACTGCAACAACCAGAACACCGCCACCACCGCCGCCATCAACCCCGTCGCCCTCCGCCTGCTGCAGGCCAAGGCCGCCGACGGGACTTACCTCATTCCCATCCCGCAGACCATCATCTCCTCCGGAGCCAACACCGGCCTGGGCTTCTCCGCCTACAGCATGCCGTCGAAGTACAACGAGAACCACTTCCTCGGCAACACCGACTACGTTCTCTCCCCCAAACACACGTTCTCCGGCCGCCTCTTCGCCGCCACCGTCGATCAGTTGCGCAGCTTCGGCTCACCCGGAGGCTATCCCGGAGCCCCCGTCGTCCCGGGTTGGGGCGCCAATCAGATTCTGAAGGCGACCGACGTCGCCACCAGCGGCCGCCTCACCTCGAACCTCACCGCCAACGTCGTGAACGAGGCCACCATGGCGTTCACCCGCAACAACACCGACGCCGTCGGCGGCGGCTTCCCACAAGCCTCCGACTTCGGCATGACCGCCGTCGACGCCCTCTTCCCGCATCCCCCCGAGATCACCGTGCTCGGCGGCCTGGGCACGTTCCGCCTGTTCGGAACGAACCCGAACGACAACCATTTCCAGACCGTCACTTACTCTCTCGCCGACAACCTCTCCTGGGTTCGCGGCCGTCAACGCATCCGCATGGGTGGGTCCTACCTGAACCAATACAATGGCCGCGCCGACACCGGAGGCGCCCGAGGCAAGATCACCTTCCAGAACTTCACTGACTTCCTACTGGGCCTCAGCGCCGCCGACAACCTCAGCCCCGCCGGCCGCAGCAACATCCAGACCGTCCAGGCCAGTGAAGGCGTCGGAGCCAATGGCGAAGTCGAATACCGCTACCGCCGCCACTACGCCTCCGGCTACGTCCAGGACGACATCAAGTTCGGCCCGCGTTTCACCCTCAACGCTGGCCTCCGCTGGGAGTTCATCGGCCCCTCCTACGACACCGCCGGCACCGTAGGCAACATCTCCATGGCCGCCCTGCGCACCATGCCCGTGCCTCCGCTCTCCGGAACCCTGGTAGGCAACACCGTCGCCGCCAACTACGACGCCAACCTGACCAACCCCTACACCGGCCAGCCCTTCGGAGCCCCGCCGCAGGGCGTCACCATCCGCGCCAACAGCAGCTTCTACGACAACGGCACCCCGCGCGACCGCTTTGCCCCGCGCCTTGGCTTCGCCTGGCAGCCCCTCGGTTCTTCCGGACGCCTGGTGCTGGGCGGAGGCTACGGCTGGTTCTATCAGACACCCACGTTCAGCGGCAACGCCGGCTCCGCACCGCTCTTCACCGCGCCGCCGTTCGCTCAGAGCTTCACGAATACCGACGCCAGCAACAGTCAATCCACTTTCCAGCAGCCCTTCCCGCAAGCGACCCTCGGCTACGTCCTGCGCACACCCACCTCACAGCTCTCTGACCGTGTGGCGGGCCCCGAGTACAAACTCCCCCGGCTGCAGCAGTGGAACACCAGCCTCAAGCTGAAGCTGAACCAGGCCATGTCCCTCGATCTCGCCTATGTCGGCTCCCAGGCGGGCGACGTCCTCTTTGCCCATGGCCTGAACCAACCCGTGCTGGCCACTGCCGCCCATCCGGTGAACTGTGGCTACGACGGCGACCCGTCACACTGCATCACCACCAACACTTCGCGCAACGCCAAACAGCGTGTGCCGATCCTCGGCGAAACACCCACAGCTCTCCTGTCCAGCGAGTTCGGGGCCAAATCCTGGTACCACAGCATGCAGGCCACCGTCCGCGGCCGCACCGCCCACGGCCTCAACTTCCAAGCCGCCTACACGCTTTCCAAGGCTCTCAGCAACACCACGGTCTTCAACGACCAGAGCGGCCTGGAGCAATCCAAGGCCCGTACCTCCTTCGACCGCACTCACCGTCTCATCGGCAACTTCGAGTACACCCTACCGTCCCCAGCCCAGGCGCACGGCCTGCGCGGCGTGCTCGCCAACGGCTGGTCGCTGTCTGGCATCATCATCGTGCAGAGCGGGCTCCCCATGACCTTGACCGACCCCAGCGGCGGAGCCGTCTACGGACGCGCCGGCACGTCCACCGTAACCCTCTGCCCTGGAGCCACCTATGCCCAACTCGTCACCGACGGCGGCATCACCCAGCGGCTGGGCCATTGGATCAACTCCAGCGCTATCTGTCCGGCGGCAGTGGTCGGCGATGATGGCGCGACCGGCTACGGCACCACGGGCCAGAGCATCATGAACGGCCCCAGCCAGGTCAATACGGACTTTTCGTTAGGAAAGCGCACCCGGGTGGGCGGCCTGCGGGAAGATGGCGAACTGGCCTTCCGGGTGGAGTTCTACAACGCGATGAATCACCCGCAATTTTCCAATCCCGGTACGACCCTGGGCACGGCGAGTTTTGGAGTAATCACGCAAACCTCGGTGGCCCCCAGGCTCATCCAATTCGGTCTGAAGTATCTTTTCTAGCCGAACCGGGAAACGGTGCCAGGAACGCCCCGCCCCTACGTCGCAGGCTCAAGAATCGCGGACATTGACCCCTGCGACGACTCCATCCGCCAATCCGCGCCGTACCCGTGAATCTGGTCGCGGGCAAACTCAGCCGCCTGCAGGTCGCAGGTCATCACGATGGTCCTTCCCGACGAATCCACCTCGACGGCGTGTTGATAGGACTCATCAACCGTCTTGAAGAACAGCCGGCAAAGCATCTCGATGACGTAGTCGTAGGTGTGGTAGTCATCGTCCAGTAGGACGACGTTCCACAGAGGGACCAAATCCTGTTTTTCTTTTTCGCTCGACTCCGTCCCCGGAGTGGGCGCCGCGAAAGCCATGTCGACTAACTAGTCTCGCACGCCTGGGTCATTCTCGCGAGCGTCCGGCGCACTCTCACGCTGTTCAGCCGCTCACCAGCAGCGAGCGGACCCGTTCGACGGTGGCATGGACGCCGCCGCTTGACCCCGATGGTATCCTGGAGTCGTAGTGAAAGGAGGGGGCGTAACGGCTTCGACGGGATGATTTCGTTGTGATGAGGCGTGCCGGGTTCCGAGCTCCCGTAAAACGATCGGAAAACCAAAATTGCCAATCAGCAATTTGCATACGCTGCCTAAGATTTAGGTAGCCGCTCGCCGCAATGAGCCTGCGCGTTGCGGGCCGAGCGTCATTTTGCAGGATAGGCTGTAAGCCGCCACCTGAGGCTGTAAGTCGAGATCAATCAGGCTGGGCCGTGTCTCTTCTTGCCGGTTCTGAGAGTACGGTCGAGAAACTGAATCGGAAACGCACGTAGTTCTTGTCATCGCGGGCCATTTCGGACGCGGGTTCAACTCCCGCCGCCTCCACCAACCTTCGCCAAAGGGCGAAGGTTGCCCGCCATAGCCCAAAGGGCGAAGGCGGGCCACAAACTCAAGCCGCTCACCCCTCGCGCTGAACCGGCCCAGCACCTCGCCGTAGTGTCATCCAAGGAACCATTCATGCACTACGTCTATCTCCTCCAAAGCCAATCCGACGCCACCCATCGCTACACCGGCCTAACCGCCGACCTAAAGGCGCGTCTAGCCAGGCACAACGAAGGCGGAGTCCCCAGCACCGCAGCCCACCGCCCCTGGTCCCTGCAAACCTACATCGCCTTCCAAACACGAGCGCAAGCGGGAGTCTTCGAACGCTACCTGAAGTCCGGCTCCGGCCGAGCCTTCGCCAACCGGCACCTCTGGAGCTAGCCCGCGGCTACCTGACTGCGCTGTCGCGCAGTTCTCCGCAACATGTGGTCCCTGATTGTCACTGGATGAGAACTACGTGACAGCGCGGAATATCCAACCGCCCTACCCTAAATGCGCGTTGACTTCCGCCAGCAGCACCGCCGCATGCACCGGCTTATTCAAAAAAGCCGCCATGCCCTTCTGCCGGCACTGTGCCCGCACCTGGTCGGACACCTCGGCCGTCAGCGCCAGAATAGGCACGTCCTGGTAGTTCGGGATGGTACGAATGTGATCGGTCGTCTCCAGTCCATCCATGCCGGGCATCTGCAAGTCCATCAGGATGAGCTGGTATTGCTGAGCCTTGGCAGCCGCAATGGCGGCTGGTCCGTCACTCGCACAGTCAAACTCGAAGCCGCCTTTGTTGAGGATGGCGCTGAGCACTTGCTGGGAAATACGATTGTCTTCCACTACCAGCAGCCGGCAGGCGCTCACCTTGGCCTGACTGCCCCGAACACTGGCGGTCACCAGCACGGGCTTCGGCAGCTGTAGGGGAATCTCGGCGATCAACAGACTACCGCCCGCCCCGCTCTCCAGCACCATGTCTCCGCCCAGCAACTGGACGACGCGGCGCGTCAGCGCCAGGCCAAGACCGACCCCGTTGAAGCGGCGCATGGCTCCATCTTCCACATGGTCGAACGTCTCAAAGATCTCGCGTACGTTCTCGGGTGTCACCGAGTTGTTCGTGCAACGCGCGGACAGATGAAGGGTGAACTGGCGGCCGACCACGCCTTCCGACTTCGCTTGGAGAACAATCTCGCCGCTGTCAGAAGTCTGGATGGCGTGCTGCGTGAGCAGCGTCAGCACCTGGCGGACCCGGTACGCGTCTCCGATCGCGGTGCGCGGCAGACTCTCATCCGCTTGGTAACGCAGCGCCAGCCCCTTAGCTCGAGCCCTCGGCATGTGTTCAGCCGCCGCGTTGTTCAACGTGTCCTCAAGGTGAAACTCCGCTTCGTCGAGTTGCACGCAACCCGAGGCCAGCGAGGTGTACTCCAGTGTGTCGTTCAGCAGGTCGAACAGGCCGTCGGCGCATTGGCGGGCCGCGGTGACATAGTCGCGCTGCTCGTCGTCCAATTGCGTTTCCAGCAGCAGATCCGCCATGCCCAGGATGCCGCTGAGCGGCGTCCGGATCTCATGGTTCAGGCTCGCCAGAAACTGCAACTTGGGGGTGGAACTGCCTTCCGCCGCGCGAATGGCCGCGGCCGCAGTGGACGTCTGCGTCGAAAGCGTCGATAGTCTGAGCCGATTCGGACCCATTGGTACCTGAATGAGTCATCGGCGTTGGCGGCTTGGAAGTTTAGGAAAAAGTCAGACTTCAAGTCCTATCCCGTTCACGATCCGAAGGAAAACCGATACTGCAAAGGAGGTTTCCAGTGCGGCTCAAGAGCCGGCGGCGGGCCCCGTCGCCGGCGTCTCCTGGCAGTAGTGTTTTAGTCGTCGCTATTGAACAATCCAGTCAACGATTCCAATGGGTTGCGTTCGTCACCACCGGAGCGGCCCGGAGCCAGTTCCCGCCGCATCTTCTCCAGCGTCATGCTCTGGATGATGACACGCCCAGGCCCTGTCAAAGTGGCCAGGAATAGACCTTCTCCACCGAAGATCGCGGTCTTGATCCCGCCGGCAAACTGGATGTCATAGTCGACACCCTCGTCAAAGGCCACAATGCAGCCGGTGTCGATCTGGAGCATCTCCCCAGGGCCCAGGTTGAACTCGATGAAATCCCCACCGGCGTGGATGAACGCCACCCCGGGACCAGTGACCTTCTCCAGAATGAAGCCCTCGCCGCCGAAGAATCCGGAACCCAGTTTCTTGACGAGGGCGATGTCGACCGACACCGACCTCTGCGCGCAGATGAAACTGTCGCGCTGCACCATCACCGCTTGCCCCGCCTTGAGGTCAAATGATTGAATACGCCCGGGGTAAGAACCGGCAAAGCCCACTTCCCCGCCCGCTCCGCCGGCCCGGAAATGCGTCCAGAACAGCGACTCGCCCATCAGCTTGCGCTTCACCGCGCCCCAGATCTTCTGGCCCAGGCTCTCGCCCGTCATCCGCGATTCCCATTGCACGCTGGTGGTCTTGTAGAGCATCTTGCCGGCTTCGGCAAAGACCTCCTGACCCGGCTTCAGCTTCAGCCTGGCCACCTGCAGATTATCGCCCTGGATCGTGTAGTCCAGCGGCTCGTCGACAACCGGCGTGAATTGAGCACTTTGCGCGCCGCCTGGCATAATCGCGCCGCAACGCGCGCAGAACCTGCTGGCGTCGGGCGCCTCGGCTCCGCAACTGGTGCAAAAGGGCATGGAAACTCTTCCTCCGTCTCAGGGTTACCTGACTTAGGGAGCCTTGCGACTCCTTCGCTGGCGCTCACCGCCTCTGGGGTGACATTCTACTACTGAGAGCAGTACCCCGCATGGGGAGCGACATCGATAAAAGGAACGCAGAATGTACCGTATTTGTTCAGTCTTGTGTTGCTGGCTCCTGCTGGCGCTGCCCATGGGCGCCGTAACCATCCCCGTGACGTGCGGTACGCAGCGTGGCAACTGGCTGGAAAAGCAGAACTTACACCGCACCAGCACACGCCGGCTGAAGACCCAGGCAGCACGCCAGGCAACCACCTTCCAACAGGACTACGGCAACATCGCCGTGATGGATGATTCCGATGGTGTCGTCGCCAGTCCCAATCCGTTCGATCTCCAGGGGAAAACACTAGAATTCCTTCCACTCATCGGAACATCGTCCCCCTACGGGTTCACGGTCCGCGCGGCGGAGTACGACACGACGGCCGCCACGGACGGGCAGATTCTTGACGGTTTAGCAGACGATGATGCCCGGGCGGTCGACCTGCCATTCACCGTGCCGTTCTATGGCACGTCGCGCAACCGCATTTTTGTGCATTCCGACGGCAATGTGACGGTGGAACAGCCGGACTTCACCAGCGCCTCACGCAGCCTGGGCCGACTGTCCTCGGGACCACCCCGAATGGCGGCTCTGTTCGACGACCTCGACCCCACCCAGTCGAACTGTGACATTCGAGTGTGGACCGGCAGCGATCGTGTGGTGATCACCTGGCGGAACGTACCCGAGTTCAGCGACTTCGGCGTCGGCCCGCGTCAGACCTTCCAAATGACGCTTTGGACCGACGGCCGCATTGCCTTTACCTATCAGCAGGTTTCCGCCAATCAAGTGGTGACCGGAATCTCGCCCGGCTATCTCGCCGGAGAGACAGAAGTGGTGTCTTTTCTCAACGATACCAGCACCTTCTACGGAGCCACGGTGGCCGAACGCTTCGGCACCGCGGCCGAAGTGGACATCGTGCGGGTGGCCCAGCGGTTCTACGAAACCCACGAAGACGCCTACGATTACCTGGCGATCTTCAATACCTCCGGCATCGCAGCCGCCTCGGGCGCTCTGGCGTACGAGACCACGGTGCGTAGCCTGCGGCAGGGGATCGGCGACACACCGGTGTGGTCGGGCGACAGCTACGGCTCTAAGTATCGCCTGCAAGCTGTTCTAAACATGGGACCTCTGCGACAGTATCCGACGGACCCCTATGCCCGCGTGGGCAACCGCGGCGCCATCACCGGCGACACCACCATGACCCTGATCGGTCATGAGTCGGGCCACCTGTTCCTGGCCCTGGCCAGCATCCGGGACCCGCTGAATCCACTGGCCCGTCCTATGTTGGGCACTCAGAACGCCCACTGGAGCTTCAACTTCAACTCCGAGGCGTCGCTGCTGGAAGGCAACCGCATCCTGGACAACGGCCCGGGGGCTACAAACCGTTTTCTCACCGTGGCCACGGTAGAGGGCTATTCTCCTTTGGATCAATACCTTATGGGATTTCGCCCACCGTCGGAGGTTCCGTCGACGTTCCTGGTGAAAGGAAGCCAATACGCCAACGCGTCGTTCCCGCAGGTGGGTATCTCCATTCGGGGCGAACGGCAGGACATCAGCGTGGACGACATCATTGCCGCCGAGGGCCAGCGGGTGCCCGACTACACCGTCGCCCAGCGCAAGTTCCGGACGGCGTTCATCATGGTGATTCCGGCGGGTTCGACGGCCTCGGCCGAGGATCTCGCCAAATTGGAGACCTTCCGGGCCGAGTTTGAGCGGTACTACCCGGTGGCCGCCACCCAGAACGCGTCTCTGGACGCCAGGCTGTTGAAAATGCTGCGGCTTTCCGTTTGGCCGGCGGCAGGCTTGGTGCAGGGCCAGGACGGCACGGCGACCGTCTCGATTGCAACCCCGGCCACTGAGAACCTGACGGTGACTCTCACACGATCGGCCGACGTGGTCGAGGCACCGGATACAGTGGTGATTCCACAGGGCGCGACGTCAGTGGAGTTCCCCATCCGCGGCGTGGCCGCGGGCGTGGCGGACCTGGGCGCCAAGGCCGGCAATAGCCTGTACGAGTCGGCCGCAGCTCGCGTGGCCGTGCAGTCGTCGCCCGCCGACGTGCGGCTCGTTAAGTATTATCAGGAAGATACGCTGCTGGTCTTGAAGGTGACGGACCGCAATGAACTGCCCTACGTCGGCGTGAAAGTGACTGTCGATGGCCTGGACCAGGACCTGCGGAGCGACCGCGACGGCTGGATCTGGCTTACCTGGGATCCGGCGAAGGAACTGGTGGCGCAGGTGGTCGGGGCTCCGTCGACACGCTTAGTGGTTGCGGGCGCGACAACGCCATAAGGCCTTTGCCCCAAACCGTTTGGCGGCCGACGCCGGTCCACGTGGCCGCCTCCAGCCACGGCTGGAAGGGACCCAGTTCGCCCTCATACTCGGCATAGCCTGTAAACCCGCCCAACGGATGGGTTTGGCCGGAACGGCCGCTGCGCCTTTCGGCGGCCTGCCAATCGATTTGCCCGCCCACACAGCGTACGGCGGCGGCCTGGGCTGCGAGCGCGCGGAAGTCGAACTCCAGCGGACCCGCCCCGTAGAATGAGCGTAAGGCGGAGATGCGCTCACAGGCTCGAGCCAGGAGGATGGCAAAGGGTGGAGGCTCGCCTCCGGCGTGCGGTTTCAGCTCCGTTGGAGTCAAAAACGACACTTGTTGTTTAGCGGCGAATGAGCCGGAATCGCAAAACGACACTTGTTGGTTAGCGGCCCAGTCGAGCTCCAGGCGGTGCGGAACCACGGTCCAGCCGATCAATTCGGCCCAATCCAGCCGGTCGAACGCGGTTTGGAACGGCGCGGCATCCGCACTAAAGACATGGAGATTCAGGTGAACGTCAGCCCCCGCAGGCAACTCCGCGCCGTCGAGGTGGTGGCAGCGCAGGACGAAGGGCCGGGGCCTATCACGTAGGCCACTGGGCCCGGAAGGGGCAGAGGGGCGGAACAGTTCTTCGGGGAGTTGAAAGCCAAGCGCGCCGCGAAAGCGATTGGAGGCAGGTATGGGCAAGTGGAGCGGACAGCGAGCCCGCAAATGAATGCGGCAGGCGAGGACATGAAGATCCAAGCCTGCCGCCATACTGCAGTTACCGGCTAATTGCGACTGTAGGCCTTACCACCGAGGTCCCTACCGCACTTAGCGAATTCCAGCTCCTATATCCAATGTTCACGGTGTACGTGCCCGCCGGGAGGGTATCTGGCGGTTTGATCCGCACACGCCAGACTCCTGGCTCATCTGGGTCGAGCGTTGAGGACACAACCGGCGCTAAGAATGCTGACGTGGTTGTACCCACCAGGAGGGCTGCGACGACATCCCCTGGAACCGGCAGGTCGGCCGTGCCCGGCGCGACTCCATCGTCAGGCATCCCGTCGAACGCCCCATAGCCGGTCAAGAAGATCGTCAATTCGTCGTTGATTTTCGCTGGATTGCTGACGGAGTTTGCCGTTCCATCTTGATTCAGCGCCCGGGCTTGGCCGGTGGCCTGTGGAGTACCACTTTGGAAAAAAACGCCCGGAGCGACTGCCCAGATGCCCGTGCTGGTCGTGTCGTAGCCAAGAATTTGGCCAGTACTGACCCTACGAACCAGAATCTTGGGCGTGCTCGACGTTGTCGTCGACCTGGGCATCTGGAACTTCACCTCCTCACTACCAACCTTGAGGAGAGGAGCCGGAATCCCATTGACGATCACCTCTACATCGGCGAGGACAGTTGGGAGTTGCGGTCCAGTTCCAATTCCTTCTTCAGAGGCCACTGTCACCCCAGGAATCCTCAGTTTGGCGATCGCGGCAGGCGCGACTCGGTAGTACCCATTGGCTCCATTCACGACGTGAATATTAGTGGGGAAGTGCATGGTGAGCCGGCCGGCAGCATCTGCAACAATCGGGAATCCCATCGGGTCGAGAGCAACACTGGACGGCCCTTTCGTCCCAATGACAACTTCATACTTGAAATTGTTAGATTGACTCATCTCATTGAAGCTGGGAAAACGAACAACGTAGGTGCCGCCATCCGCAACCCAGATCTTTTCGGTGGCGGGGTCAATTGTGATGCTGAATGGACTGACAGCAGCCCCGACCAGTTCCTGATTCAGAGAGAGAGTGGAAGCGGCGCCGTCGCTCAGGCTGTTGATGTCGTCCCAGATCTGGATGCGGCTGTTGGAGTTGTCCGCGACATAGAGGCGCCCATAGCTGTCGACCGCGAGACCACGCGGGTACGCCAGGCCGGAACTCGTGTTGTTTGGACCCGCAACGGTGTCGCTGGCTTGTCCCAACACAAGGTCGGCCGCTTGGCCGTACGACTGAGGATTGCGGAAATAAAGGACCCGACTCTGCAGCAAGTCCGACACGACAAGACCTCCCTCGGGCGAGAGTGCGAGCCCCGTGGGCGTATACAGCCGGTCTCGCGTGGTGCTGTCCGTCACGTTCCCGGTCGGACGTGTGTCAAAGTCGGGTTGGCCTAGCACCAAGTCAGGGGTGAGAGCACCATCCTCGCCAGCGAATGGATTCGGGAACCGGAGCACTCGTCCATTTCCTGTGTCGGCGACCCACAGCTTCCCATCTTTATCGACAAGGACGGCACTTGGCGACGACAAGCCAGGAAGGGTCGCCACTTTGGGGTCATTGTACGGCGAGTTTACCAAGCCTCGCGTCAGGCCGACTTGTCCAAGTACAAAGTCCGCCACTGTGTTTAAGTCCAAATGAAGTGCGTCGGCAAAGCAGAGTACCCGGTTGTTCCCGGGGTCCGCGATGTACAGACGCGGGGGGGTCGAAGATCGGTCAATGGCAACACTTGGTGCAAGATATATCGACCCTTCGGACTTGGTCAGATACGTCGTGGAGAACTCGCTGCCTTTCAGCATGTTTGCAACTCGTAGTGCAAACTCAGTTTGGCCCAGCACCCGCGATGCCGCGAGCAGACTATAATCCTGCTCAATCAACTGCTGGACGACGACCCGATTGTTCCCATTGTCAGCGACATACAGTTCGCCGCCAGCGAACGTGGCAGAAACCGGATGGCCGTAAGTTGTGGGCGACGGCTCGAAGGTCGAGCCCGCATTGGGTTCTCCGGAATTGAAATTGGGTTGGCCATACACGGCAACCATCCGCGGTGAATAGTTACCGGTGCTGGCGTCCTCAGTTGGCCACGAGGAGTACGGGGCAAACCGGACCAATCGACTGTTGATAGTGTCGACTACGAAAAGGGAGTCGTTGACGCAGAATAGCCCGCGTGGGCCCCCTGTGTACGTAATATTCGCGGTAGTAGTTCCGGCGACGGTCGCTCCAAACGTGACGTCATTGACCAGGGGAGGCGTCGTTGCGCCAGCGGCCAGGGAGAGCACTCCGACAATGCGGTCGGCAGGCCGCCCGCTGCTTTCGACAGGCCCACTCCATACCAGCACTCGAGCCAGATCATCGGCGAAATATAGGGTGCCCTTGGAATCAAAAGCGATAGAACTGCCGAATCTGATCGCCGACTTATTGCGAATGTCCGTACTGTAGGCACGCCCTGGGTTCGCCGTCGCAGTGGAGAAGTCCACCTGCCCCAGCACAAGGTGAGCGGCGATCGGATCGCTGCCGGGAGAATCCGCCATGACTTCGTCACGAAGATACTGTAGTACCCGATGGTTGCCCGCATCAGTGAACCAGAGGTTGCCGCTCGGATCGAAAGCTAGGCCCGCCGATTGGATTTGTTGGGCCCCCATGTTGGTGCGAATCGATGTTGCACTTGGAACGGTGGCAGACGCACCGAGGCTATTCGCACCATTTGATAGTTGGTCTGGTTGACCAATTACCAGGTCGGCAACAATATTCGCGTCCGGGTTCGTGTCCCACTGGGTGAATGGTTGGCGGTACCGGAGGATCCGATTGTTCCCAGCATCGGCCACGAAGAGGTATCCGTCCCTAAAGGCAACGGAGCTTGGACTGTTTAGTCCGCTGGGAAATTCCTTTAGGGTTTGGAGGTCAATCATCGCCGAGCCGGTATCCACGCGCACCCGCGCAGTTAGGCCCCAAGGAACCGCCGAAGTGAGTTTGCGGTCCTTCTGTCCAATGACTAGATCGGCCGGCGCCCCGTTGGTGAAGCTGACGGCATCACGCCAGGCGAGCACGCGATTGTTGCCCGTATCCGCCACGTACACGGAAACCGGGGACGAGGTCACGTCAACTGCGACGGAGTTCGGCGAGTAGAGCGATTCCGGCTTCGTCCGATTCGGAGCCGTACTCAGCGGTGCATACATCTCCGCCATTCGAGCGGGAACGTCCGTCTGACCGAATACCTTGGCCGGTCTAGGGTTGAAAACGACCTGGGCCGAAGCCTGTACTCCGAGGCAGACCAGCAGGCCTGATACTGCTAGCAAGTATTTGTTTTTCATGACCTTAATGGCGAAGTCGCGGCGTCGCCTTTGTCCACGATAACATGCAGACCCTGACTTCGCCAGTACCTATAGACCTCGGCACCCAGGGCTTAGTCCCGTCTCGCCTCGTGATGGTAAACTCTGATTTGATCCTCCGTCCCGAAATCCGGCGCAAACCGAGAGTATGCGCCGTAAGTTACTTAAACACGGCCCCCTTAGTCTGGGGTGCGGTCCACGGCCCGCAAAAAGGGTTGATGGACATGACGTTTGCGGTGCCCTCCATCTGCGCGGATCGGGTGGTGGAAGGCGATGCGGACATCGGCCTGGTGCCGGCCATCGAAATGGCACGCAACCATTTGGATTGGATCCCGCTCGGCATCGCTTGCCGTGGGCCGGTACGCAGCATTCTGCTGATTTCGGACAGGCCGTTCGAGCAGATTCGGACGCTGGCCGTCGACTCGGGCTCCCGCACTTCCGTTCAACTGGCGCGGATTATTCTGGCCCGCAAGTACGGGGTGATGCCCCGGATTGTGACCATGGATCCGGACCTGTTGGGCATGCTCGACGTCGCCGATGCGGCGCTGATCATCGGCGATGCGGCTCTGGCCCTGGATCCGGCTGAGATCGACATGCCTTGCCTGGACTTGGGCGAGGAATGGGTGGAGATGACGGGGCGGCCGTTTGTCTTTGCGGCGTGGTCAGGGCGCAAGGAGAACCTGACCGCTGAGATCACCGAGACTTTAAAGGCATCTTGTTTGTACGGATTGGGCGAGCTGGACGCTATCATTAAAGACGAGGCGGACCGGCGGGGCTTTTCGGAAGATTTGGTCCACCAATACCTGACGAGGAACATCTGTTTCCTTTTCGGTGAGGAGGAGGCCGCCGGCCTGGAGCTTTACCTGGAATATGCGCGAGCGTTGAACGGCGCGCTGGAGACCGTGACGGAGACTCGAGTCCATGATCAAACCGCGGGAAGCCGTTGACCTTTTCGAGAGCGACGACCTGATTGGGATCGGCATGGCAGCCGATGCCGTGCGGCGCAAGCTGCATCCCGAAGGCGTCGTGACGTACATCATCGACCGCAATATTAACTACACGAATTTCTGTACGGAGTACTGTAGTTTCTGCGCGTTCTACCGGCCGATGGGGCACAACGAAGGCTACGTGCTGCCGATCGAGACGATTCTAGATAAGATCCAGGAGACGGTGGATCTGGGCGGGACGGGTGTCCTGATGCAGGGCGGGCTGAATCCGGACCTCAAGATCGAGTGGTATGAGGACATGCTGCGGGCGATCAAGGTGCGCTTCCCGCAGGTGTGGCTGCACTGCTTCTCCGCGCCGGAGATCACGTGCATCGCCGAAGTGAGTTCGTTGAGTCTGCGGGACACGATTGCCCGGCTGCGCGATGCGGGGCTCGACTCGATTCCGGGCGGCGGCGCCGAGATTCTGCACGATGACGTACGGAAACGGATCAGCCGGTTGAAGTGCGGCGTGGACGAGTGGGTGGCGGTTCACAAGACGGCGCACCAGTTGGGGATGCGGACGACGGCCACGATGATGTTCGGCTGCGGCGAGACGCTGGAGCAGCGGGTACACCATCTGGAGATCGTGCGGCAGATTCAAGACGAGACGGGCGGGTTCACGGCGTTCATCCCATGGTCGTTCCAACGGGAGAACACGTCGCTGGGCCGGTTTGTGAAGGAAGAGGCGACCGGTGTCGAGTATCTCAAGACGCTGGCGATTTCGCGGCTCTACCTGGAGAACATCCTGAACGTGCAGTCGTCGTGGGTGACGCAAGGACTGAAGACCTGCCAGGTGGGCTTGAAGTTCGGCGGCAACGACGTGGGCAGCATCATGATCGAAGAGAACGTGGTGAGCGCGGCCGGGGCGCGGAACAAGGCGTCGGAAGAAGAGCTGCGGCGGATTATCCGCGGGGCTGGGTTTGTTCCGAAACAGCGGGATACGTTGTACCGGACGTATTTCCTGAATTAGCGGATTCCTGATTGTTGGGAAGAGGGGGCGGCCGCTCAGCGCGCCGCCCTTTTTGCGTCTCGGGGGTTGGAGGACGGGACGGGTGGACAGGCGACCTCTCTGTTGGGGGTGGCGCGTAGCCCGTCACTTACGTTCCGGGACTGGGACGGGGTGCAGCTTCGTCGGCTTTGGGGGTCCGGGGGCGGTGCGGGACTTCGTTGAAGACGCCGGGGCACGACAGGCTTCCGCTCCCTGACGGTCACGGCTCGGTCCGATTGCGTCTTCCTGGCGGCTGGCGGCCCGCTGGGGCACTCGGGGTTCCTTCCCGGTCGCCGTGTCGCTCGCGGCGGAGGAACGCTCCGTTGAGGACACGCCGCGCGCCGGTGCCCACTTACTGACGTGCTCGGTTCGCAGCGCGGCTTCGTCCGCTTTGGCGGTCCGGCGGGCCATGGTTGACTCCGTTGAAGACGCGCTCGTAACGGGTGCCCGCTTCTTGCCAGTCGCGGTTCGCAGCGGGCGGAGGACCACTTCCTTACGGTCGTGGTTCGTTGCGCGGCGGCTGGCTGGGGCAGGCGGGACTTCCTTGTGGTCGCGGTGCGCGGCGCGCACATCGGGAAGCGGGTTAGTAGTTGATCTCGAAGGTGGCGCTGAGGCCACCGTCGGGATTGAAGATGCGGAACCGGTAGATGCCGCGGTCGGCCAGGGTCACAGGGAGAGCCAGCGTGCAGCGGCTCTGACCTTCGGCATCATCGGCACAGTCCGGCGTCAACCCGTTCAGTTGGTAAGGCGCGTTCGTCGGCGTCCAGATGCTCGCGCTGAGGCCGTCCAGGAAGTTCACGCCCGTCAGGTAGAAGGTGGGCGTGGCCACGTAACCATCAATGATCGGGATGCTCATCTCCGGCAGCACACTGAACGAGAAGACGTTGGATTGGGTGCCGTCCGGGTTGTCCACCTGCAGGTCGTAGGTCCACGGGTTGGGCAGGCTGATCGTGACCAGGACATTGGAGGCGCTGACGTGGCGGACCTGTCCGGGGTCGACCGCAAAGGTCGACGGCGTACCCATGGGTGGATGCACAGTGACGTGAACCGCGAGGCCGGGCAGGAACCCGCTGCCGCCCACGGACAAGGTCTGTCCCTGCGGGGCGATCCGAATAGGATCCGGAGCGACGGAGGAGACGGTGGGCGAGGGTGGCGGGGGATCCACGGTGAAGGTGTAGACGTTCGACGGAATGCCATCCGGATTCTGGATCTGGAGAGTGTAGTCGCCAGGCTGCGCGAAATCGGTATTGATAATGAACGATGAGAACGTCGTGCCCTGAATCTGATCGGGCGAGAACGAGACCGGTGTGGTGTCGGGCAGGATCAGAGTCGCGCTGAGGCCCGAGATGAAATCGCCGCCCCGCACGAGGAGTGCACGGACGTTGGGGCTGGCGGCAATGGGACTGGGCGAGTGACCGGTGATGACCGGCGAAGACGGCCCCGGCGTGGTGACGCGAATGGGGAAGTAGTCGGATTTCGACAGATCCGGATTGATGACCTGCAGCAGGTAGGTGCCTGGCTCGCCGAAGGCTCCGGTGACCGGGAAGGTGGTGGGCAGGACCGAGGCTGCATCAATACTGTCGGCGGGCACGGTGGCTCCGTGTGGCGTGGTCCAAACGGCCTTGAGCCCCGGCTGGAAGTTCTGGCCCTGCACGGACAGTGTCTGCAGTTGGGCGGTCTGCGGGAGGACCAGCGGAGAGTAAGCCTGGATGATGGGCGCCGTCGACACGGAGGAGACGTGGAGGGTGTACACCTTCGACCTGGCACCGGAGAGGTTCTCGACCTGTAGTGTGTAGTCGCCGGGCGTGGTGAAGCTGTAGACGGCCTTGAATTCGGAATCGCTGGAGGAGACGATCTGGGAGTTTGTGAGTACCGACAGCCCTCCGTCGGGGCGCAGGATGTACAGGATGACGCCATCGCCAAAGCCGCTGCCCAGGACGTCCAGAGTGACGCTCTCGGGTGAGGCTACGGTGGGTGAAGGCAGGGTGCCGGTGATCTCCGGTATCGGAGCTGAACCCACTTCGAAGGCGAAGGCCGCGGACTGGCCGCCATCGGGATTCGCCACCTTGAGGAAGTAGATACCGGGCTCAGGGAACGTCGCGAACATATCGAACCCGGAGGAGGTTACGGCCTGCACGCGGCCCGCGCCGGCCAACACCACGGTGCCGGCGGAGGGTTTGGTGAGAGTGGCGGCCAGACCGGGTTGGAACCCAACACCAACGACGTGAATGAGCTGCAGATCGGCGCTCATCACGGGGGTGTTCGGTTTGGTGTCGGTGATCTGCACGGCGCCCTGCTGGCGGGTGACGTTGAAGGTGACGGACTTCGACTGAACACCATCCGGGTCGGTCACCCACAGGCTGTATTGGCCGAGGCGATCCAGCACCAGTTGCATATCGAACTGCGTAGCGGTGAGGTTGGTCACGCGCAGATTCTGGGCGAAGTCATTGCCACCGCCCGGCAGGGAGACGTAGACCGAAAGGCCCGCACGGAAGCCGGAGCCGACGATGGTGAGCGTCTGCTCCTTGCTTCCCACGAAGATTGTGGCCGGACTCACGGCGGTGATGGTGGGCTCGGGCCGTTCCGTGACCTGCACATTGAAGGGCTCGGAGGACGCGCCGTCCGGATTGGTCACCTGCATCTGATACGCCCCGGGCGCCGGGAATCGGGACTGAAATTGAAAGCTGTTGGCCGTAACCTGGGTGACGCGGCTGGGATTGACTGTGGAGGTGCGGCCGGACGGATCAGATAGCTTGACGGTGAGACCGCGTTGGAAGCCGGACCCGAGCACTGTCGTGGTCTGGAGATCGACCACCGAGACCGTGGCGGCCGGAGCATAGCCACTGATGACCGGCGGGGTTGCACCGGACAGGAATTGCGGTGCGCCGAACAGGGCCGCGCAGGCCAGGGCCAATGAGAGAGTCGAAGTTCCCGATCGCCGTTCGTGTTGCCGAATCATGACAGTCCTCCAGCGGGCTAAGACGTCGCGCCGTCGAGACGCGACTCAGCGCAGGGCGTGAGACACGCCCTTGTCTACGGTTCATCGGCACCTGGATGGGAACACTATAGTGGCGAACGAGGGTCTAGGTTAAAACTCGGAGTGAAGCACGGCAAACGCCTGTTCCGTCTTGGCGGCGAGGCGGTTGCGGAGCAGAGCCCGGCGCTCGCTCCTGGTGACGAGCTCGAAGAAACGATGGGTGCAGTGGCGGCAGCGGAAGGGGTGGAGGAAGAGGAGTGTCAGGGCACGCTCGGCGAGGGACTTGTAGCTGGAGGGCTGGACCGCGCAACTGGAGCAGTTTGGACACTGAATGGTCATGCTGTCCTCAAGTTACGAAGTGGGGACGAAGGCGGCAAGAACCGGGAGTACCTGAATGGGTGGAGGATGTACTGGTACGGGGTGGGCGCTGTTGAGGCTTCGAGTTTTGTTGGAGTTGCGATGGGCCCCCAGCGATGCTGGGGGGAATGGTGGGGGCGCAGTTCCGGCCGTTGCGGCGGGCTGGAGGGGGGCCGATGGCCGACTCCACATCGGCCCCAAATGTGGACGCTTACCGTACCTTGCGATGATCGCTCGGCGGCCGGTGCCTAGCCATATCCTGGCGGACACCGGCGCCGTGCGCCTAGAACGCGGGCGCTTCGAAGCCGGAGTCCTTGATGGCCACGACTTTCAGCTTGGGGGCGTACTTCTTGACCCCATCCTGAATCTTCGAAGCGTTGCCTAGCAGGCAGAACTGCAGGTTCGCATCGCGGTAGTACTTCTTCGCGATGGTGTTGGCCTCTTCCAGAGTGATGGCGTCGATGCGGGAGAAGTAGTCGTCGATTTCGCCCTTGTTCAGGCCGTAGAGTTCCAGGTCGCCCAGGACGCTGGCCAACTGATCGGCCGTTTCCAGGCGCTGGGTGGGGAAGCCGCCCTTGATGTAGGCCTTGGCGGAGGCGAGTTGGTCGGCGTCAATGCCCTGCTCGGAGAGCTTCTTCAGGACCTCCAGAGACATGTCGATGGCCTGCCCGGTCGTATCCGTACGGGTGTAGGTGCTGATGACGATGGCTCCGGTGTGGCGGTCCTGCTCCAGGACGCAGCGCGCGCCGTAGGTGAGGCCGGAGTTCACGCGCAGCGCATCGTTCAGCATGGACGTGAAGCGGCCGCCGAACAGGGTGTTGATGACCATGAGAGGGACACGGTCACGATTGGTGCGGTCGATGCCGGGCATGCCGATTTCGAAGTAGGTTTGGGTGGCGTCGGGCTTGTCGACCAGCAGCAGGCGGGCTGAATCGAACTTCGGCGCGGTCACCTTGGCCGGTTGGAATTCGGTACCAGCGGGCAGTTGCGAGGCCAGGTTGGTGAGGACCGGGCCTAGTTTGGCGGGATCGAAGTCTCCGGCGGCGATGAGGATCAGGTTCTTGCCGGTGTAGGCCTGTTTGTGGAAGGCGACGATCTGGTCGCGGCCGATCTGGGCGAGCGAGCCCTCGGTGACGGTGCCGGAGCGGTGGTACGGATGAGAAGCCGGGTAGTAGAAGGCCTCGAAGTAGCGACCGATGGCGGCGCCGGGATTGTCCTTGATCGACCGGAGGCGGTCGGCGGCCTGGGCCAGCACCTTTTTCACCTCGGGTTCAGGAAACGATGGGTGCAGCAGGACGTCGGAGAAGATCTCGAGGGCGCGATCCTGGGTGCGGGCCATGAACTCAGTGGCCAGGTAGGAGGCCTGGCGATCGCTGCCTCCGGTGAGCGTGGCACCGATGGAGTCGAGGTCGAGAGAGACTTGCTCAGAGGTGCGGGTGGGGGTGCCGCGACGCACGAGTTCGGCGGTCAGGGCGGCCACGCCGGAGAGGGCAGCGGGCTCGGATTCCACGCCGCCTCGGAAGATGGCCCGCAGGGAGACGAGGGGGACGTCCGGCTTCTTCAGCAGGATGAGCGTGGCGCCATTGGGCAGAGTCTGCTTCGTGTAGGGCGGCAGTTTGGCCTGACCGAGGAGGCTGGAAGCCAGCAGGACGGATGCGAGGATGACGCGGCGGTTCACTTGGTTGACTCCTGGGCGGGCGTGTTGTCGGGGATGAGGGTGGCTACCGTGCGGTTCTTTTCCTGGAAGTATTTGGCGGCAGCGCGCTGGATGTCGGCGGGTTTGACGGCGTCGAGCCCGGAGGCTACGGAGTTGACCTTCTCCCAGCCGCCGCGGAAGACCTCATAGGTGCCAAGCAGATTGGACTTGCCGGCGATGGTCTTCAAGCCGCGGTAGAACTCGGCCAGGATCTGGTTGCGAGCCTTGTCGAGTTCCTCTGGCGTGACGCCACTGGCGGCGAGTTGAGCGAGTTCCTCATAGAGCGCCTTTTCGACGTCGGCCGGGGCCTTACCGCTGCGGACCTGCATAGTGAACAGGAAGACGTTGGGGTCGAGCGAATCCTCGATGCCACCGCCGACGTTGAGGACGAGTTGGTCTTTCTCGACCATGCGGCGGTAGAGACGCGAGCTGCGGCCGGTGGTAAGGATCGCTTCCAGCAGCTGGAGAACGGGCTGGTCGGCGTCGCGTGAATTGGGGACGTGATAGGCCATCATGAGCATCGGCAACTGGCCGGGGCGGCGCACCGTAAGGCGGCGTTCGCCCAGTTGCTCGGGTTCCTTGGTGCGGACCTCGGGGGGAGGCGCCTGCCGGGGGATGGGTTCGATGTACTTCTTGGCGAGGGCGACGATTTCGGCGGGCGTGACATCGCCGCTGGCGACCATCACGCAGTTGTTGGGCGCGTAGCCCATCTTGAAGTGGGCCTTGAGGTCGTCCATGGTCCAGGCCTCGATGTCGGAGGCCCAGCCGACGACGGGCCAGTGATAGGGATGAGCGATGATGGCGGCGGCGTTGAGTTGTTCGTAGAGGACACCGAAGGGATTGTTGTCGACCGAGGTGCGGCGTTCCGAGTAGACAACGCCGCGCTCGCTTTCGATGATCTTGGGGTCGAAGGCAAGGTCGCGGATGCGGTCGGACTCCATGTCGAACATGAGTTCGAGAGCGGACTTGGGGAACCAATCGGTGTAGACGGTGACGTCCTTGGAGGTGTAGGCGTTGTTGTTGCCGCCGTTCTTCTCCATCATGTTGTCGAACTGCTTGGGGCCGTATTTTTTGGCTCCGTTGAACATCATGTGTTCAAAGAAGTGGCTGATGCCGGTGGTGCCGGGGCGCTCGTTGCGCGACCCGATTTTGTAGAAGAAGTAGAGGGCGACGTTGGGGACGTCGTGGTCCTCGTGAACAAGGATCTTCATGCCATTGTCCAGGGTGTGGGTGGTGACCTTGACGTCCTGGGCGGCCAGTGAGCAGGCGAGAAGCGCGCAAAGCGAGGCAAGACGGCGCATATTCCACTAAGGTAGCAGCACTCGTGGGAGGTGTTGCATGTTACCTTAATCTCATTCCTTTGGATGCTTATGAAACTCGCTATCCCCTTGGGATTTCTGCTGGCGTGCGGCCTGTATGGCCAGACCACGCCGCTTGCGTTTACCGGCGCGCACATCATCCCGATTGCCGGCAATGAGATTGACAATGGCGTGCTGGTGGTGCAGGACGGCAAGATTGTGGCCGTGGGGCCGGCGTCGTCCGTGACCATCCCGGCCAATGCCAAACGCGTGAATGCGTCGGGCAAAGTGATCATGGCCGGGATTGTGGATTCGCACAGCCACATCGGATCAGTGGAAGGCGGCGACGGGAGTGCTCCGATCCAGCCGGAAGTGCGGGTGCTGGACGCGGTGAACGTTCGGGCCACGACGATGCAGAAGGCTCGGGCGGGTGGAGTGACTACGGTGAACGTGATGCCGGGGTCGGGTCATCTATCGAGTGGGCAGACGCTGTACCTGAAGCTGCGGGCCGGCAACACGATCGACGATCTGCTGATCAAGCTGCCGGACGGGCGCATTGCAGGCGGACTGAAGATGGCGAATGGAACGAACCCGCGGCGGGCGGCTCCATTTCCGGGGACGCGGGCCAAGTCGGCCGCGCTGGTGCGCGAGCAGTTCATCAAGGCGCAGGAGTACAAGGCCAAGATCGCGGCGGCGGGTACGGATGCGTCGAAGATGCCGGCCCGGGATCTGAAGCTGGAGACACTGGTGGAGGTGCTGGACGGCAAGCGCGTGGTGCAGTTCCACACGCACCGGCACGACGATATTCTCACCGTGCTCCGGCTGGCACAGGAGTTCAAGTTCCGAGTGGTGCTGCATCATGCCAGCGACGGATGGATGGTGGCGGACGAGATCGCGAAGGCGAAGGTGCCGGTGTCGCTCATTGTCGTGGACTCGCCGGGTGGCAAGCTGGAAGCGAAGGACATGAACATCGCCAGCGGCGGGATTTTGGAGAAGGCCGGTGTGGTGGTCGGCTTCCACACAGATGATGGCGTGACCGATTCGCGACTGTTCCTGCGCGAAGCGGCGCTGTCGGTGCGGGCCGGGATGTCGCGGCAGAAAGCGCTGTACGGCATGACCATGGCAAACGCGGGGTTTCTCGACCTGGACAGCCGCGTGGGTACCCTGGAGAAGGGCAAGGACGCGGATTTCATTGTGCTGAGCGGCGATCCGCTGAGCGTGTACTCGCATGTGCTGGAGACGTGGGTGGAGGGCGTGAAGGTGTTCGACCGCACGGATCCGAAGGATCATCTCCTGGCGGTGGGCGGCTATGGCGCCAGCAAGAACGATGACATCTACGTGGACGAAGGCGAGGTGGATCAGTGAGACGGATTCTGATGTTGCTGGCGGCGCTCGCGCCCATGGCGAGCGCGCAGATCGCGATTCAGGGCGAGACGGTGTACACGATGGCCGGGGCTCCGCTGAAGAACGGCGTGGTGTTGGTGCGGGATGGCAAGATTGAGCGGGTGACGACGGGCGTGGCGCCTTCCGGGTACAAGGTAATGAAGGCCAAGGTGGTGACTCCGGGCCTGATCGATGCGCACGCGACGCTGGGCCTGAGCGGGTATCTGAATCAGCCGCAGGATCAGGACCAGGTGGAGAGCAGTTCGCCCATGCAGCCGGAACTGCGGGCGATTGACGCGTACGACCCGAAGGAGCGTCTGCTGGAGTGGGTGCGCGGGTTCGGCGTGACGACCATCCACACGGGCCATGGCCAGGGGATCCTCATCTCCGGCCAGACGATGATCATCAAGACGAATGCGGAGACGGCGGACGCGGCGATGGTGCCGGCAGCGATGATCGCGGCGACGCTGGGCAACGAAGCGCGAGCGGAGCGGGGCAAGTCGCCGGGTACGCGGTCGAAGATGATCGCGATGCTGCGGGCGGAGTTGATCAAGGCCCAAGAGGCTCTTAAGAAGGCCGGAGACAAGGACAAGAAGGACGCGGCGCGGGACCTGCGGGTGGAGGCTTTTGAGAAGCTGATCAAGGGCGAGATGCCGCTGCTGATCACGGTGCACAAGGACAATGACATCCTGACGGCGCTGCGGCTGGCCAAGGAGTTCAATCTCAAAGTGGTGCTGGATGGGGTGGCCGATGCGCCGGAGGTGCTGACGCAGATCAAGGCGTCGGGGTATCCGGTGATCCTGCATCCGACGATGCAGCGGTCGTCGGGCGACGCGGAGGACCTGAGCATGGAGACCGCCGGCAAACTGGCGGCGGCGGGGATTCCCTTTGCGCTGCAGAGCGGGTTTGAGGGGTATGTTCCGAAGACGCGCGTGGTGTTGTGGGAAGCCGCCATCGCGGCGGCCAACGGGCTGGCGTTCGAGAAGGCGCTGGGCAGCATCACGATTGACGCGGCGCGATTGTTGGGCGTCGACAAGCGGGTGGGTTCCCTGGATGCCGGCAAAGATGCGGATGTGGCGCTCTATGACGGAGATCCTTTCGAGTACACGTCGCACTGCATCGGAGTTTTGATCGACGGTAAGGTGGTTTCGAACACGGCGCGGTAGGCGGCCTGGGAGGCCGGGCTACAGACTGAGACGCCGCGTGCCGATGGAGAGAGAGCACATGCCTCCGGCCCCATCCGACCCGGTGTCGAACCGGTATACCCGCCTCACGCTGTTTACCGTGGCGGCGCTGGCCCTGCATCAGGCAATGCGGGTTGAGCTCGGCCAGTATCATCCGCGGGCCATGGTGTGGCTCACGGTCGCGGTGGTGGCCTGTTGGGTCGCGGTCGTGTCTCCGGGCATCGCCTTTCTGGAAGTTCGTGGGCGCAGGCTGTTCTTCCAGGTGCTCTGCGGCGGGCTGGCGATTCAGTTCCTCCAGGCAATGAAGTTGCCGCCCGGGTTTGTTCCGCCTGGTGGTAGTTCGTCGGTACCGCCGGTGTTCCTGGGTGGAGTGGTGGTAGCCGCCGCACTTGTTTTCTGGGCCGTACGCAGACCTGAAGGTGGAGCGCACCGCTGGTTTCTGGCCTTGGCGCTGGTCCATTTTGCTCTGGGGGTGTGGTTCCTGCGCACGTCGCCACCGGTGGACATCGATGTCCTGAAGTTCCAGAACGAATCGGCCGACGCCCTACTCCGAGGCATCAATCCTTACACGATCACGTTTGCCGATCCGTCCGGTGGCACGTCGGCCTTCTATGGTCCTGGGGTGTCGGTGAATGGCCGCCTACTGTTCGGGTTCCCCTATCCTCCGCTGGATTTGCTGTTCTGCGTGCCGGCACGTGCCTTTTTTGGCGATGTCCGCTTTGCGCACCTGCTGTGCGTCACACTGGCGGGGCTGTTCATCGGTTACTCGACGTCCGGGCTCGTTTCGCGCCTGGCCGCGGCATTCTTCTGGTTTGCGCCGTGCACTTATTTCGTGATCCAGATGAGTTGGACGGAGTCGTTCGGCGTCCTGCTGCTGAGCCTTACGGTGTTTCTGACCGGCCGGCAATCGCGCGGCACCGCGGCGGTCTTTGGGCTGCTGCTGGCCGTGAAGCAGTATATGATCTTTGCTCCGTTCGCGATCTGGAGCCTGCTGCGGGGGCAGTCCCGCCAACAGATTGTCCACTTCTGTTCCATAGCAGCGGGTGTAGCGGCCGCGGTCACGTTGCCGCTTGCCTTGTGGAACTGGCAGGCCTTCTTCCACTCGGTGGTGACGCTACAGATGTTCCAACCCTTCCGCGAAGATGCGTTGAGCTACCTCGCATGGCTGGTTCACATGGGCTTTGGCCAGCCTCCGCAATGGTTCCCGTTCTTGCCGGCATTGGTGGCGGCCTGGATCACGGTGAAGCGCGGAGGCACATCGGCGTCTTCCTTCGCGGGCGGGATGGCGCTGATCTACATTACGTTCTTCTGCTTCAGTAAGCAGGCGTTCTGCAATTACTATTTCCTGGTGAGCGGCGCGCTGTGCGCGGCGATCGCGGCAGGCTCGGGCAGAGCGAGCGAAGATGAGCACGCGCCGGGTGCTGAGCGCTGAGCGCTTCGGGTAGATCCACGTGTGAGCTGCTGAACCCGGTACTAGACGCCCGCCCAGTTCCGGCGTTCGATGAACGTTTCGGGCTCGTAGGTGACACCGCGATCGAGACGTTTCTCCTCACGGCGGGTGAGCCAGAGCATGATGGGCCCCAGCAGGGCTCCAGCGGCTGTTGAGAGAGAGCCGCACTCCTTGCGGATCTCCTGGCGCAGTGAATGGATGTGGTCGGCGACCGTGGCGTTAGTCACCTTCATGTGCCGCTCCATCGCCCACAGAAGAGCGGAGTAAGACATGCGCAGCGTGGCGGCTTCGCGTTCGAAGCGCTGGCGGACACGCAGGTCGGGATGGAAGCGATACTTGCGAATGCCTTCCAGAGTGGTGCGGCAGATGCGGTAGAGCGAGGGTCCGTTCAATTCGAAGTCGCGGCCGAAGGCGTGATCGAGGAATTGCTTCGACTCGTCGCCCGTGATGTGGGGATGGCGCCAGTTGAACTTCCATTGGCCATGCACGTCGGCGAGATCGACATCGATCATGCGGCCTTCCTCCGTCATTTGCGCGTGCAGTGGCGTGCCGGGCAGCGGCGTGTAGAGCATGAACTGGTGGAAGTCGGTCTCGTGCGCGCAGGCGTAGTCGATTTCGCTGTCGATGTTCTGGGGCGTGTGGTGCTCCATGCCGACGATGGACGAGCCGAGGACGCGAATGCCGTGCGCGCGGAGTTGGTGCGTCAGTGACATGGTGTCGGAGCCGTTCAACTTCGAATAGCCCGAGAGAGGCGATTCCAGGCCCATCCAGATCCAGGAGATGCCGAGTTCGATCAGCTCCTCCATCGTGTATTTCTGGATCGCGTTGGCCGAAGAGAAGACGTAGAGCTCCCAGCTCTTGCCGGCCTTGCGCATGCAGTCGAGCAACTCCATGGCGCGCTTGCGGTGCAGCAGGAAGTTCTCGTCCATCACGAAGAAGGCGTGGAAGCCGTAGGTCTTCTCGGCGCTCTCCATGGCGTCGAAGATCTCCTGGCCGCTGTCGAAGAAGTTGATGAACTTGCCCTTGCCGCCAAAGAACGCCGACGTGGTGCAGAAGTTGCACCCCATGGGACAGCCCACCGAAGGGATGATGGTGGCGGCGGTGGAGCCGATGCTGCCGGGGAGCTTCAAGCCCATGACGCGGTGGCCAAAGCCGGAGGCGATCTGTGGATGGATGACGGGTTGAGTGGGGTCCTGATCGAGGAACGAGCGCATCCAGCCGACACCTTCGCCCTTGACGATGTGATCGGCATCGATCATGAGATCCAGGCCAGGGATGGCCGTAACGTGGCCACCGATGACGATGGTGGATTTCGGCGAGACACGGCGCACAATCTTGCACATCTCGCGGACCTTGCCCACGTTGACGATGATCGCGCTGATGCCCACGACGTCGTATTGGTTCTCCCGGAGTTCTCGTTCGAAGTCCTCGCGCGTGGGGAAATCCAGGACCGTGGAGGGGTTCTCAATGTTCTTCTGGATGAACATGATGCCCCACGAACGGTGGAAGATGCGCAATGAGTAGGGGCCCTGGGCCCGAGTCACCTGGTTGTGATAGAGCTCCATCGGATTGATGGAGCGGCTGCCGTACTGGTCATCCTGCGCATAGGGTCCAAATACAGAGCTCAAAAGAACACGGGCCTGACGGCCCTTCGGATGAGTGGTCATGTCAACACTTCGGTGGAAACAGAGTATTAGGTCTGTTTCCACTTTGATGCTAGCACCCGCTCATCGTGTGGGAGCCCATAAAGCAGGCCCGCGATTGTAATACTTTTGTCGCCAAAGGCCCGTGTTTATTCGGGTACGGA
Source organism: uncultured Paludibaculum sp. (assembly GCF_963665245.1). Lineage (NCBI taxonomy): Bacteria > Pseudomonadati > Acidobacteriota > Terriglobia > Bryobacterales > Bryobacteraceae > Paludibaculum > uncultured Paludibaculum sp. The sequence continues at coordinate 65,696 of NZ_OY762267.1, forward strand.
GGGCAAGCCGGCCAGCGCCATAGCCAGCTCGCTGTCTTCGTACTGCTGATCAGTCAGCTTACCGGCGAAGTAATCGGTGTACGCCTGCATGTCGAAATGGCCGTGGCCGCTGAGGCTGAAGAGGATCGTCTCGGCCTTCCCCTCGGCCTTGCAGCGGAGGGCTTCGTCGATAGCTCCGCGGACGGCATGGTTGGCTTCCGGCGCCGGCACGATGCCCTCGCTACGACCGAACAGGACGCCGGCTTCGAAGCACGCGAGTTGGTGGTACGACTTGGCTTCGATAAGGCCAAGTTGGGCGCAGTGGCTGACCAGGGGCGCCATGCCGTGATAGCGCAATCCACCCGCGTGAAAGCCAGGCGGCGTGAATGTGCTGCCTAAGGTATGCATCTTAGTGAGCGGCGTCAGGTGGGCGGTGTCGCCGAAGTCGTATGCGTACTTTCCCTTGGTGATGGAGGGGCAGGCAGCGGGTTCGATGGCAAGGATGCGGGTCTTCCTGCCGCCGCGCAGAGTCTGGCCGATGAAGGGGAAGCTGATGCCCGCGAAGTTGGAGCCGCCGCCGGTGCAACCGATGACGACGTCGGGGTAGTCGCCCGCCATGTCGAACTGCAGGATCGCTTCCTGGCCGATGACCGTCTGGTGCAGGAGGACGTGATTCAAGACGCTGCCCAGCGCGTACTTGGTGTCGTCGCGTTGGGCAGCCACCTCGACGGCTTCGCTGATGGCGATGCCGAGGCTGCCCGGGTGATCGGGCCGCTTCGCTAGAATCGCCCGGCCTGACGCGGTCTCGTTGGACGGCGACGCGATGCAGCGCGCCCCATAGCTCTCCATCAGGGCACGGCGGTAGGGCTTCTGATTGTAGGAGACGCGGACCATGAACACTTCGATCTCGATGCCGAAGAACGCTCCGGCCAACGCTAGAGACGAGCCCCACTGGCCGGCTCCGGTTTCGGTGGAGATACGTCTGATGCCGGCCTCTCTGTTATAGAAGGCCTGAGGGATGGCGGTGTTGGGCTTGTGCGAGCCGGCGGGGCTGACGCCTTCGTACTTGTAGTAGATCTTCGCGGGTGTGTCGAGGGCCTTCTCAAGCCGGCGGGCGCGATAGAGCGGGCTGGGACGCCATTGACGGTAGATATCGCGAACAGGCTCGGGGATCTCAATCTCGCGTTCGGTGGAAACCTCCTGGAGGATGAGGCTCATGGGGAAGAGCGGCTCCAGGTCGGCGGGACCGACGGGCTGCATGGTGCCGGGGTGCAGCACTGGCGGCGGAGGAGTGGGCAGATCGGCAACCAGGTTGTACCAGCTCTTCGGAATACGGGTTTCGTCGAGGACGTATTTGACGGTGTCGGACATAGGATGCTCCAGGGATGGGTTGAAGGGGCAGTTTATCAAGTTGGGGCCTTCGAGGGTGCGCGAATCTAGTTGATTTGCGTCGTGGTGCTGCTTTTTGATGTGCTGTTTCTGAGCTCCTCGCATGCCCCAGACCTCAGCCCACTTCACCCGGCGCGATGCCCTTCGACTTCTAGGCGGCGCTTCCGCCTGTTCCCTGATGCGGGGACAGGCCCGCCGGCCGAACTTCCTGGTGATTGTCACCGACGACCACGGCATTGGCGACGTGGGTTGCTATGGGCACAAGGAAGCGCTGACTCCGAACCTCGACCGATTGGCTGCTTCCGGCGTGCGATTCACGCAATGGTATGCGAATGCTCCTGTGTGTTCGGCCTCGCGGGCGGCGATTCTCACGGGCAAGTATCCGGACCGCACAGGCGTAAAGGGCGCGCTGCCGTCGCAGCCGTCGTTTGACGTGCCGGGGCTGCGAGCAGGCGAGGTCACCTTCCCTGCCCTGCTGAAGCAGGCCGGCTATTCGACGGCCGCCTTCGGCAAGTGGCACCTGGGCAGCGCCATGTATAGCAGGCCCTTGGCACAGGGCTTCGACAGTTTCTTTGGATGGTATTCGGGCTGGCTGGACGCCTACTCGCACCGGTACTATCAACTGGGCTCAGCGCCCGGCAAGATCTTCCACGATCTGTGGCGGAACACGGAAGAGGTGTTCGAAGAGCCGGCGTACATGACCGAACTGCTAGCGCGCGAGGCGTCGGCGCATTTGGCGCGGCAGAAGAAGGACCAGCCATTCGCCATGTACCTCGCCTTTGGCGCGCCGCACTATTCGATGATGGCGCCGAAGAAGTATCTCGACCGCTTCCCAGCTTCGATGGAGCGCGACCGGCGCACGCACCTGGGCATGGTGGCGGCGGTGGACGACGCGATTGGCCTGTTGTTGAATCAGTTGCGGCAACAGGGGCTGGAGGACGACACGGTGGTGTTCTTTCAGGCCGACAACGGGGCGACGCGCGAGGTGCGTGCTTCCAGTACGGCGCAGCCCTACACTGGCGGCAGCAATGGAGCGTATCGAGGCTACAAGCTGGGCCTGTTCGACGGCGGGATGCATGTGCCGGCGATCCTGCGGGCTCCGGGGTTCGTGAAGGCCGGCCAGGTGTGGGACCGGCCGCTGATGTCGATGGATCTGCTGCCGACGTTCCTTTCCATGGCGGGGCAGGACGCGCGTGTACCGGCCAGCGTCGACGGGCGGGACATTCTGCCGGTGCTGCGCGGCGAAAAACGGACGCACGAGGATATGTTCTGGAGCTTCAATCAAGAACGGGCCGTGCGGCAGGGCGATTGGAAGCTGATTCTGAATCCTCCCAAGTTTCCCGGCGAGGAGACCGGCGCCAAGATGTGGCTGTCAAACCTGGAGGCGGATCCGGGCGAGAAGCGGAACATGGCCGGGTCGGAGCCGGAGCGGGTAAGACAGTTGACCGAGAAGATTCGCGCGTGGGAGCGGTATGTGGGCATCCCCAGTGAGGGGGATCCCGAGTAGACGGGCGGGAAGCCCGTCACTCACGCTCCAGGACTGGACCCGGTTGGATGGCTTCCTCCGCTTTGACGGCCCGGGGGGGGCAGGTGGGACTCCGTTGACGAGGCGTTCGGAGCTGCGGCCCGCTCGTTCCCAGTCGCGGCTCGCCGGGCGGCGGAGGACCGCCCCATTGAAGACGCGCCAGTAGCCCCTCACTTACATTCGGGGACTGGGACAAGGGGGGCGCGGCTTCATGCGCTTTGGCGGCCCGGGGGCCGGCGGGACTCCGTTGAAGACGCCGGGGTACGACCGGCTTCCGCTCCCTGACGGTCACGGCTCGGTCCGATTGCGGCTTCCTGCCGACTGGCGGCCGGGGGGGGCAGGCGGGACTCCCTCACGGTTGGGGTTCGTAACGGCGCGGCCTGGAGCGGTTCGCGGTCAGAGTACTAGCGCTGGATCTCGTATTTTTTGATCTTCTCGTACATGGTCGAGCGGTCGATGCCGAGCGACAGCGCTGCTTCCTTCACGTTACCTCCGGTGCGCTGCAGCGCCGCGGCGACCGCCTGACGCTCCAGGTCATTGAGGGTCATGTTGGCGGGGACGGTCCAGGCTTTGCGCTCCTGCATGCTGCGGGTGAGGAAGCCGAAATCGTCTTCCGTGAGCACCTGGCCGCGGCAGGTGACGATGGCGCGCTCGATGGCATTCTCGAGCTCACGGACATTGCCCGGCCATTCGTATTCCAACAGGACTTTCATGGCGCCTTCCGAGATGTCCTGAATATCCTTGTTCAACTCCGGCGAAAGGCGCTGCACCAGGTGGCGCGCCAGCAGCGGCACGTCCTCGCGGCGTTCGCGAATGGGCGGGATGCGGATCTCGATGACATTGAGGCGGTAGTAGAGATCGTCGCGGAAACGGCCCTGGCTCACCTCTTCGGCCAGGTCTTTGTTGGTGGCGGCGATGACACGCACGTCGACGCGTACTTCCTCCGAACCGCCCAGGCGGTAGAAGCGGCGTTCCTGCAGGACACGCAACAGGTCGGCCTGCAGCTTGGGTGAGATGTCGCCGATTTCGTCCAGGAAGATGGTGCCGCCGTCGGCCATCTCGAACTTGCCACGAGTGCGCGCGGCCGCCCCGGTGAAGGCGCCTTTTTCGTAGCCGAAGAGCTCGGATTCGAGCAGGGTCTCGGCCAAGGCGGCGCAGCTTACGGTGACGAACGGCTTGTCGGCGCGGTCGCCGGAGTAGTGGACGGCGCGGGCGATGAGTTCCTTCCCCGTGCCGCTCTCGCCGCGCACCAGGACGGTGCTGCGCAAGCCGGCCACGTCCTGCACCAATTGCAGGATGGCCAGCATGCGCGGGTTCTTTGTGATGATGTCGTGGAAGTCGTATTGGCCGGTGAGCCGCTTGCGCAGGATGGCGTTCTCCAACTGCAGGTTCTTCACCTTGATGATGCGGGCCACGACCAGCGAAATCTCTTCGGGGTTGCAGGGTTTGACGATGTACTCCTGCGCGCCTTCCTTCATGGCGGTGATGGCTGTGTCGACCGTGGCGTAAGCCGTGATGATGATCACCGGCGCATCGGGGTGCAGCTTGCGGATCTCCATCATGGTCTCGATGCCGTCCATGCCACCGGGCATCTTGAGGTCGATGAAGTAGATGGCGTAGTCGGTGGCCCGGGCCGCGTCGACGGCGCGGCGGCCGGAGGGGGCTGTGTCCACGTCGTAGCCGTCCTCGCGCAGCCAGGCGGCCAGCGATTCGCACATCACCTCTTCGTCGTCCACCACCAGAATCTTCCAAACTGCCTTCATGTCAGTCGTACCTCGCTTCTTCCAGCCGTTCCCGAAGAACGGGCCAGCAGCCTTCGCAATACCATTCCAACTTCGAGTCCACCTGGGGCAGGTTGATGGACAGACTCATCGCGCAGCGCAGATCGGGACAGTGAATCAGCCCGAACGTGTGGCCGAGTTCGTGCATGGCCTCTTTGCGCGCCCGGCCCAGCAACGCCGTCCCGTCCGGAGCCATGCCATAGTACTCCTGCCGCAACCGCGCGGCCGACACCACGGCGGCGCGTCCTCTCAACTGGGCCTGCCCGAAAACGAACGTCAACATAGGGATGAACAGATCGCTTTCGGTGACACCAAGAATGCGGGAGACGCCCGGAGGCACCTGCTCCAGCAGCAGTTTGAGCATCGCCACCGAGCTCATCTGGCCCCGCGCGCGGTCGTAGCCATCCAGGGGCACCGGCAGTTGCAGGCGGCGCACCACCTGCAGTCCAATCCGTTCTTCGACGCATTCGGCAATCGTCCGCATCAGAGGTTCCTCGACCTCACCCAACGAGGCCAGACACAGTCCGCTCACACGGTATGCTCCGTTTGGCTCTCGGCCGGCTTGACAGCCGACTCCATGGGGATGGTCACCGTGAAGGTGGCCCCTTCGCCCAGTGTGCTTTTCACATCGATCTCGCCGTCATGCGCCTGCACGATCCCATAGATGACTGCCAGGCCCAAACCCACGCCCTTGCCTTCCGGCTTCGACGTGAAGAAGGGATCGAAGATCTTGCTGAGGTTTTCTGGCGAAATGCCTTCGCCATTGTCCTTGACGATCATTTCGACGCTCTTGCCGTCGTCGGCCGCCCGGGTGCGGACGAAGACCTTGCCGCCGCCTTTACTTTGCGTCGCTTCGGCCGCATTCAGCACGAGGTTGAGCACCACCTGCTGCATCTGCGAGGGGTCGCACGAGACGCTGGGCAGATCGTTCGGTAGATCCACGTCGACGGCGGTGTCGCAGAGTTTCAGCTTGTGCGCGGCCAGGGTGAGCGTCGACCGGATGATGCGATTCAAATCGGCTGGTGTGCGCTGCGGCTTGGAGCGGCGTGAGAAGGCGAGCAGGTCGGACACGATGCGGCCCACGCGCGCGGTCTCGGTGGCAACCTGGCCGAGATACTTGCGGAAGTCGGCCAGCCGGTTGGGCGGCACGCCGTCTTCCTTGAGGATGCGCTGCATGAGCATGGCGAGGTTGAGTACGCCAGAAACCGGGTTGTTGATCTCATGAGCGACGCTGGCGGCCAGTTGGCCCAGCGAGGCCAGACGGTCGTTGTGCAGCAGCTTCTGCTGGGCCGCCTTCAACTGTTGCGTGCGGTCCTCCACCTTCTTTTCCAGGCTTTGGGTGAACGTGTTGATCTCATCCATGGCCGCCTGCAGGCGGTGTCGCATGGTGTTGAATGAGTTCACCAGCGCATCCATCTCCTCGCTGCTGTGGCTGATCTGGATGCGGGTGCCGAGTTCCATTTCGCTGACGGCGCGGGTGCCTTCAATGAGCTCACGGATGGGTACGGCGACAAAGAAGCGTACGAAGAAGAAGATGAAGACCGCGGTCATGGCAATGGTAATGCCAGTGGTCACGACGGTGTGCTGCGTCATGGCCGCCTCTTCCTGCCGAACGGGATCGAGGTTGAGAGCGACATCGAGGACGCCCAGAACGCGGGTACGCGCCGGATGAGCGTGACACTCGGCCTGGCTGCACGAGGCTTCGTTATAAATGGGCGTCACCATGTTGAGCGAATCGCGGCCGTCGGTCCCGCTGTAGATGCGAACCCGGGACGACGGAGCGACCTCCACCTTCACCGGCATCGAACCGTGGCAGGCCACGCAGGGCTGCTCACTCACGGTCATCAACTGTGCGTGATCGCCCTTCTTGGTGGAGAACATCAGGCGGCCCTCACGGTTGAACATCCGGATGCGGTCAACGCCCTGTTTGGCTGCGATGACGCTCATGATGTCGTAGGCGGCCGAGCGATGATCGTCCTTCATGGCGTGCCAGGTGGCACTGGTGATGCTGCGGGAGAGCTGGTCAGCGCCCAGGATCATCGTCTCCAACGTGTGCTGGTTCTGAACCCGGAGGTAGACGAACCCGGCCACGACGTTGATCAGGATGACGATCACCGTCAGGGAGACGATCAGTTTGCTCGACAGGCGGCGTGGCATGACGGAACCATCCTTGAAACTATTACAGAGTTTCACCTCCATTATGCGGCAAATCGAATCCAGGTATACTACGGGCCGGCTCCATGTTGCGACGCACCTTTCTCGCAGGCGGGTTGCCGGCCGGTCTCGCCGTCCGCGGACAGGACACGCCGGGCGAGATGTTACGTGCCATCAATGAGATACCGCTGGTTGACACCCATGAGCACCTGCTGCCGGAAGAGGAACGCCTGGCGCTGAAGCCGGATCTGTTCCTGCTGGCTTCGCACTATCTGGCCAGTGACATGGTGAGTGCCGGCATGCCCACCCCGGGTCCAAAGAACTGGGCCGAGTTCGAACCCTGGTGGCAGATGTCGCGCTACACAGGTTATGGACAGGCGCTGCGCATTGCCGTCCGGGACATCTACGGCATCGGCGAAATCTCCGCCACCACCCTGCCGCGGATCAACGCGGCGATCGCCGAGGCGAACAAACCAGGGCTCTATCAGCGGATTCTGAAGGACCGCATGCGGCTGGACTATGCAGTGCTCGACGACTACTGGCATGGCGACCCGATTCGTCCGGATCCGAAGTATTTCGTACTGGCGCGCAAGATGGACTGGTTCTGCTCCGCCGCGCGGGCGTCCGACATTCGGCGCATGGAAGAGGTCACGGGCGTGGCGATTCCGGACGTGAAAGGGCTCAAGCGGGCCATGGAGCGTCGTCTGGAGCAGAGCATCCAGGCCGGGACGGTGGCGATCAAGAGTACGCTGGCTTACAATCGGCCCCTGCGCTTTGAAGTGGTTTCCGAAGCCGATGCCCAGGCGGATTTTGAGCGCCTGATGCGAGCTCCGCAGGCCCAGCCGCCGCGCCGCCTCTCCGACCATATGTTCCACCACGCGCTGCAGTTGGCCGACGCCCACAGATTGCCAGTGCAGATGCATACGGGCCTGCAGGCGGGCAATGGCAACGTGCTGGAGAACTCGCGTCCCATACTGCTGAATAGTCTGTTCGCCCTCTATCCGAGAGTGTCTTTCGATCTATTTCACCTGGGCTGGCCGTGGATGGACGAGGTGGCAGCGTTAGCCAAGATGTATAGGAACGTGACGGCGGACCTATGCTGGGTGCACATCATCACGCCCACGGGAGCACGCCGGGCACTGCATGAGCTGATCGAAACGGTACCCCTCAACAAGATCCTCGGTTTTGGCGGCGATTACCGTTATGTCGAGCTGAGCTACGCGCACTCGGTGATGGCTCGCCGAAATATTGCCCAGGTCCTGACCGAGAAGGTGCGCGAGCGTGTGATGACCGAAACCGAGGCGCTGAAAGCCGCTCAGCTGATTCTGCACGACAACGCGGCGCGGCTGTTTCCACAACCCCGAGCGGGCAAAATGTAACGAAGATCTGATGGCGGACGTAGAATAAATGAGTCCGCCTGGGAATTTGGGGCCCCTGGCTGCGACTGCGGTTTCGGAGTCAACACAGTGCGCCTGGCAAGTTCTCTCTTCCTGCTTTTCGCGGTCACCGCGCCGTTTGTATCGGCGGATGACGGTGATGTCACGTTCAAGAGCGACGTAGCCCTGGTCCGGGTGGATGCCCAGGTGCTCGACCGGGATGGCCGCGCCGTCACCGGCCTGCGAAGGGAAGACTTCACCCTGACGCAGAATGGCCGCCGGCTGGAGATCCGCAACTTCGCGCGGGAAGAGATGCCGGTGGACGTGGTGCTGCTGCTGGACGTGAGCGGCAGCATGCGTTCGCATGTCCAGCGCATGGCCGACGCCTCGCATGACGCCCTGCGCGTGCTGGGGCCGAACGACCGGGTCGCGATCATGGTGTTTGACCGCGCGACGCGGGTGCGGCTGGCATTCCGCAGCAGCAAGGATGACGTCGAGCGCGAGTTCGAGAACCTGCTGCGCAGCGAGACCTTCAATGGCGGAACCGACATCACCCGGGCTCTGCTGGACGCGGCCAACTACATGCGGAAATCGGCTCGCAAGGACGCGCGGCGGGCGATTGTGATCATGACGGACGACCAGACGGAACGTGGGCGCAACGAGGCGCAGGTAGGCTCGGCGCTAGCCGAAGCAGACACGGTGTTGAGCGCGATCATTGCACCCGACGCCATGAGCAGCCGCGGCCCCGGCGGTTACCCGCAAGGCGGCGGGCGGCGCGGCAATTCGTGGCCACGCGGATCGTCGATTCCCGACATCATTTGGGGCGGTGGCGGGGGCACGCGCATGCCGGGCGGCGGTGGCAGCCGCTATCCGCAGGGCGGCGGCATGGGGTCGCGGACCCAGTCTGCGGGTACGTCGGAGATCGCGCGCGAGTCGGGCGGCGACAGCATGAACATTGATGACGCATCGGCGTTTGAGACCACGCTGGCGCGCATCCGGCAACGCTACGCTCTCTACTTCCAGTTGCCGGCTGGCACCAGGGCGGGGGAAGAACACAGCGTGCAGATCAGTCTGGCCGATTCGGTCCGCTCGCGCTATCCGGGCGCCGACGTCCGCTATCGCGGGAACTACCATGCACCGGTGGATATGGCCCCCGCGACCGGGGCGGACACCACGGTGGTGAGCCAGTCCCAGACGTCGCCAGATGGAGGATCCGCGCCGGAGCCCGCACGGCCTCGGCGGCGCGTGGTGCTTGACGATTCTTCCGGCCCGCGCGGCCCGAATCCGAATGTCGGTGCGCCGGCGGAGGGCGCCAGCACGGCGGTCAGCAACGTGGACGCCAAACCGGTCGCGGTGTCGACGGCAACGGCGACGGAAAAGAAGGGCTGGCGGCGCGCGGATGCGACGGACCTGACTCCGGCCCCGGAGCCGGCGGCGACGTCGAAGAAGAAGTAGCCGGGCCTTAGTACATGGTTTCGGAGCTTTGCACACGTATCGGCGGTAAGCGATCAGCGATCAGCAATCAGCCGTCGGCTACGCCGGCACGGGCTGAGTGCTGAGAGCTGACGGCTGTGTCGCAAACGCGTCATAAATCCGAACGTGAGTACTTAGCTGGCGAACCGGTAACCGGAACCACGCACGGTGCGGATGAAGCGCGGGAACTGCGGATTTTCCTCAATCTTCTGGCGCAGCCAGGCAACGTGCACATCCACGGTGCGCGTGGAAATGTCCGATTGATACTCCCAGACGTTCTTGAGCAACTCCTCGCGGGAGATGACCTTGCCGCGGTGGTCGATGAGGTAGCGCAGCAGCTGCAACTCCTTGCCCGCGAGATTCACCTGTGTGCCGTCCTTCAACAGCTCAGCTTTTTCGAAGTCCACCTGCACGGAGCCAAACTGGAACCGCAGCACCGCCGGAAAGCTCTCCTTGTGGACTCGGCGCAGCAACGCTTCCACACGGGCCAGCAATTCGGAAGGATCGAACGGCTTCGTCAGATAGTCGTCGGCGCCCAGCTTCAGTCCAACGACGCGATCGATCACCTGCGACTTCGCCGTCAGCATGAGGATGGCCACGTCGGAGCCCTGCTGGCGCAGTTCGCGGCAGACCTCCAGCCCGTTTTTCCCGGGCAACATGATGTCGAGAATGACAAGGTCGCACTGCCCTTCCCGGGCTTTGGCCAACCCCGTGAGGCCGTCCATGGCCGTGTCTACTTCATGGCCTTCGGCGGCGAGCAGGTCGGACAGAGTGAGCACCAGACCCGGCTCGTCTTCAATCAGCAGTATTCGCGAACTCATTGCGTTGCCCGGCGGGAACGGTGGGGATCGTCAGCACGAACTCCGTGCACTTCCCTGGCTCGCTCCTCACTGAGACGTTCCCTTCATGCGCTTCCGCGATTCTTTTGACGAGGCTCAGACCCAGTCCGGTTCCATGAATCTGATCCTCGACCGCTCTCTTCCCACGATAGAACGGATCGAAGATCTGGTTGAGCTCCTCGGGTGCGATGCCGGCTCCGCGATCGGCCACGCGGATCTCGACGGCCGAATCGCCGTCGGCGTTGGCCACACAGGCCCTCAACCCGATCCAGCGGCCCTCGGCGCCATACTTCGCGGCATTCGTAAGCAGGTTCTGGACCGCATGCTTCAGGGCAATGGGGTCGCCCAGCAGGGGCGGAACATCGCCATCGATCTTCTGCTCCAGCACGCAGCCGGACTTGTCGAGGACCAGCGAAGCCGAAGAGACTGCCGCGTCGAGGAGAGTGCGCACGTCCACGGCTTCCCGCTCGCCGATGGCCCGGCCGGCCTTGGCATTGGCAAAACGCAGCACCTGTTCCACCATGGCGGTGAGCTTCTCAGCCTCCTCGCGAATCAGGTTGCCATAGCGCTGCACCTGTTTCTCGTCGCGCACCAGTCCGCCGCTCAGATTGTGGCCCGCGGTGCGGATGACGGTGAGCGGCGTCTTCAACTCGTGCGACACGCCCGTGATGAACTCCATCTGCATGTGGGCCAGGCGCTGCGCGTTCTGCGTGTAGCGCACCAGCATCGCAATGGCGGCCACCATCAGCAGCAGCACCGACGAGGTGACGGCCAGGTTGCGCCAGCGCACCTGATTCACGACGGTCTCCAGTGAACCGGAACGGTGCCGCACGGACATCGTCCAGCGGCCCCACTCCGGAGGTCCTTCACGCGGGCCGCCGGGACCACCGCCTCCGCCCTTGCCGCCATTCCAGATTCGACCCAGGACCCGAGCGCGCGACATGGCCGCACGGCGCATCACCTGTTCAAACTGGACGTCCATCAGGTTTACGGTGCCGTCAGCCTTGGTTCCGATCTTGGCCTTGCCGTCCCCGGTCGAGCTGTAGATCAGTTGTTCAGGATGGTCGCGTAACGTAACTTCCACCTGGTATTCCGGCGCGGCGCTGCCAAACAGATGACGGTGCAGCAACTCGGGCAGCACGTCCTTCTTTACGGTGCCAAGATCGACCTCCACCAGCAGCCACTCCAGGTTCAGACGGAAGAACTCATCGCGCCGGAACTCGCGGATCTCCGCTCGCAACTCGCCAGCAGGCGGCAGCCCGGGGGGGCCGCGATTCCCCTCGGGCAGACCTGGCTCAGGCACACCGCGCGGGCCGGCCGACCGCGGGCTATCAGGAAAGCGCAGGCGCGGCAGTTCCACCACGGCCGACTCCGCCACACTGGCGGCCCAATAGGGCCGGCGCCCACCGAATTCGGCGTGGTTGAGCTGCGACTCCAGACGTTGCCGCAGCGCGTCCCATTCTTCCGGCCAAGCCACTGAGCGGAAGCTCTCACTCTCCAGATCGAGTTCCCGCAGCTTCACCGTGGTGCCGTCCGGCACGGCGACCAGCACACGGCGGAACAAGTGGGGGTGACGGCTGGATTCGCGCCAGCGCACATAGCGCGCGACATACTCCTGCTCTCGTCGCTCAGATTCGAAGGGTTCGCTGGCCACCAGCGCGGAACAGGCGGTCTGGACTTCGGCGTTAAAGTCCTGGCTCACGCGGCGCAGACTCGTCCCGAGGCTCTCTTTCAGCCTGGTCCGCTCGGCTTGGCTCACCTGCGAGATCCAGTCGTACTGCAGCCAACCGAGCGTGGCGAGCAGGGCAGCCAAAAGGCCGACGAACAGCCATGAGAGGAGCGCCTGCCGCTTGTTTTTGTGCAGGTCCAACATTCTAGGTACAGCCGGTGGGCAGGATGGATCCTATCTTCAGCATAGCTGACCGCCAGGACCGGGCCTGTCATCCGGACGTAAATCCTCGATCAAGAATGTTAAGGTGATTAAGTACAGGAGCCCGTTCAACGCGCCGGTGCCTTGCTACCACGCCCCGGCTGATCCTATTGGTGTCAATGCGTTGCGAGGGACCGAGGGGTCTGGCGGGAGCGGCAAACGGGGCTTTGCATAACTTTACCTCAAACCTGACACCGCAACAGGACGGCCCGCGTCCCACCCAACAGCCAGCAACCCGTGGCAGCCGTTGGGGTTTGAACCTGAGGAGCACCGGTCTGAAAGCCGCTGTAGCCAGGGCAACGTCTGGCCGATAGTTGGATCGAGCCCACCGAAACGAAGACACAACACACACTCATGAAACGGAATCCGATTCTTCTTACCGTCTGGCTGGTGCTGGCCCCTGGTCTTTTTGCGGAAACGCTGCCGGGCCGCTACATTGTCGAACTTACGTCGCAGCCTGTGTCTGAGTACATGACCGCCACGCGCGGCCGGCGCGCCAACCTGCGCGGCGCCGAGGCCGAGGCCCATCGCTCCCGGTTGCGCAGCGAGCAGGGCAGCATGCGCGCCAACATCGAAAAACGGCGAGGTGTAGTGCTCGAATCGGTGAATACCGTGGCCAATGCGCTGTTCGTGCAGGCCGATGAACAGACGGCGAAGGATCTGGCCCGGATGCCTGGGGTGCGACGTGTCGTGCCGGTGCGCATGATGCACCGCGTGCTCGATCGGGCCGTACTGCTGCACAAGGTCAGCGATGTGTGGAGTCAGTTCGGCGAGAGCAACGCCGGCGCGGGCATGAAGATCGGCATTATCGACACCGGAATCGAGATCAGCCACCCGGCCTTTCAGAACAGCTCCCTGACGGTGCCTGACACGTATCCGCGCGCCAACTCCTTCTCTGACCTCAACTACACCAACAACAAGGTAATCGTTGCGCGCAGCTATGTGGACCTGCTGCCCTATCGCGATATCGACTATTCGCCCAGCGATCACATCGGTCATGGCACCGCCCTGGCGACGATTGCCGCGGGGGGCCGCAATGAGGGTCCGCTGGCTACGATACAAGGCGTCGCACCCATGGCGTATCTGGGCGTCTACAAGGTCTTCGGCACGCCGGGCTACAACGACTACGCGTCCGACGACGCCATCATCAAGGCGTTCGACGACGCTGTCGCCGACGGCATGGACGTCATCAGCCTCAGCGTGGGCGACGACTTCGCGCCACGCATTGAAGACGACCCCGACGTCGCCGCCGTCCAGCGCGCCACCGAAGCGGGCGTCATTGTCGTCATCGCGGCGGGCAACAACGGACCGGGCATGAACACAGTGGGTTCGCCGGCGACAGCGCCCTCGGCCATCACCGTAGGAGCCACAACGAACGACCGCACCTTCGCCTCCAATGTCGAGATCTCCGGTCTCAGCTCCTACGTTGCCTACAACGGATATGAGCCGGCCGGATCCGTGCCCGTCACCGGCACTGTTGTAGATACGTCCACACTCAACGGCAACAGCCTGGGTTGCACCGCGTTCCAGTCGGGCAGCCTGAGCGGCAAGATCGCTTTGATCCAGCGCGGCGACTGCAATTTCGAGGACAAGATCAACAACGCGCGGAACGCCGGTGCGGTGGGTGTGCTCGTATACATGCGCGACACGGCGCCGGACCCCATCTATATGAGTGTCGGCGCCGCTACCCTGCCCTCTCAGGCCATCAGCTACGGCGATGGCTCCACTATCAAGCAGGCGCTGACCACGCAGTCCGATCTCTCCGCCACCATGCATTTCGAGGTTGGCAGCGTGCCGGTCACCGCGAACCGTCTCACTGATTTCAGCGCCGCGGGTCCTAGCGTGGACGGCGGCATCAAGCCGGAAATCGTGGCTGTTGGCGAGAACTTCTACACCGGCACCCAGACGATCGACTACTACGGCGACATGTACGACTCCAGCGGCTATGTCCTGGTGAACGGCACCAGTTTTTCGACGCCCTTTGTCGCCGGCACCGCAGCCCTCATCAAGAGCCTGCATCCGGGCCTGACGGTCGACCAATACCGCTCGATGATCATCAACAATGGGGCTACGGCCTCGAACCTGACCGGTGATCCCGCCTCCATCCAACAGGCGGGCGGTGGTCTCGTCGATGCCAGCGCGGCTGTCAACACGACGGTCACCGCCTATCCGGCCACTCTCGCGCTAGGCGCCGGCGGAACGGACGCCCAGGTGGCGAAGACACTCACCATCACAAACATCGGCGCTGGCCACGACACGTTCACCATCGCCGCCGAGACCGCAAACGAGCAGATGCGGCCGGTCGTCGACAACGCCACGGTGGAACTCGACTCCGGCGCGTCGACCGACCTGGGCGTGACCTGGACCGGTTCGGGCCTGACCAACGGCGCCTACCAGGGCTTTGTGACGATTACTTCCACAAGCACCGGCAAGACAACGCGCGTGCCCTACTGGTTTGCCTCGACCTCGAGCGCACCAGCTGGCGTGACCATGATGTACAACGTGGGCACCGCCCCGCGCAGAGGGCGCACGACAGTCTATTTTCGGGTATTGGACGCGGCTGGATTGGTGCTGAGCGGAGCGGATCCAACAGTGACATCCGTGTCGGGTGGCGGCACCGCCCTTGGGGTCGCCAACTACGACAGCAACTGGCCCGGCGTTTACGCTGTCTCCGTGCGGCTCGGCTTCACGGCAGGCGCCAACGTCTTCCGCATCACGGCGGGCGACCTAACTTACGACTTCACGGTGACCGGGTATTAAGTACAAGGTTTCCGAAGTTCGCACACGTATCGGCGGTAAGCGATCAGCAATCAGCCCGCGGCGGGTTTAGCTGACGGCTAGAAGCTGATCGCTGAAGGCTGTGTCGCAAATACGTCGCGGTGGTTCCGAACGTGGGTACTAAGCGCAGGAGAGGGCCGGGAGCACCAAGTGCTTTCGGCCCTTTCCAGTCCTAATCGAGCGCCGCAATCTCTCCTGGCAGAATCCGCCGCGTCCGCGGCAAGATCCCCCGTACGCTGAGCCTGCCCACCAGCGCCAACACGGCCACGAAAGTCACCAGTTCCACCACGTCGGACGTGCGGTTGCGGGGCAGAATCTTCCACAGGATGCCCACCGTCGGCTGTGCGATGCACATCGCCCAAACCGTGCCGTAGAAATACCGGCGCTCGTGGCCTTCGCCCGAGGTGGAAGGCTTCACACGCGGCAGTTTGCCCAATGCACCCAGAATCCAGACAGGCACTACCACCGGGAAGTAACCATACCAATAGATCTGCTTCATCATCCAGGTGCCAGTGGTGACAGCCACCAGCAGCCCGACCAGATTCAGCAGGCCGTAGCTGATGGCCGCACCCCAGGCGAACGTATAGCAAATACGACGGTAGAGCGGATTGGGCCGGTCCTCGGTAAAGCGGATGATGTACGGGGCCGGTTCACAGCCCGGCAACCGCCCGCGGAGCCCGGCAATGCCCGTGCCCACCAGCACCGCCGCCAGCCACCACACCATATTGCCGCCGAAGCCTTCGGCGAAGAGCTTGAAGGTGACAGGCCCGGGAATCAGGAAGAACACAAAGATCCAGATGGGCCAGTGGTTGACCCGGTAGTACGTCTTGTTGCGTGTACGGATCTTTCTTTCGGTATCGTATTCGATCTTTACCTGCGGATTCATTGGGGAAAAGAATAGTGTGGCATACCGGTGGCCGGGTGCGACACATGTTACGCGCCGGGACGCTGCCGTGGCCCCCGCATTCCCGGTACAATCGTGCTTCATGCGGCTCGAACTCGACGGCGCCAAGGCTCTGGTCACTGGCGGCAGTAACGGCATTGGCCTGGCCATCACGGAAGCTTTGCGCGCCTGCGGCGCCCAGGTGACGGTGGCCGATCTGGAATCGGCGCCCCCGGTCGACGTCACCGACTACCAATCCCTGGCCGCGGCCTTCGACGCCGCCGGACCGCTGGATGTCGTCGTCGCCAATGCCGGCGCGGTCACGGTGGCTCCCCTCGACAACACGACGATGGAGCAGTGGAACCGGCTGCTGGCGATCAACCTGTCCGGGGCATTCCAGACGATTCAGTTGGCGGCGCGCCAGATGAAACCCCGGCGGCGCGGAGCCATCGTGCTCACCGCCTCGACGAATTCCTACGACGGCGAACCCGACCTCATCGCCTACAACGCCACCAAGGCCGGCCTGCTGGGCTTGCTGCATACGGCGGCCGGCGAACTGGGCCCCTACGGTATCCGCATCAACGCCGTGTGCCCCGGACTGATCCGCACCCGCCTGACCGAGCCTCACTTCGCCCAGCCTGAGGTGTTGAAGAGCTACTTCCAACACATCCCGCTGGGCCGCGGCGGCCAACCCGTGGAAGTGGCCAACGCGGTTGCCTTTCTGGCGTCGCCGCTAGCGTCGTTCATCACCGGAGCCACGCTGCTGGTGGACGGCGGCCAGATGGCGACCAAGTTCGGGACCTGGAACGAGACCTTTGCTCAATTCAACACGGATCATTGGGAACTGAAATGAATCAGACGTTGCGGGCCGAGGGCCTGACCAAGTCGTTTGGCCCGGTGCAGGCCGCCGGGGGAGTCAGTCTCTCGGTGCAGGCCGGGGAAGTGGTGGGGCTTCTCGGACCGAACGGTGCGGGCAAGACAACCATCTTGCGCATGATCGCCGGCATTCTCACGCCCGACCAGGGTGAGGTCTTCATCAACGGCATCAACGTCGCGCTGAATCCACTGGCCACCAAATCCCGCATTGGATTCCACTCCGGCGACACCCAGCTCTACCAGCGCCTCAACGCACGGGAGGCCCTGGAGTACTTCGGCCGTCTGTATGGAATGAATGAGCGCGCGCTGCACCATCGCATCGAGGAGCTGATCGAACAACTGGAGATGGGTTCGTTCGCCTCGCGCCCCTGCGGGACGCTCTCCTCCGGACAGAAACAAAGGGCGAACATCGCCCGGGCGTTTCTGCACGAGCCCGACTTGCTGATCCTTGATGAGCCTACCAACGCCCTCGACATCGTCAGCGGCCAGTTCATCGTCGAAGCCATCCGCCGCGAGAAGGCGGCCGGACGGGCGGTTCTCTTTTCCACGCACATCATGGGCGAAGCCGAGTATCTCTGCGACCGCATCGCGCTGCTCCACCAGGGCCGCGTCGTCGATGAGGGCACCGTACCCGAACTGCTGGAACGCGCGGGCTGCGGCAATCTCACAGACGCGTTCCTTAAGAACATCGGTGCTCGCCGCAACGGAGTCACGGCATGAGATTCGCCACTGTCCTCACGATCTATCGCAAGGAGCTTCGCGAGGCCCTGCGCGACCGCCGGACCATCTTCATGATGATCGGCCTGCCCATCCTGCTCTACCCGCTGCTGATGATCGGAATCAGCCGGCTGCAGGAGGGCCAGGAAGCCGCGCAGGCGGCCCGCGCGTCGCGCGTCGCGGTCTGGGGCGTGCTACCCCTGGACGCCCAGGAACGCATGTTGAAGTCGGGCAAGTTCGAGTTGCTGCCATGGGCGGGCGTCACTGAATCAGTGCGTGCCGGCCTGGAGATGGGGCAGTTTGCGCCGCCGCCGACGCCGCCCATCGATCTGGAAGGCGACGACAAACCTCCGGTGCCCAAGAAGATGCCGGACACAGCCTGGGCCAAGGCCGCCCAGCAGGCTATTCTCGACCGCCGGGCCGATGCGATCCTCATCGCCTGGCCATCGTTCGGCGTGCAATTACAGCGCGGCGACATGGCGACGGCCAGCATCCTCTACGACTCCGTCAGACCCGATTCCCGCAAGGCGCGCGATCGCGTCAGCGACTACCTGCGGCAGTACCGCATCGACCTGCTGCGCCTGCGTGAGAGGCAGCGCGACCTGCCCAGCGGCTTCGCCACCGGCATTGATCTGCAGAGCACGAATGTCGCCAGCGAGCAGCGCAAGTCCGGCATGTTGGTGGGCATGCTGCTGCCCTATATGCTGATCCTGTTCTCCGCGATGAGCGGCTTCTACGCGGCCATCGATATGACGGCCGGTGAGAAGGAACGCGGCACGATGCAGACCCTGCTCTGCGCGCCGGTGGAGTCGCTGGAGATCATCGGCGGCAAGTTCCTGGCGGTGTGGAGTATCGCCATGATCGCCACCGTCGTCAACCTGCTGAGCCTATCCCTCACGTTCACCCGGCTGAAGCTGATTCCCGGCATGCAGACCAGCGTGCCGGCGTCTTCCTACCTGATCGCCTTCCTGATGCTCGTGCCCATCTCACTGATGGTCAACGCCGTCTTCCTGGCCGTGGGCGCCTTCGCCAAGGACTTCAAGGACGGCCAGAACTTCCTCACGCCCATCCTGATGAGCCTGCTGGTGCCGCTGGTAGCGACCATGACGCCGGGCATCGAGTTGAACGGATATCTGGCCTTCGTGCCCGTGGTGAACATCGCACTGCTCATCAAGGGCGTCTTCCTGGGCGAATGGGCGGCCGACACGCTGTTCCTGGTGATGCTGAGTTCGCTGTGCTACGCGTCCATCGCGCTGGTCTTCGCGGCTCACATCTTCGAGCGCAATTCGCTGCTGCTGGGCGGCAAGGAGCATCTCTCCGGCGTCTTCGATTTCTCCCGCCACCCCGGGGCACGGCCCACGCCGGCTGTCTCGTTGCTGGTGTTTGCCGTCGCGCTCGTGCTGGCGTTCTACGGCAGCCTGAGCCTCATGCGTTACGGGTTGCCCACGGTGCTTATCGTGATGCAGTTCGGCTTCTTCCTGCTGCCTTGTCTGGCCTTGGTCCGGCTCAAGGGTTATAGCTTCCCCGAAACCTTCTCGCTGCGACGCCCTTCCTGGCGGGCCATCGCCGCCTGCATTCTGATCGGTTTGTCGGCCTGGGCCGTGGCCGGCGGCCTGCTGGTGAGACTCCTGCCACCGCCAGAGTCGCTGCAAAAGGCCATGGAGCGGCTGCTGCTGCTGGACGACAAGCCGGCACCGCTATGGCAGGCCCTCCTACTGGTCGGCATGGTGCCCGCCATCTGCGAGGAGACACTGTTCCGCGGTCTGATCCTGAGCGGCTTCCGCCGCCTGGGCATGTGGCCGGCGATTCTGGCTTCGGGCCTGCTGTTCGGCCTCGCCCACGCCTCCATCTACCGGCTGTTGCCCACGTTCGCGCTGGGCGTCACCTTCGGCTACGCCGTGTGGAAGACGCGGTCAATTCTTGCCGGAGTCATTTGTCACGCCCTGAACAACGGGCTGATGGCCGTGCTGGCGCGCTCAAAGAACATCGTCGAGGAACTGGGCCTCTCCGGCTCGAAGTACGTCCCCTGGACCATCATCGCGGCCGCGTGCGTCGTCATGGCTCTCGGCCTCTGGCTGCTGGCGCGAGAGGGCGGATCGGAGCCTGCGGAATCCGCCTAAACTCCACTGGACCGCCCTGACGCCGGGCCGATGATTTCGAGGCCCAATTCGTGCCTGCGGCTAGAGCGGTTCCCGAGTGTTTGCCATCTGGTTGCAGCAAGAGTACGTCCACGGCCGCGAGTCTCGCCACTTAGAACGACCAGCGGACGGTCACCCGCGCGGAGCGCGGCGCTCCGGGCTTCACGTAGAGGCTGTCATACGAGCCCGTGAAGTAGCGCGTGTTGCTCAGGTTGTACGCATTGAACTGAATGCCGAAGTGCCCCACCCGGTAGGACAGTGAGCCTTCCAGTAGCCCGTAGCCCGGCAATTGGAAGGTGTTGAAGAGATCGCCGGACTGATCTCCGTAGCGCCGGCCACCCAGGCCGATGCCCAGACCCTTGGCCCAGCCGCGCTGGATCTCGTAGCGGGTCCATAGATTGAACGCATGGCGAGGCGCGTTCTGCGTGGGTGTTCCGACAGGAATTGTGTTGTCCTCAGTGACCTTCGCGTTGTTGAAGGCGTAGGCCGCGGTCAGGCTCCAGCCGCCGTGCAGCAGGAACGTGCTCTCGGCTTCCACACCCCGGCTGCGCTGCTGGCCGGTGACGATGGAGAAGTTGGGGTGGCCGAGGTCCGTGGTGAGCACATTGCCCCGGCGCAGGTCGTAGAGGGCAAGCGTCGACGACAGCCGGCCATTGAGCAGGCTGGATTTCACACCGCCTTCCCATTGACGGCCCTTCTCCGGGGGAGCGAAAGTGCCGTTCTCCGAACCTGCATCGTAGACACGGCCGGACTGCGGCAGGAAGGAACGGCTGTAGCTGCCGTACAGAGCGAGGCCGGGCAGGATCTGGTAGTTCGCACCGATGCGCGGGGTGAAGGCGGAGTCGGTGTGGCTAGGGTCGGGCAGGTCGCGGTTGGAGGTGAAGTTCATGCGGCCTCCGGCGGTGATCGTGAGCCGCCGGCCCAGACGCAGATGGTCCTGGAAATAGAGGCCGGTGAACTGCATCAGCGTATGACCGGCGTAGGCGGGAATCAGCGCCGTGGGCTTGGACTGCCCATAAACAGGATGGAAGAGGTCGATGGGCGTGTACTGCGACATGTCGCTGAAGTCGATGGATTCGCCGCTGAAGACGGTGGGGTTCCGGAAGTAGTCCACGCCCACGACCACCTCGTGACGCACGGCGCCGGTGTGGAAGACGCCATCCACCGACGTGTCGATCGCATAGTTCTTCCAGTTCTGGTCGTAGCTGAGCGGGTAGCGGTAGAGGGTCCGTTCGTCGGCGTCGAGAAAGCCCGGATAGAGCAGGTTCTTCCAGATCTGGCGGTAGACGGCGACGCGCCCGTTCTGGCGGATCCTGAAGCCCTCGCGGAACTGGTGCGTGAACTCCCAGCCGAGTTGCCGGTTGTCCTCATGCACCGAGTTGTCGTCGTTGCCGAGTTCGCCGACATAGCGGCTGACGGGGATCTCGCCATTGATGTTTGGCAGGACGGTGCCCTTGGCGGGCAGCGGGAACGCGTGGCGGCCGTTGTCCTGCTGGTAGCGCCCCAGCAGCGTCAGCGAGGTGGCCGGCGTGATGCGCCACGTGACGGAGGGCACGACGTAGGCCCGGTGGATATGCGCGTAGTCGACGAAGGTATCTTGCCGGCGGTCGAGCGCGAAGACACGGCCGTACAGTGTGCGGGACCGGTTCAACGAGCCTCCGAAGTCCACACTGGGGCTGTTGAAGGCGAAGGAGCCGCCGGTGTATTCGAGGTTGAGGAGGGCATCGGACTTGGGCCGTTTGCTGCGCAGGTTCACCAGTCCGCCGAGTACCCCCTGGCCATACAACGCCGAAGACGGGCCCTTCATCACTTCAACGGCCTCCAGTCCGCCGATCTCGTCCGCCGTGCCGTTGCCGCCGCGCAGGCCGTCGAGATAGGTGGTGAACGACGAGTCGAAGCCGCGGATGCGGTAGTAGTCCCACCCTTCGTAGTAGCCGCCCGGCATGACACCAGCGACATTCCTCAGGGCATCGTCGAGCCTAACGGCGCCCTGGTCGTCGAGCACCTTCCGCGTCACCACCGTGATGCTCTGTGGGATCTCGAGCAGAGGCAGATCGAGCTTGGCGCCGGAGTTCGTCTCCTCGGCAATGTAGTCGATCTGCGCGGTGACGGAGACGCTGCTGTGGACGTCTTCTGGGCGCAGGGTGAAGTCGGCCTGGACAGCGGAGTCCGCGGCCATCGTGACATCTCGTTCCGCCGCGGTGAATCGTGCCGACGTGACCCGGATGCGGAGCGTGCCTTTCGGCAGAGCGAGAGTATAGCCGCCGTTGACTCCGGTGCGGGTTTCCGCGCGGAAGGCTCCGCAGACGGCGGTGACCGTGGCGTCCGGCAGAGCCGCGCCGGAGGCGTCGGAGACGGTGCCGGAGAGCGTGGCTTCGGTCTCCTGCGAGGCCAGGGTACAAGCGGGCGCGCCGGCGCCGGGGCGTTGAGGAACAGGCGGCTGGGCCACCAGTGGCATGAGAACGGTAAGAAGAGCAATCAAGTTACGCATCGATGATCATGGGCCTTTCCATTTGCAAAGAAGTTGCTGTTAAGGAACCGTGGATTCGGCCTTCGGCGCGGCGGAGCGCAGTCGCTTCCAGCGGCGGCCGAGATAGCGGTTCCAATACATAAGCGCACCGGTGACAGCGAGCGCGGGCAGGCTCAGCCCCAGCAGAGCCCAGAGCGTCTTGATGCCCAGGCCCCAGTTGATGCCGAAGTGCAGCGGTGCAAGCCAGAACACGAATGCGCTGCCCAGCGTGGGGTTCACGCCGCTGTGCCACACCGCGAGCTGCCGGCCGCTCTCTGGGTGGAAGTAGACGTAATCCATCTGTGTGAAGTCGCTGCGCCGGCCACGTGCCATGAAGACGGTGATGGGATGGTTGGCGTCCTCGCCCAGGTAGACGCCGGCGAGGCGACAGGTGGGGAAGTTCCGCATGGCCTGCCCGAGTACCGCCGAGAGATCCGCCGACCGGCGCTGCGCTTTGACGTGGATCTCCGGATCGCGCCCACCTTCCACGGAGGAAAAGACATTCACCACCGCGGCAACCTGCTTGGGAAACACGAAGTAGATGCCGGAGATGCTCCACATGACCACGAAGGCGAGGGTGTAGAAGCCGGCGGCGCTGTGGAGGTCGAAGTTGATGCGCCGCCAACTGCGGCGGAAATCCACCTTGAGAGCATGGGTCCAGCGCCGGATGCCGGGCCACCAGAGCACAAGGCCAGTGAGGGAAAGCAGCAGCAGGAGCCCGGCTCCGGTGGCGTTCACCACGTAGCCGGGCAAGCCCAGCAGCAGGTGGAAGTGCAGGTCAGAGATCCAATGCAGCCAGGTGGACTCGAGCTCGAGGGCGCCTAACAGGCGGCCGTCGGAAGCATCGGCCATGACGAACAGGTCGCGCTCGCGGCTGCCCTGCATGTAGATGAGAACGTTCTCGCTGCCGAGGCCGGGCAGATAGCCGCCGCTCAGGCGGAAGTCCGGATAAGCGACCCGGGCGCTCTCCATCACGGCGAACAGGTCCGCGCGCTCGGGCCGCTCCGGATGCGGCGCTCGCATGAGGTGCGGGTAGGAGAGGGCAGCGAGTTCCTGCTTGAAGACCAGGATGGATCCGGAGATTCCGATGATGATGGCGTAAAGGCCTGCAAACAGGCCGATCCAGAGGTGGATCTGAAACAGGGCCTTGCGCCACCAGAGGGGCTGGGGCTTGTCGAGGAAGCTCATCGCGGGTCCACGCCTCGACGGAGGCAGGCCGCGCGATGGGGCGGGTGGGCCGATGGACGCAGCTCACCCGGGCCGCGCATCAGCAGCAGTTCTGTAGTCAAACGTCCTTCCTTCGCCGCGCCGGACGCGCGGTCGTTGTGGTTGAAGGACTGGCAGCTTAGAATTGGGAATGTCGCCAGCCTTCGGGTTGTCGATAGCCGGGTCTCCACGGTGCTTCGCCAAAAGTCAGCCGTGGAGACCTCTCTATTTCCTGTTCCTGCGTCGCCTCAGAGATGGAGCTGCCGCGAGCAGCAGCGACCGGGTCGTCCTCCCTATCGTTGGTTTGAGCGGGCCGGGATTGAGCCCGTCCAGCCCGACGGCCGCAGTGCCATTCCAATTGAAAAGGCCAGCATTGCCTGCTTGTTTCCCGTGGATGGAATCCCGGCGCGGCCGTGAGATGTTGTCCGCTTCAGAGTACAGTTTGGCTGAGTTTGGTGTCAAGATCGTTTTGCAAATGATTTGCAAAACCGGAAGCACAATGCGTTCTCCAATGGGAGTATGTGCGTGGCGATGTGCAACTGACTGACCAGACATGACGCCGTGGGCCCGACCGACTTCGCGCCCCGGTCCGGTATTCAGCTGCCGCTCGACGTGCGTGTAACAACTGCCGTGACCGTGAGAAAAGCCTTGTTGTTATGACAGTCTTTATATAGGCTGACTTCATATGGATCTCCTGCAAGGAACCCTAGAGATGCTGGTGCTGCGGACACTGCTGTTCGCTCCTCTTCACGGATATGGCATAGCCAAGGCCATCCGGAGTAGTTCGAACGAGGCGCTCGACATCGAGTTCGGCTCCCTGTACCCGGCTCTGAAGCGGCTGGAGTTGAAGGGCTGGATCGATTCGAAGTGGGAGGTCTCCGAGCACAAGCGGCGCGCGAAGTACTACCAATTGACCGCGGAAGGCCGCAAACAACTGATGCAGGAGCATTCGAAGTGGGCGGAGTTCGTCGCCGCGGTCGGTCATGTCATGGGCCCCATGCCGGAAGGAGGCAAGTCATGAACCTGGGACGAAGACTCAAGTACCTCCTGCCGTCCTATCGACGGGCGGCAGAGCGGGACATGCAGGAGGAGTTGACGGCCCTGGCCGAGATGGCGGAACCGGGGGAACTGGGCAATCTGACGCGGGTAGCCGAAGAGGGGCGCGCGGCCTGGAACTGGATGTGGCTCGAGCAGTTGTATCGCGATGCGCAGTATGCGCTTCGAGCGATGCGGCGCAATCCCGGATTCACGGCAACGGCCCTGTTGTCGCTGGCGCTGGGCATTGGGGCCAATACCGCCATCTTCAGCCTGGTGGATGCGCTGATGTTGCGCTGGCTGCCGGTGAGCGATCCACAAACTCTGGTCCAACTCAAGATGGGGTCCTCGCCATCCGCGTTTGCCGGCGAGACATTCTCCTACGCGATCGTCAACGCGCTGGCGGAGGAACGAGGCATCTTCGTCGGAGTCTGCGGTTTCAGTGGCGCCGAATTCACAGTGGGTCCGCGCGGGTCTCTGAGCCGTGTGCCTGGAGCCTGGGTCACCGGGGCTTTCTACGAAACGCTGGGTCTGAACCCGGCGCTGGGCCGTCTGCTGACAAGAACGGACGATCAGCCTGGAGCCGCCCCGGCGGCCGTGATTAGCGACGGCTACTGGAGCCGCCAATATGTTCGCAGCGCCGACGTCATCGGACAGACGATCTCGATCAATGGGGTGGCCGTCCCCATCGTGGGTGTGAGCCCGGCAGGATTCACGGGAGCCAACGTCGGTTCACCGGCCGATATCACGGTCGCCGTTGCCGCCTTGCCCATCCTGCTGCCGCCCTCCGAGCCGCTGTTGGGCCCGGGGAATTTCTGGCTGCGGGTGCTCGCCAGGCCCCAGCCTGGCCTCTCAGTCCAGCAGGCCACGGCGCACCTCGCCGTCGTTTGGCCCCAAATGGCGGAACGCGTCATCAGCCCGACCTGGTCAGCGGCCCACCGAAAGGAGATGAAGGAGACTCCACTGATGCTTGTGCCCGGCGGGACCGGCTACACCTTCCTTCGGGCGATCTTCCAGAAGCCTCTGATGGTGTTGATGGGCGTGACCGGGTTGGTGCTGCTGATCGCCTGCGCCAACGTTGCGAGCCTGCTGCTGGCGCGCGCCACCGCCCGCAGGCGCGAAATCGCCGTGCGCCTCGCGATTGGTGCCGGGCGTGGGCGCATCATCCGCCAGTTGCTGACCGAGAGTACGCTGTTGGCGTCCATCGGCGCGCTTTTCGGCGTCGGCGTGGCGTGGATCACTGCTCGCTTTCTCTTGGGGACCTTGTCCGCTGGCGGCAACGTCCTGGGGCGCCATATCCAGTTCGACATGACCCCGAACTGGAGGGTGCTGGCCTTCACCAGCGCGGTGGCGCTGGCGACCGGAGTGCTCTTCGGCCTGGCTCCAGCGCTGCAGGCGACGGCGATCGGCGGGGCCGGTACGCTGCAGGAAGATGCGCGCATCACGCGTTCGCGGTCCAAGCTGCTGTCATCCCTGGTCAGCGCTCAGGTTGCGCTTTCACTGATGCTCCTGATCGGAGCCGGCCTGTTCGTGCGAACGCTGCAGAACCTGCAGAATCTGGATCCGGGCTTCCGCAGGGAAGGAGTCCTGCTGGTGGATGTCGATGGGCGGCGTGAAGGCTACAAGGATGAGCGGTTGCTGGCGCTCTACAAAGACGTGCTGGAGAAGGTTCGACGGCTTCCCGGTGTCTCGTCAGCGAGCATTTCCAGCCATACGCCGCTCAGCGGCTCGACCTGGTCAGAGGCGGTGGTCCCCAAGGGACAGGCGCTGCCGGAACGAGACAGCGCGATCTTCATCGCGGTGGGGCCGGGGTTCTTCTCCACGATGCAGATCCGGCGTGTCGCCGGCCGCGAACTGGACGAACGGGACGAAGGGGCGTCCAACGTGGCGATCGTCAACGAAGCATTCGTGGCACGGTACTTTCCGGGCCGGAATCCCATAGGGGAGTATCTGACAGCGACGGTGTCACGGCCGCCGGGCGACCTCCAGATCGTTGGAGTAGTGAAAGACGTCGCCAATTCGGGCTTGCGACGACCGCCTCACCCGACGGTGTACGTACCCTTCTTTCAGAAAAGTCCGCGATCAGCCGCGCTGGAGATCAGGGCGGCCGGATCGCTCGCCCAAGTCGCCGCGGCGATTCGCAAGGAACTACAACCAACTTTCCCCAGCGATCCCGTGGAGGTCCGAGCCCTGTCCGATCAGGTGGAACAGACTCTCCTGCAGGAGCGGCTGATGGCGAACCTGGCAGGCGGCTTCGGCGTGCTGGGCCTCGTGCTGGCGTGCGCGGGGCTTTATGGACTGCTGGCCTACAGCGTGGTCCGGCGGACCAAGGAGATCGGCATCCGAGTGGCGCTGGGCGCACGGCCTCGGGGCGTGTTGTGGATGGTGGCCCAAGGGGCGCTCCGCCTGATCGGGATCGGTGTCATCTTGGGCCTCCCCGCGGCGTGGGCGGCGTCGCGCTGGGTTCGTTCGATGCTCTTCGGGCTGACTGAAACCGATCCTGGGATCATCGCAACCGCGGTAGCTCTGTTGGGCGCCGCCGGATTGATCGCCGCTTACCTGCCCGCGCACCGGGCCGCGCGAGTGGATCCTATGACGGCGCTGCGGCACGAGTGAGACGTCGCGGACTTCGGCCGATTGCCCTTGTTGCGCCTGCCCACCTGGTGGGTAGGATGAAGGGGCATGTTCTTTCTCGTGGGCGTCCAGCCAGTCCGGCGCACTCTCGAGGACCGGGCGCCGGAACGCGGGCACTGCGCCAAGTGCGGCTTTGTCTCCGACATGCGCCACCAGAGCATTCGAAGTTACTTCACGTTGTTCTTCGTGCCCGTCATCCCTATCTCCAAAGCGGAGCAGGTGCTCACCTGCGTTCGCTGCGGAACCTCCTACCCTCCGACCTACCGCGGTTTCCCATCCGGCGAAGGTGCCGAAACGGACCCGACGAAGACGGTCCTTCTCTGCCCTGCATGCTCCGGCAAGGTACGCATACCCATCAAGCCGGACAACTCGATTCGCGTCACATGCCCGCATTGCGGCGACAAGTTCACGGTCAGTATCAACAGGCCGTGAGGCACCGCACCCGGCACACTCAGGCAGGGCGGAGAGTGGGGCCGGTATACTTGCAGACACGGACCCCGCCGTCTTCGATTCCCAATGCCCGTACTGAGGTGGAGCTATGACTACACTCATCAATCTTCTGCCCGCCCTCACTCTGCTCGCCATCCTGCTTGCCGCCATCTACTTCATCGCCGACTTTGCGATGAAAGTCCTCCGCGCTCTTGCCGTCATCAGCACCTCGGTCGAAGAGATTGCCAGGACGTTGAAGCGTCGGGACGGCCACCCATAGGCCGGTTGGGCCTAACATGTATCTAGAGGCAATGAGATCCCATTCCCTTTTCTCTTGCAGTACGGCGGCTGTCATCGTCCTGGCCGCCGGGCTCCCCTTGCTGGCGCAATCCACTTTCCTAACTCTGCCGAAGGCACGCACCGATGGGGGCAAGCCCCTGATGCGGGCGCTCTCGGAGCGCAGGACCACCCGGGCGTTCACCGATCGCACGCTGTCGCCACAACAACTCTCTGACCTCTTCTGGGCGGCCTTTGGCGTCAACCGTGGACAGTCCGAAAAGGCGGGATTCGGGCGCACCGCACCTTCGGCGCGGAACCGCCAGGAGATCGATCTCTATGCGGCCCTGCCCGATGGCGTCTATCTCTATGAGGCCGAGGCCCACCGCCTGCGACTGGTGGCCTCGGGAGACATACGGCCGAAGACCGGTTCGGATGCCGCCGCCAGAGCCGCCGTGACCATTCTCTATGTGGCGGACTCGGCCAAGGCAGGCTCGACCGGTGACACAGCTTCCGCGCCTGCGTTCGCCGCCGTGGATACCGGGTTCATCGGCCAGAACGTCTATCTGTTTGCGGCCTCCGAAGGCCTCGGCGCGTGGTTCCGAGCCACGATTCCGGATGCCCGGGCGCTCGGCGCCACGCTGAAACTGCGCCCCACCCAGCATCTTCTCTTTGTGCAAACGGTCGGTTACCCGGCCCCGGACAAGCGGTAGTGGCCGGGTTCAGCGGCGGGATGGTTGTTCCGCGTGCCGAACCAGTCGAGGCCGATGTTGGCGCGGCGCGGGAGGTTTCGTTCGGTTATTCGAGCTCCATCATACGCGGCCAAGGGATCAATGGGGGATGTCTGTCGCGCGCAGGGCCCAAGCCACAAGAGGACTCGTGGTCCAGGTGGAGGTACCGCCCGAATCACCAGGATCCCCGGGGAAAGCCGCGTGACACCTGCGTTGACTTCTACCCTATTCTGGGCTATATCTAGTCCAGAAAGGTATTCTCTACTTGGGCGAACTCTCCTCGAACCCCGATCTCCTGCCCGGCACCTTATACATGATGATCCTCAGGACCCTCAACCAGGGTCCCTTGCACGGCTACGCCATCGCCAAGCGGATTCGCGAGTGGTCGAAAGGCGGTCTCGAAATCGAGGACGGCTCTCTTTACCCCGCGTTGAACCGGATGCTGCAGAAAGGATGGTTGAAGGCCGATTGGGGCGTCACGGACAACAACCGGAAGGCTCGCTTCTACCAGTTGACGCCTGTGGGTAAGAAGCAACTCGAGGCCGAATCGAGCGCCTTCAACAAAATGGTCCACTCCATTCAGTTGGTCATGCGGACGTCTTAACTATGTTCTGGCGAAACCTGCTGCTGCGAGACCGAGTAGATCAGGAATGGCGCGAGGAGATGGAGTCGCATCTTCAGATGCTGACGGAATCATTGCTGGAGCAGGGCCTGACGCCAGACGAGGCCCGCGACGCGGCCTTGCGGCAAGTGGGCAATTTGACAGCACGACGGGAGGAGATTTACCACATGAACGGGATTCAGTGGTTGGATTCGATCGCCGGCGACGTGCGCTATGCCGTGAGGGGGCTCCGCAAGCACCCGTCCTTTACCGCCATCGCCGTCCTCACGCTGGCGCTGGGCATCGGGGCGAACACGGCGATCTTCAGCGTCGTGAATAGTGTCCTGCTAAAACCCCTCGCGTTTCCCCACGCCGAAGAGCTTGTGGACCTGGCGCTGGCCGCCCCGGGTGCGGGCGGCATTGTCAGCAGCCGCGGCAGCCTGGGCCTCTCGGCGTCGATGTACTTCACTTACGCGGAGCAGAATCGCTCGTTTCAATCGATGGGTGTCTGGATTCCTCGCCACGTCACAGTCACTGGCATGGCCGAACCGGAACAGGTGTCCGCGAGTTTGGTCAGCGATGGGCTGCTGCAGGCGCTCTCGGTGCAGCCCGTAATCGGACGTCCGTTGGTGGCGTCGGATCAGGTCCCCGGATCGAACGAGGTGGCGCTGCTGACCTACGGCTACTGGCAACGGCGATTTGGCGGAGACAGGTCAGTGATTGGGCGGAAGATCATCGTGGACGCCCGTCCACGGGAGATCGTAGGCATCCTGCCAGCAGGCTTCCGCATCGCCGACACGCCGGCCGACCTCGTCCTGCCCCTGCGGCTCGATCGCAGCCATGCGACGTTGGCCGGGTTCGGTCTTCTCTCCATCGCCCGGCTGAAGCCCGGAGTTACTATCGAGCAGGCGAACGCGGACATCGCGCGGCTGATCCCCGTCTGGATGCGTTCCTGGCCCTCGATCCAGGATGGCAAATTGGGCGACGCCTTGGCTGAGAAGGTCTATCGGTCGTGGAGGATCGGCCCGAACCTCCGCCCTCTACGCGAGAGTGTGGTGGGCAACGTGCGCGGCGTGCTGTGGGTGGTGATGGGCACACTCGGCATGGTGATGCTGATCGCCTGTGCCAACGTCGCGAACCTCCTGCTGGTGCGCGTGGACGCACGGCAGCAGGAGCTTGCGGTGCGAGCGGCTCTCGGTGCGGGCTGGGGTCGAATTGTCCGCCAGCTCTTGATCGAAAGCCTTGTGTTGTGCGGCGCCGGCGGAGCCTTGGGTCTCGTCATCGCATCCGCCGCCCTGCATCTGCTGGTGGAGAACGGACCCTCCAACCTTCCTCGCTTGAGTGAGATTGGGCTCGATGCGCGCGCGCTGGCTTTCACCTCTGTCGTGGCGGTCCTTTCGGGGCTGTTCTTTGGGCTCGTTCCGGCGTTGCGCTACGCAGGGCCGCGCGCCTCGTTTGGCCTTCGGGATGGCGGCCGGACGATGAGCCATAGCCGGAGTCGCCATCGCGCCAGAAACACGTTGGTGGTGGTCCAGGTGTCTCTGGCACTCGTCCTCCTCATCTCGTCCGGGCTGATGATTCGGACCTTCCAGGCGATGCGCCGGGTCGACGTGGGATTCGCACGACCGGATGCCCTGCAGACCTTCCGGATCTTTGTCCCTCGGGAGCTGGCCCCCAAGGAAGAAGAGGCCACACGGATGGAGCAGACGATAGCGGAAAAGGTGGCCGCGATCCCCGGAGTGACATCCGTCGGTTTTGCGAGCGCGCTGCCGATGGATGGCGCGCCGCCGAATTGGGACGGGATCCTCATGGAGGGGCAGAGCTATGCACAAGGAAGCCGTCCACCGATGCGTTTGTATCTGAACGTGTCGCCCGGATTGTTCCGGTCGCTCGGCACGAATCTCAAGGCAGGACGTGACTTCACGTGGACCGACATCTACGGAGACCGTAAGTTCGTGCTGGTTTCCGAAGGCCTGGCTCGCGAGCTGTGGGATTCGCCCGAGGGGGCCATCGGCAAACGCGTTCGCTCCAACGACAACGGACCCTGGCGTGAAGTGATCGGCGTTGTGGCGGACGTGCGCCACAGAGGTGCTCAGGAACCGGCGCCGGCCGTGGTTTACTGGCCCATTTTCGGGCAGATCCCCTATGCGCCGATCACGGGCGGGACCAGGGCTGTGACCTTCTCCGTCCGGACCGATCGCGCCGGCACCGGAGCCTTGTTGAATGAGATCCGCCGTGTCGTGTGGTCTGTGAATGCGGCCCTGGCCGTGGCGAATCCGGAGACAATGCGCGAGACGCTGGACCTTTCCATGGCACGCACGTCATTCACGCTGGTGATGCTGGCCATCGCCGGAGCCATGGCACTGCTGCTCGGTTTGATCGGCATCTATGGCGTGATTGCGTACGCCGTTTCGCAGAGAACCCGTGAGATCGGAATCCGTCTTGCGCTGGGCGCACGGCCGGGCGACGTGCGGCAGATGTTCGTGCGCTACGGCTTGAACCTATGTGCGATCGGCATCACGATCGGATTGGCGGCCGCAGCCGTGCTGACGCGCGTGATGAAGTCGCTGCTATTCGGCGTAGCGCCGGTGGACCCGGTGACCTTTGCCGCAGTGCCTGTCGCCCTGTTGTTGGCGGTGCTGGCGGCATGTTATCTACCGGCGAGAAGAGCGTCGGCCGTGAACCCTGTGGAGTGCATCCGGGCTGAGTAGCTGTGAGACCGACAACTTCTGATCGTGGCTTTGGCACCGGCCCCCAATGACCTGCTCGCGGCGTCTCCCTACTCACGCCGGGCCAAACCTAAACGAGTACAAATCCGCATCCTTCAGGTGGAACCGGAGACGGACCGGCCGACCCTGTAGTGTCGACAGGTCCGGGCCCTGTTTCCAGACCGCCTCGCGGGCGATTTCGTCTCCTATCAGTTCCTGAGCGTCGGACAGAGCAAAGCCGGGTAGCGGGCGGGCAGCGGGGTCGAGGATCTCGACGCGGAGGCTGCCGGCGGCGGAGGTGGTGTAGTTCAGCTCCAGGCGGGCCCCTTCGAAGGTGACGGGGTGGGTGAGCAGGGTGCCTCCGGCGTAGCCGGCGTGGAGAGAAGCGAAACCGTCCAGGCGGAGGGCGTAGCGGCGGAGGTGGGCCGTGGGCTGGCCGTAGTCGCGGTTCACGTAGAAGGACATCTCGGCGGGTCCGGTTTGGACGACATTGAGAGCAGGGTAGTTGGAGCGGGAGACCCAGTTGCGTAGGCCGAGGCCGGGCCGGACAAAGGCGTCGAGGAACGTCCGGGTAAAGCGGGTGCCGCCCCGGGAGGTAATGAGGACGGCGTCGGAACAGTCCTGGAAATACTTTGGGTCGACCTGCAGAGCGCGAGCCTGGGCCTCGGTTAACACCTGGCGTCCGGGAAAGAAGCGGGCGCAGATGGCGGCGTAAAGGTGAGGGGCGCGGAAGTAAGGCGCGGTCTGGTTGGTGTAAAGGTGCTCGGGCGGGGCGTCGCCGTAGTCCATGAGTCCTTCAGCGGTCCAATGGAGGAAGTCCTGGCTCGCCGCCCGGGAGACCCATCGGTATTTGGTTCCTGCGATCTCTTTCCAGGTGCGGTAGTAGAGGACGTAGCGGTCTTCGTGCGCGGAATAGAAGGCGACGTTCTGGGAGTCGAAGGCGAAGTCCTTGGAGGATGGCAGAATGGGCCCGAGCTGAATGGCCTTCCAGGCGAAGCCGTCAGAGGAGATGAAGCCGTGGAGGCCCGACGTGTGGACGCCGGCAATTGCTTTGAAGGCCTGAGCGGTGGATGCGCCGGGATGGCCATCGACGAATGGGCTGAAATTGTGCGAAAAGGGCGCGGAATTGGCGAGGATCAGGTTGTTGCGGGGCGCTCCGGGCTGGGGGTAGGAAGCAAGATCGGGCCGGGTGAAGGATTTGCCGTCGGAGGATTCGGCGACGCACGTCACCTCGGCGTCGCGGCCGTCTCGACCCGACGACGGGACGCCTCGATAGTAAAGAAGGAAGCGGCCAGCGTGGTGGAGGATCGTCGAGTAGGCACAAAACGCGCCTTCCCAGGGCCGGTCGAAGGCGAGGGCCGGGCCGGCGTCGAGCGGGGTCGCGAGGCGGAGTTCGGCGCCGTCGAGGGCAGCGATGAGGAGATGGTCGACGAAGAGCTCGCGGCGGTGGCCCAGGGCGATGGGTTGTGCTGGGGGCACCGGGAGGGCCGTGAGAGCGGGCAGTTTCGCGAAGTCGCGCCGGGTCATGTGGTGATTGTGGCACTTCGGGCGGGGTGGACGGAGCGAGACGAAAGCCTACTCCTCCTCCGCGCCCGTCACCGCCGCGATCGTCCCCGGTGCATTCCCCTCGAGGCGATTGCTCACGAATAGAAAGCTCAGTGTGTTCTGTTTATGGGCTCGCTCCAGGATCTCCTTGAGCCCTTCGCGCGCCGGAGGATACTCCTCCTGAATCTCCCTGTAGGGCTGGAACTTCTCCACCGCCTGCTCAAACGTCCGACCGGGCTTCAACTGCGCCCGCGCCACCAGGAAATCGGCCGTCTGGGCCGCCGGCTCGGCCAGTTGATTCCGCAACTCCGGCATGCGCGTCCACGAGTTGAAGACGTGCGCCACGTTGCGGCTGCGCAATACCCGGAAATAGCGCTCGTCGAAGAACTCACGATTCCGGATCTCCACCGAATATCGCCAGCCGGGCGGGAGCTTCTCAAGGAATGCGTCCAAATCAGCCGCGAAGGGCTCCACATCCCCGTAGTGCCGCTTGGGGAGCATGCCGAATTCGAAGACCAACACGCCCACCCGGTTCCGGTAAGGCTCCAGCGCCCCAAGAAACGCCGACTGGAAAAGGTCCGCATTCAGGAAGGACTCGTTCTCCAGACCGCCGCGGGCACCGTAACGCAGATGCGTCGGCCATTCACGCACAGTGATCTCTTCGGGCACCTTGAAGGCAAATTGCAGGCTGGGTTGGGCGGAGGCAAAGAGGCGCTGCCAGTATTCGGGCGAGGGGAACTGGTAAAAGGTGAAGTCGCCGCAGACGGTGGGAAAGATCTCGGAGAACTCACTCAGGCACTCACTTTCAAACTTCTTCTGCGAGAAACGGCCCCGGGTGAAGTAGCGTTCCGGCGTGTAGACCTGATCGAGCCAGCCGGGGTACTTCCAGGAACTGGTGCCCACATAGATGCCCTCGGCGGCGAGCGCGCGAAGGCGCGCGGCGAGGCGGTCGCGGAAAGTGGGCTCGGTGGGAAATAGCGACAGATTCACGGGGCTCAGTCCCTCTTCGATATACTGTGACAGACTTGTGATCCTCTGGGGGGATGTGCGTGTGTCTGGGCGACTTACGTGTCTGATACTGGCCACTGGTCTCTCCGCCTGGGGAGCGGCCGTCTCGTTCAACCGCGACGTGCGGCCCATCCTGTCTGACCGCTGCTACACCTGCCACGGCCCCGACAGCGCCAGCCGCAAGAGCAAGCTCCGCCTGGATAAAGAGGACAGCGCGAGCACGGCGCTGAAGCCCGGCGATCCGGCCCATAGCGAGATCTATCTGCGTGTTTCGTCCACGAACAAAGCCAAGCGGATGCCACCCGGCTACCTGGGCCATCAGCCGCTGTCGGCCCGGGAGATTGAAATCCTGCGATCGTGGATCGAACAGGGCGCGAAGTTCGAGCCGCACTGGTCACTGGTGCCACCGCGCAAGGCAGCGCCACCCGAAGCAAGACAACAGGGTTGGGCGCGCAACGAGATCGATCGCTGGATTCTGGCCCGGCTCGAGCACGAGGGTCTCCATCCGTCGGCTCAAGCAGGCAAAGCAACATTGCTGCGGCGTGTCTCGTTCGACCTCACCGGATTGCCTCCGACGCCCGCCGAGGTGGATGCGTTTGCGAACGATCCCTCGCCCGACGCCTATGAGAAAGTGGTGGACCGCCTGCTGGCCTCGCCGCGCTACGCCGAGCGAATGGCCATCCGCTGGCTGGAAGCAGCCCGTTACGCCGACTCGAACGGCTACCAGTCGGACGGTCCGCGCGACATGTGGCGCTGGCGCGACTGGGTGATCGACGCGTTCCGTAACAACATGCCATTCGACCGGTTCACGGTCGAGCAGATCGCAGGCGACCTGCTGCCGAACGCGACGGTCTCGCAGCGCGTGGCAACGGCGTTCAACCGCAACCACAGCACCTCGGCCGAGGGTGGCATCGTCGACGAAGAGTTCCGCGTGCAGTACGTGGCCGACCGTGCGGAGACGACGTCCACCGTCTTCATGGGCCTCACCGTCGGCTGCGCCCGCTGCCACGATCACAAGTACGATCCCATCCTGCAGAAGGATTACTACCAGCTCTTCGCCTTCTTCAACAACGTGCCAGAGCGCGGCTTCGTCTACAACTTCGGCAATGAGGAGCCCTATATCAAGGCGCCGCTGCCCGAGCAACAGGTGAAGCTGGACGACTTCGCGAGGCGGATCGAGGCGGCGAAAGCGCGAGTGAAAGCTCTGCAACCGGCGGCCGAGGCCGCGCGGAAGAAGTGGGAGCGGCAAGTTGCGTCCGGCGACGAAGACTGGACGCCCACTTCCGGCCTGGCGTTGCGCGTGTTCGACGAGGAGCACTTCGACGGCAAGCGCCAGACCGAAGTGAGCGACAAGGTCGCTGGCTTCAATTTCCACGATCCCTATACATTGGCCGCATGGATCAAGCCGGAGGCACCCGACGGAGCCGTGCTGTCGCGCGGTGAGGACTACCTGGAGGGCACAGGCCACTTCCTCCATCTGATGGGCGGGAAACTGCGGTTTCACGCGACGTTCCGCTGGACGGATCTGGCCATGCGCGTCGAGACGGAAGAGCCCGTGAAGCTGAACGAGTGGCAGCATGTGGCCGTGACCTATGACGGCAGCATGCACGCTTCGCACGTGAAGATCTACGTCAACGGCGTGCCGCGGAAGCTGAAGATCCTCTTCGACCAGCCCATCTGGCCGCTGGGGACAAAGGAACCGTTCCGCATCGGCGGCGGGGGCGGACTGCGGTTCCATGGGTCCATCCGCGACGTCCGAGTGTATAACGCGGCCCTGTCGCCGGAAGAAATGGCCGTGATCCCGCTCAGCGAGACGGTCTCGCACATCGCCGCTCGGCGGCAGCGGACACCGGTGGAAGCCGACAAGCTGCGGTTCTGTTTCCTGGAGCGCCATGCTCCGCCGGAATTCGCCCAGGCCCGTCAGGCCCTGGACGCGCTGGAGACCGGGCAGAAGGAGTACCTGGCGAAGGTCCCCACGGTGATGGTGATGAAGGAGAGCGACACGCCACGCCCGTCGTACCTGCTGAAACGCGGCGCCTACGACGCGCATGGCGAGCCGGTGTCGCCCGGCGTGCCGGGAGTGCTCCCTCCGCTGAAGCCGGAGTGGCCGCGCAACCGCCTGGGGCTGGCGCGCTGGCTGGTGGATCGCGGCAACCCTCTGACGGCCAGGGTGACGGTGAATCGCTACTGGCAAATGCTGTTCGGCGTCGGCCTGGTGAAGACCGTGGAGGACTTCGGCTCGCAGGGCGAATGGCCCATGCATCCGGAGTTGCTCGACTGGCTGGCCGTCGAGTTCATGGATAGCGGCTGGGACGTCAAGCACATCCTGAAGACCATGGTGATGAGTGCCGCGTATCAGCAGGAGTCCAAGGTGTCGCCGGAGTTGCAACAGCGCGACCCGGAAAACCGCCTGCTGGCCCGCGGGCCACGGTTCCGTCTGGCTCCCGAGATGATTCGCGACCAGGCACTGGCCGTCTCCGGGCTGCTGGTGGAAAGGCTGGGCGGCCCATCCGTCAAGCCCTATCAGCCCGAGGGTCTGTGGCAGGAACTGCAGGGCGGTAAAGGTTACGAACCCGACGAGGGCGAGGGGCTTTGGCGGCGCAGTCTGTACACGTATTGGCGGCGGACTGTGCCCGCCCCCAGCATGATTACGTTTGACTCACCGACGCGCGAAACCTGCGTTGTGCGCGAGACTCGCACGAATACACCGCTGCAAGCCCTGGACCTGATGAACGACGTGCTCTATCTGGAGGCCTCGCGGAAGTTGGCCGAGCGTGTGATGCACGATGCCGCCGAGCCCAAAGCGCGCATCGACGAGGCATTCCGGCTGGTGCTGGGCCGCCAGCCGAAGGGCCAAGAAGACGAGTACATTGCGTCTGCACTACAGCGGTTCTCCTCCTACTACACCGCCCATCCCGGCGAGGCCGAGAAGTACCTGGAGCAAGGCAAGGCTCCGAGAGACAAGCAATTGCCGGCGGAGACCCTGGCCGCCTACACAGCGGTGGCCAGCTTGCTGTTCAATCTGGATGAAGCGATTACGAAGGAGTGATGCGGACCATGACGCGACGTCAACTTCTGCAACGCATCCCCGGCGCGCTGGGCACGGCGGCCCTAACCGAACTGCTGAAGGGCGAGGGGTTGCCCGGGCTGCCGCACCACAAACCGACGGCCAAGCGCATCATCTATCTGTTCCAAAGCGGCGGGCCGTCGCACCTGGAGACCTTCGACTACAAACCGAAGTTGACGGAGTTTCAGAACCAGGACCTGCCGGAGTCCGTGCGGCAAGGGCAGCGGTTGACGACAATGTCCGCCTCGCAGTCCAGTTTCCCCATCGTGCCATCGAAGTTCTCGTTCGCGAGGCACGGCCAATCGGGCGCGCTGGTGAGCGAACTGCTGCCGCGGACCGCCAGCATCGTCGACAAGCTCACGTTCGTGAAGTCGATGTACACCGAGCAGATCAACCACGATCCGGCCGTGACCTACTTCCAGACGGGCTTCCAGATCGCCGGGCGGCCGAGCATGGGCTCGTGGGTTTCCTACGGCCTCGGCGCGGACACAAAGGACTTGCCGGCGTTCGTTGTCATGATCTCGCCGGGTTCGAATGGGAGCGGGCAGCCGCTCTACGACCGTCTGTGGGGCAGCGGTTTCCTGCCCACGCGGTACCAGGGTGTGAAGTTCCGGTCGGTGGGCGATCCAGTGCTCTACCTGACAAGTCCACAGGGATTTCCCGAGGAGAACCGGAAGACATTCCTCGACACCCTGAACGGGATGAACCGGCTGAAGCTGGACGAGGCCGGCGATCCCGAGATCTCAACACGCATCGCGCAGTACGAAATGGCGTTCCGCATGCAGACGTCCGTACCCGAGCTGACCGACCTTTCCAAGGAATCGGCCTCCGTCGTGGAGAGTTACGGGCCAGACGCGAGGAAGCCGGGCACGTTCGCCTACAACTGTCTGATGGCCCGGCGCTTGGCCGAACGCGGAGTGCGCTTCATCCAGCTCTACCACCGGGATTGGGACCACCACGGCGGTTTACCCGCCGGGCTGCCCAAGATGTGCAAACAAACCGACCAACCAGCAGCCGCGCTGATTCAGGATCTGGAGCAGCGGGGCATGCTGCAGGACACCCTCGTCGTATGGGGCGGCGAGTTTGGCCGAACGGTCTACTGCCAGGGCCGGCTCACGAAAGACGACTACGGCCGCGATCACCATCCACGCTGTTTCACCGTCTGGATGGCGGGCGGCGGGGTGAAGCCGGGCATCACCTGGGGCGCGACCGACGACTATGGCTACAACATTACCGAGAGTCCCGTACACGTGCATGACCTCCAGGCCACCATACTGCACTGTCTTGGCATTGATCATAAGCGCCTGACGTACCAGTTTCAGGGACGGCACTTCCGGCTCACCGATGTGGGGGGTCAGGTGGTTAAGGACCTTCTGGTCTAGATTGGTAGCGCTCGCCATTCTGGGTGGAATGTGCTGCTAGAATTGGGCGGTACCTCTCTTCGTGGGAGCGGAACCGGATGGCAGGCGAGACTCCACTGCACCTTCGCGAACTCGGACCCGACCCCGAAACTCAGCGCCAGTTGATCGCCCGAATCCTGGCAAGCAAGCCCTTCAGACGCTCGCAGCGGCAGCGCGAACTGCTGGAATTCCTTTGCCGTCACAGCTTTGAGAGCGCAGGCCGCGAAGTGCACGAGCAAGAGATCGGTGTCTCGGTCTTTGCCCGCCGGCCCGACTACGACACCAGCCAGGACAACATCGTCCGCGTCCACGTCTCGGAGCTGCGCAAGAAACTGGAAGAGTACTTCAAGCAGGAAGGTGTTGAGGAGTCGTGGCTCCTGGAGATTCCGCGCGGCAACTACACGGCCGTACTGACGCCGCGCATCGCGCCACCCCGCGACCCTGTGCCAGCCACCGAGCCGGAGCCTCCGCGCCCGAGATCCACTTACCTGCTTTCGATCATCGGAGTATTGTCCCTCGCCTGCGCCGGTCTCGTGGCCTGGAATCTTCAACTTCGACGGCAGGCAGAGGCGCCTCCGTCCGGCGTGAATCCGCTGTGGCAACAGATGTTCGCCGGAGATCGGGAAACCGACGTCGTGGTGGCGGATTCCTGCCTGAGCTTCTACACGGACATGGTGAAGCATCCGGTGGTGCTGCAGGACTACCTTAGTCGCAAGTACCTGCTCGATGATCTCGCCAGAGAACGGGATCCGGAGCGGCGCAAATCCCTGGAAATGCTGATGGGCCGCCGGTACACCAGCTATGCCGATGTCCAGGCCGTCCAACACATCACACGGCTGGCGGCGCTGCAGGGTAAGACGCTGAATGTCCACTTCGCGCGGGACTATCCAACGCGGCGTTTGCAGACGTCCAACCTGATCCTCGTGGGCAGCAAGCGCGCCAATCTGTGGGCGGAACTGTTCGACGACCAGCTCAATTTCCAGGTGGAGTATGACCAGGCCACAGGCGGTAACGTCGTCGTTAACAGGAAGCCTCTAGCTGGAGAACAACGCCTCTACACAATACTGACGCGCGACGCCGATATCCGCGATTCGCTGGCTGTGATTGCCTTGGTGCCGAACCTTCAGAACACGGGAGAGGTGCTGCTGCTCGCCGGTACGGGCATGTCGGGCACCGAAGCGGCCATTGAGGCAGCGGTTTCCCCCCAAGGTTTCAGCCGGATCCAGGCGGCGTTACCGCCGCACAG
The DNA here is from genome assembly GCF_963665245.1 of uncultured Paludibaculum sp. Taxonomy (NCBI): domain Bacteria; kingdom Pseudomonadati; phylum Acidobacteriota; class Terriglobia; order Bryobacterales; family Bryobacteraceae; genus Paludibaculum; species uncultured Paludibaculum sp. The sequence goes on from NZ_OY762267.1 coordinate 105,929, forward strand.
GTCGGGCAAGGTTCTGCCCTTTGAGGCGCTGATCCGTTCCCACGCCGTGGGCGGCACCGCCCAAACTTTCGAGATCCTGGCCGCCCGCCTGGTCGAGCCTCCGGCGAAGCCCCGCAATGGACTGTAAACACACCCCTTACTCACCAACCTTACAGTAAAGCTAACTGTAAATTCACTTGAGCCCGCCGCCTGCATCCATCAGACTCAATCCCATTGGAATGCATCGGGCCGGCTGAGTAGCCAGACGGCGAGTCTCCGACGACACGACACAAGGTGGGTGTTATGACAAGTCCTTCATCGAAGAAGATCCGCGGTTACGCCCCTGTCCGGGCCTCCGTTTTCCTCCTCACATCGATCCTCCTATTGGGTTCGTCCGCTCTCTGCCCGGGCCAGCAGGTGACGGCCACTGTGGTCGGCACAGTGACCGACGCCAGTGGAGCAGTGGTGCCGGGCGCGACGGTTCGCGCCTCCAGCCTGACAACGAATGCCGTGCGTGAGGCCACTTCCGATTCTTCGGGCACGTACACGATCCCATTCCTGCAGGCGGGCGACTACTCCGTGGCTGTGACGGCGCAGGGCTTTCAGGGTCAGAAGGTGAACCAGATCGCGCTCCAGGTGCAGCAAACGGCCCGTGTCGATTTCACGCTGAAGGTGGGCGATGTAGCCGAGACCATTCAGGTGGAGGCTTCGGCGGCGGCACTGCAGACGGAAAACTCCACTGTGGGGACGGTGATTGATTCCGGGAAGATCGTCGAATTGCCCTTGAACGGTCGAAATTTCGTGCAGCTCGCGCAACTGATCCCGGGCGTGCAGGCGGGGACTCCCGGCTCGATCACGGTACGTCGTGGCCGCGGGTCCATCGGGCAGCAGGACTCGCCCTTCGGCTCCACCGGCATGTCGGCCAACGGAAGCCGCGACACGGCCAACCGTTATTTCCTCGACGGCGTCGAGTTCATGGACTACGACGCCATGACCTACGCCTTCAGCCCGTCAGTGGACGCGCTGGCGGAGTTCAAAGTGGAGACCAGCACATATTCCGCTGAGGCCGGCGGAGCACCGGGCGGGCAGGTGAACATCATCACCAAGCGCGGCGGCAATGCCTTTCGCGGCACGTTGTGGGAATTCAACCGCAACGACGCCCTCACGCAATCCTACGATGCGATTGCCGGAACCAGCGCGACGCCGGCGCGGCTCAACCGCAATCAATATGGCGGCAACATCGGCGGCCCGGTGTGGCTGCCGAAGCTTTACAAGGGCAAGGACCGGACGTTCTTCTTCTTTAATTGGGAATCGGGGAAGCTGGCACAGGGCTCAACGGCGGCCTATCGGATCGTACCGACGGCCGCTCAGCGCGGAGGAGACTTGAGTGGTCTGGTGAATGCACGTACGGGCGCGCCCATCGTGCTGAACGATCCTCTTGGGGTGGGGATCGTCAACAACCAGATACCGAAGTCGGCGTTGAGCCCTCAGGCTCAGGCATTTCTTGCCTTTCAGCCTTCCGCCAACACGCAAAACGGCGTCTTCAACTACCTGTCGACGCCAGCCAGCGCGGTCTCGACGCAGGACACCTACACCGCTCGCGTCGATCACAACCTCTCGTCGCGGGACGTCGTCTCGGCCCGCTATGTCTTCAACGACACCTACGAAGCCGGCGTACCGTTCTGGGGGCACGACGAGCGCAACAACCTGGGCCGCACGCAGAACCTGGCCCTGTCCTACACGCGGACGTTCACGCCGGTGCTGATCAACGAGTTCCGCGCCGGCTGGCACAAGTTCAGCGAGCAGGAGATCTTCGGCACCACCAATGACGCAGCCTACGACGTGGTGGGCAAGATGGGGCTGCCGCTGGTTTCGCGCTTGCCGAAGGAGTTCGGGCCGCCCACGATCAACGTCAGCGGCGCCGACGGCACGTTCAATATGTACGACCTGCAGCGCCAGATCGGACCGCGGGACCGGTCGAACAGCTTCCTTCCCTTCTCCGACACCCTGTCGTGGCAGCACGGCCGCCACTTCATCAAGATGGGTGTGGAGATCGATCGCCGACTGGTGACCTTCGAGCAGGCACGCGCGCCGCGCGGGTCGTTCACCTTTGACGGAACCTACACGGGCAGCGCCCTGGCCGACTTCCTGCTGGGCTACATCCGCAACGACAGCATCAATCCGGCGCACACATCGACGGATCTGAAGAACTTCTGGCAGGGCTACTTCGTCAACGACGACTGGAAGGTGACGTCCAACCTCACGCTGAACCTGGGCATGCGCTACGACTACTTCCAGCCCTACAAGCAGTCGGACGACAAGATGGTGAACATCGAGCAGAACGGCTTCATCGTCGCCGGACTGACAACGCCCCAGACTTCAGCCTACGGGCGCGCGCTGATCGCTCCGGACCGCAACAACATCGGCCCCCGCTTTGGCTTCGCATACCGGCCGAAGTTCACCAACGACGCGGTGATCCGCGGCGGCTACGGCATCTATTACACGCCACAGATCTCCAACGCGATCTTCGCCATGGCGGAAGGTGCGCAAGCCACGGCCGGCGCCACCATCACCGGCAATATCACAGGCAAACCAAACGTGTTCTTCAATGACCCGTTCGCCGGCGCCGTGACCTCCGGCGCATTGAACTTCGCGGTGAGTAATGACCAGAATCTGCGCGACAGCTACATCCAGCAGTGGAACTTCAACATCCAGAAGAAACTGCCGGGCGATTTCATCCTCGACTTGGGCTATGTCGGATCCAAGGGCACGCGGTTGATCGTGACATTCCAGGACCTCAACCGGCCCGTGCAGATTGTGGATCCGCGCACCGCCGGGCTCGCCTCGTTGAACGCCCGACGGCCGAATCAGGACTACCAGCGCAGTGTGCGATCCGACAAGTCCATTGGCAACTCCATCTATCACGCCCTGCAGATGAAGGGCGAGCGGCGCATGCGGAACGGCCTCACGTTTCTGGCAGCCTACACGTACTCGAAGTCGATCTCGGGCCCGCTCGACATTGGCGGCCAGGTGGGTGGCGGATCGTTCATCGGCGACGTGCAGGACATCTACAACCTGCGCGCGGAGCGGGCCGTGTCGGGCTTCGACGTCACGCAGCGGTTCGTCCAGACACTCATCTACGACGTCCCGTTCTTCAAGCATTCGACGGGGCTGAAGAAGCTGGTGCTGGACGGATGGCAGGCATCGACGATCATGACCGCGCAATCCGGCTTCCCCGCCCCGATCAGCTTCGGTGTGGACACCACGGGCACCGGCATCGGATCCCGTCCGGACCTCACCGGGCAGGTAGCGAACCTGGCCGGTAGCGACCGGACGTGGAAGCGCTGGTTCAACGTCGATGCGTTCGCGCAGGGGCCTTATGGCCGCTTCGGCACTTCTCCACGCACCAACGCCGTGCGGCTGCCCGGCCTGTGGAACTTCGACTTCTCGGTGAACAAGAGTTTCCGTTTTGCCGAGACGCGCAGCGTGGAGTTCCGCACCGAGGTCTTCAATCTGTTCAACCAATACAATCCGGATCCCAGCACGGTGGACCTGAACATCCGTTCCGCCACGTTTGGCACGGTGGGTGGCGGTGTGCGCGGCATCACCACGAGAGTCATCCAACTGGGCGCCAAACTGTATTTCTGATCTCCGCCAGCCGGTGTCGTCCGGCACAACAGGGGGCCAAGGGTCGGGTGCTTCGTATTGAGGCATCCGGCCCTTTGTTTCCATTCCCCCCTTGTTTCCATTCAACGATCGGCCTGGTTCTCCTCGGAGCGCCTACGGAATCGCGATCGCCCCAGCCATCGGGCGCAGGAGCCTCATCCATGCCTCGCCTGCGGGCTGGAAGCGCAACGCATGTGGACCTGCCGGCAAAACTGCCGCTCGATCCACCGGACGGTGCCATCGGCTCCAATGTTTCACCGATGTGTTCGGCCCCGGAGGTTCGTGGAGCTGCCATCCGTGGTCGTTGTAGAAATGCGCTTTAATTGGCTTTAATTGGCCCAAACTCCGTCCAACGGTCGACCGTCGGCGCGGGCACGCCGAGGCGATCTACCGTCTCCCGCTTGTTCTACATTCCCAGCTCGCGAAGACGATCATACCTGCTAAACCGGCATCAGGTGCCCCAGGTGGCGAGCCCTTGCCACCGCCGGTTCCCGTGCCGGCTTGCCCCGAGTACCAGTGGGAGTGGTCCCCGGATTCGATGAATGATCGACGTGCCCAGTGGCGGCCGGTTCGCTATCCAAAGACATCCGGCGGGCATCTTGGTGCTGGCTGGGACGTGGGCTCGCGTGCTGGACCTGGGCACTGGGACGTCGATAACGGATCAGGCCGAAGACAGAGGTATTATCCAGTTGGGAGACCGATGCCAGACAAGGAGGCCCATCCGCCGGCCTGGCGCCCGGTCGGGATGAATGATGCCAGCCCGGCGTCGTGGTCGGAGGGATCGGACGAGGTTGCCTGCTATACCGCGGTACTCGACTCTTACCTTCGCTGTTGCCTCCTCTCTGGACGACTCTGGCACCGAATTTCGTAGTCCCATAGGGAGCCCACGTATGCAAATACTCTCTGAAGCTGAGGCCGCGAGCTACTTGAGGGTTCCTGATATAGGCTCGTTTTTTGGACAGGTAGCGTGGCGGTATCCTGGCGTAATTCCCAACTATCGCTTGCCTAAGGACTCGGGAAAGAAAGTAGCCTTGGCTAGGTTGCTTGGGAATCTGTTCCTTGACCACGGCCCTTTCTTTTTGTGGGTGACAGGCACCGGGATCTGGTCCAGTGCGGAGCACCTTGACCTCTTTGATCGATACCGATTGTCGTTCGGTGAGCATCGAACGGTGCATGATGCTCCAGTCCACATGTTGGAAGATGGTGACCGAGCTGCGGCCATCAGCCTCTTGTGTTTGACTCTCTTCTTCATTTGGGACGTCGAGATCATCGCTAGCGACCGCTCGGTTGCCATTTCGGTGAGCCATGATGAGTGGATGGAAGTTCGTCATGCAGAAGGGCAGAATGCTCTAGCTGAGCATTTTGCGAAGTTCCTGAGTGACTATGAGTCTTCGTGACCTGCCCCCGAAAATTTCGTGGGTGCTAGGCAGACCCCAGATCCTCCGAGGCCAGTTGACCATAGTGGCGGCGAAGTTCGCTCTCGCCCAGCGTAGGCTCCAGGGAGGGTGTGAACCCTCCCGCGGGATCAAAGATTCTTCAATAGAAAGCGTTCGATGTGGGCTGCGATGACATCACCGTGCGTCTCCAGAGCGAAGTGGCCGGTGTCCAGCAGGTAGGTTTCGAGGTTGGTGAGATCCCGGCTGTAGGGTGCGGCCCCTTCAGCGGGGAAGATGAAGTCGTTCTTGCCCCAGACGATGAGCGCCGGCGGCTGATGGTTCCTGAAAAATTCCTGGAACTTCGGGTATAGGGGCACGTTGGTTCCGTAGGACAGAAACAAGTCCATCTGAATCTCGCGGTTCCCTTCCCGATCGAGTCCCGCCTGGTCGACCAACCACACCGTTGGATCCAGCAACGAAGTGTCCTTCACGCCGTCCTGATATTGCCAGCGAGTCGCCTCCAGGTTTACGAGAAAATGGAGTGCGGCCCGGTTCTCGGCATTGGGTTCCGCCCAGTATTTCTTGATCGGGTCCCAGAACTTGAGAAGCCCTTCCTCGTACGCATTCCCGTTCTGGATGATCAGCGCCTGAATCCGTTCCGGATGCAGTAGGGCGAGCCGGTATCCGATGGGTGCGCCGTAGTCCATCACGTAGATTGAGAATTTCGTCAGGCCGAGTGACTCGACGAAGGAATCCACAACTTTCGCGAGATTCTCGAAGGTGTAGCTAAATTCGGTATGAGCCGGCATGCTGCTCTGTCCGAAGCCGGGATAGTCTGGCGCGATCACGCGAAAAGAGCCGGCGAGCTGAGGGATCAGATTCCGGAACATATTCGACGACGTCGGGAATCCGTGCAAGAGCAGGATCACGGGCGCGGTTGCTGGTCCGGCTTCCCGATAGAAGATCTCCTGTCCGGCGACTTTGAGGGTCCTATAGTGAGTCGGGTGAGTGGTTCGCCGCTCTGTCTCAACTGCATTCATTGAAGGTGTCTCCTTAGGGGTCAGTTCCCTGGCATCGAAGCGCGCGTGAATTCCGCGATCCCGTGGCCTCTGCGGAATGGGGCGTCGCCTCGCCAAGTGATTGTGATCGGGGAATCCAGGTAGTGCGGAGATTCCCTACGCTGACGATAGCGGTTCGCCAGGAGGCAAAACACCCCTGAACGGGTATTTGTCACGACCCTTTCGAGTGAGGCTTTTGCTGGCCTTTCAGGCCGCAGCCAACCGATGGCCAGTGAGCGCTACGCAAACCCCATCTTGAATGCGTGCTCCGTGTGCCCCACTGTGAAGTCATGCGCACACGCGGACCTGAGGCTTGGACGAAGTGGCGGGAGTTGGTCGCTGAGCAAGAGCGGAGCGGTCAAAGTGTGGCGGCGTTCTGCCGGGCACGTGGGCTATCTCCAACGCACTTCTTTGCCTGGAAGAAACGTCTGATCCTGGCTGGCCCGCAACCCTTCGTCGAGGTCCACTTGGTGGACGCCGGCAGGGCGACTCAAGCGGCGGCTGGGCATGGATCGGCGATTGAGATTCGACTGCCCACCGGCCGGAGCCTGCTCGTCGAGCCAGGCTTCGATCCCAATCATCTGCGCGCTTTGTTGGCCGTGTTGGAGTCCCGCGTTTGACCGGTCTGCCGAGCCTGCGCACGCTCGACCGCGAGCAAAGCGCGCGCATCTGGCTCGCCGCCGAGGCCGCTGACATGCGCTGCGGTTTCGACCGCTTGGCCGAACGCGTGAAAGCCGTCATCGGGCAGGACCCCTTAAGTGGTCACCTGTTTGTGTTTCGCTCGCGCCGCGGCGACCGGCTAAAAATTCTTGTGTGGGATCGCGACGGCTTTGTTCTTTGGTATAAGCGGCTCGAGGCAGGCACTTTCAAACTGCCCCGCGTGGAAGCGGGCTCATCTTCGGTGGAACTGAGAGCCAGTGAACTGGCCATGGTTCTGGATGGAATCGATGTATCGCGGCTGAAACGGGTCGCCCGCTACGAGCGCGGCGCGCGCGTCGTCTGAATCACAAGAAAAGTCACTATTCGCGTAACGTTTAATATGGAAATCGCATCTAATTATCCGTGGCCATTGGCAGCGGGAATTTGATCGACTTACCCGGGGACAGCGCAGCGCTGAAGGCGATGGTGCTCTCCCTGCTGACCGAGTGCGATCACCATGCCCAGCGCGCCGAACAGCAGGCACAACGTGCCGAACAGCAGACTCAGCGTGCCGATGAACAGACTCGCCGCGCTGAAGAACTCCGCGTGGAAATGCTCCGCCTTCAACTGGAATTGGAGCGTTATAAGAAGTGGTATTACGGTCCCCGCGCCGACCGGCTGCAATCAACTGGCGATCTGGCGCAGATGCTGTTCGACTTCGCCGCATCGATGGACCAGAAGCCGGTTCATCCGGATGACGTTCCTCCCGAGACGCCACAGGACTCGGAAGTGCGCCGCGTGCGGCGCCGCAAAGGCCGGCGCAATCTCGCCAACTTTGAGAATCTCCCGGCCACCACGCATGTCCACGAGCTGAGCGCGGAACAGCGAGCCTGCCCCTGCTGTGGAACCGAGCGCCAGGAGATCGGCGCCGACGAGAGCTGGCAGATCGAGTATCTGCCCGGTCACTTCGAACGCATCCACCACGTGCGCAAGAAGTATGCCTGTACGGCCTGCGAGAACGGCGGCGGCAAACCCAGTATCGAAACGGCGGCCAAGCCCGAGGCAGCAATTGACAAGGGGTTGGCCGGACCGGGCCTGCTGGCTTACATCGTGACCAGCAAGTTTTCCGATTACCTGCCGCTCTACCGGCTGGAAGACATCTTCGCGCGGCAGGGCTTCGAGATTTCGCGCGCCACCCAATCGGTATGGTGCGGCGATGTGGCAGACTTGGCCGAACCGCTGTACCAATTGATGGCGCAGCGAGTGCGGTCCTCGCATGTGGTAGCCACCGACGACACCATCATGCCGATGCTGAGCAAAGGCAAAACGGCGAACGCCCGGATGTGGATCTATGTGGGGGATGACGACCATGCCTACAACGTCTTCGACTTCACGCTGAACCGGGGCCGCGATGGGCCGAAACATTTTCTGAAAGATTACCGGCAGGTTTTGCTGGCCGATGCCTACGGCGGATACAACGGCGTGGTGGCGGGCAACGAGATCACGCGCGCGGGGTGCTGGGCGCATTTCCGTCGCAAGGTAGTGGAGGCGGAGAAGGCGGCGCCGGAGATCGCGCGGAGCGTGGTGGAGGTGGTGCGCGCGCTGTATTCAGTAGAACGTCAGGCGGCCGCACTTCCGGTGGCGGAGCGGCTGAAGCTGCGCCAGGAGAACTCGGTGCCGGTGGTAACGGAGTTACGGGAGAAACTGCTGGGCTGGAAAGAACAGTTGCTGCCGAAGCATCCGATGGCCGAGGCGCTGAACTACGCGCTGAGCCAGTGGGCGGAACTGACGGTGTTCTGCTCCGATGGAGCGGTGCCGCTGGACAACAACATCAGCGAAAGGGAAATGAAGCGAGTGGTGCTGAACCGCAAGAACTCGCTCTTCGTGGGCAATGCGAGGGGCGGCCGGACCGCAGCGATTCTGGCGAGCCTGACGAGCACCTGCCGCCGTCACGACGTGGACCCACAACTGTACCTGACGCAGTTGCTAACCAACCTGCCGTCGGTGCGCCTCAGCGACTTGGCAGACTGGCTGCCGGATGCATGGAAGCGGCGCCAAGCGGCGTCGCCTGAGGGGCCTCCAAAGTAGAGTCCGTCCGGTCGGAGGACCTGGGGTTCGCGTAGCGCTCACGATGGCCACCCAGTGCGCCGAATCCCCCCAAAGAACCGCGCAAATCAGAATGGAATCAGTAGAGCAGAAAACGCCGCCGCTAGGTCGCAGCCGGCACTGAGCCGGTGTGCGTTGGCTCCATCAGGTGTAGCACGGCGCCGGCCGCTCCGCGCGGCTGCTGAGTTCAACCTGTAATGGAGGCCAAGTGATGCGTCCCAGCAGCATCTGTGGCCGCTGAAATCAGGACGGACCGGCATAGTTGGGCTGCGCGCTAGAGCTTGCGGATGGCCGTATGTTATTGCCTTCTAGCGACCTTTACGCACTGCGAAGGAGTAGTGCCGAGTCACGGAGAGCGCCGATTGATCTCAGCCGAAGGCACAAAGCAGCTCATAAGCTCCTTTTTCATGATCATATCGACTGGAACGGGTCAGGATGTCGCCTTTCTCTGCAGGATGTCACCTTTCTCTGATCCGCGGCCACCACTGCTCAAGCATTTGGAGAGTCTCGGAGGCTCCCTCCGCGACTCTCTTGTCGGGATACTGTCTCAGCCGATCGAGAAGTTCCTTTGTCCTCTCTGGGGAGCATAATATGCCAGATGCATATGCGGACGGCCAAAGACCACTCACAAAGGCTTCTGTGTTGAATGTTCCACTAGGAATCAGTAGCAACTCGCTGACACAGCATCCCGGCGATACTCCTCGACAAAAGTCTGGCTTGTGGGTGCCATTCCACACCTCCAGATTATAGCGTGCAATATCTCCGACGGATCGGTATGTGCCGCTGTCGGCTCTCAGAAAATAGATCCTCCGGTGACCGACTGCAGGAATGTAGGCAGGCACCCCTGCTGCGACATCGCTTTCTTGACTTAACTGAAAGAAATAGAAGTCCATCGGGTTTGCCGGAATCGTACCTTTGATCTCTTGCTCCACCTCGATATGGATTTTCGTCAATTGGGTTTTCACTCGCGCATTACCCAAGGATCTTTGTGGTTGACCGATCTCATTCACCGCAAGCACTCGCCCAAGAACAATTAGCGGAGCCGCGGAGGCGCGCTGGAGCCGCTCCTCGAACGATAGCCGGCTGTCTGACGGTTGCCATTGATCGCTCAGTTGAACGGAATGCAAGCAGGCCGCCTGTCCGAGAATCATAATTCCTACAATAATATCTCGGCCTATTGGCATGGTGTGTAGGTCCCAGGGATCAGCTTACCGTTTGAGTCGAGCTTGCCTCCAATATTGCCATTGACAGAAACGTATCCTGCATGTTTTTCGATAGTCAACTCTGACCAATCTCCGCCGAAGGCGCTCATAACCGGAACCCCGACGGAGACACCATTAATCATCGCCGTGAACGATTGAGTCACGTTCTGAATCGAAGCGCCAGCCAAAATCGAGTGCGTATCTATAAATATGCCTGGAGGCGCGGAAGAGGGTGAGTCTTCGCCGGTAGTGGGAACACTCCCACTAACATGTTCCCAGATCACAGCGGGGTAACCCATCGGGGACGGCATTCCTTCTTCCATGAACTTGAGGCGATACGTGATCTCCCTTGTCACGACGCCTCCCTTGCTTGTTGGGACACGGTAGCAGTCTGCCGGATTATCGCCGAGTCCCTCCACTGCCAGGAAATAGGTACGATGTTTTTTGGGGGAAGGAGCTAATTCCTCAGCACCATTCCATTCTCTCTCGTAGCAAAGCACCGGAGCTCCCGTAGAGGCAAATCCCAATGTACCTGCAACGCACGTGCCCCCAAGACCTCCTCGTGTGTAGCCGTCTCCGAATGAAACACCACACTCCTCCCCGGTCAACCAGGCTGGGCAAGTACCATATGCCGCCTCAGCAAGCAATCCTCGCCGATCATTGAAGTTCACCGGATCATTCTCCACATACGCATACCTGTTCCAGCTCTGAGGATCCGCCGGTCCCCCGCTAGCCCGATACGGATCCGCCGTAGTAAACCGTCCCCAGGCCGACGAGTAATGTCGGTTCATCGCATAATCGAGGCCCGCAAACTGGTCCCGCTTATACGTCGCGAACGTCTCCTCCTGGTCCGCCCAGAGCAACCCGTTCTCTGTCTCCCCGTACGGGTACACTCTCCCATGCACATACAACGGACTCCCCACCTGGTTCGGCGTCACACCCTGCCAACTACTCGGCTCTCCCTCGAACTGCACCAACCGCCTCCCAAAGTACACCCGCTCCCGCGCCTCGCACAGAAACGCGATCCCTCCACCACCCGTGCACTCCTTGTACGTCCCCAGCAATTCCCCGTCCTTCCCGTACACCGAATACCACGTGTCGTATGGCATCTGCTTGATCGCCCGCAGATTGCCCGGACCGTACTTGTACGACTCCGCCGTATCCGGAGTCTGGATCGTCGTCATCCGGTTCTCCACATCGTACGCGGCCCTCACCGGCCCCGTCGGCGTGCCCCATCCTGGCAGGTGCCCGTTCGAATCATAGGTGATCCCCGATCCACTCAACCGGTTCGTCAACGGGTCCACCGATTGCGTTGACGACGGAGCCATCTCCTTCGTTACGTTCTGCTGCAGCCGGTTCCCAGAACTGTCACCTTCCCCGGACGCCGACCCGGCCGAAACACAATCGGCCAAGCGAGCAGGAATCGGGGCAAGACCGCTACACCGTGCGAAGAACTGAGCGGCAGCCTGAGGGGAGACCAGGTATGTCCGTGAGACCTGCCTTTGAACTGCGCTCTTGCTGACGCTTAACGCATAGCTCATGAGACTATGTGTGAGCACGCTTGTGCCAACCCTTGTGCCACCCTTGGCATCACAATAACCATCAGGAATGCAACAAGCAAGATCCACACTAGTGCGGCAAGGTAGAGTACAGAAAACAGCCGTTCCTGCCATGGCTCCCGTACGCTCTCAATACGTCCGGATGTAAACTTACCCACCCTCCACATTACCCCGGCACAAGTAACCCCAAGAACCAATCCTCCTATTATCATGACAATCCAGCATGGCGGTCCAAACTTAGCCTGACTCGCTGTCCGTATTGCAGCAACAATCGGCATCGCAAAGCACATCAACAGGAGCAAGTCCCATAACGTCATAGAGTTAACAACCCCCGGATATAAGTTGACTCACTCTTGTCCAAGATAAATCCGCGAACCCGGAATCGGGCCCGATTGGACGGCTGAGCGGGGCGCCCTCCTACAATTAAGCGTTGGCGCAGTTTCGTCTCCTCACCGGGACCGCGCCCGCGCCACACCCAAGGAGGGCAAGACAATCCTACAAGCCGCCAGTCTCTTCAATCAACTGCTGCACCACTTCCCCCGCAATGAGTTCACCGCTCTCGTCAAGAAGCACGGCGCCGAACGCTCCGCCAAGGGCTTCATCTGCTGGACCCAGTTCGTTTCCATGCTCTTCTGCCAACTGGGCCGCGCCGAACAGAGCGCGGTCTCAGCGAATTAGCGGCGCAAAATCACTGGTCGCCATCGGCTCGTAGTCGGGCGAACTGCCCGTTCGTCCTCCCGCATCCACTTGGCCGGGCATTGCCGTTCGCTTACCTCGCGCTGACAGTAATCGACCTAGTCATCAGGAGTGTCAAACGCCGCGATTGCCGCTTCCACCGTCTCGAACGCGCCCGACCCCTCTTCTGGCGATTGATCCAGCAGAAGCTCAACGAAAAGCTGATCAAGGTACTGATGCCAGTCGTTGGGCGTCTGCTGCTCACCAAAAAAATCTCGCCGGATCACGGAATAATGGAGCGTTCGAATGTCTTGAAGAACGCAATATCTATACAGGCCGCCGTCAGCCCTGTCCCAAACAGAGAAGGATTTGTACATGCAAATGCAGCGCGCGCCGCTATCGTTCGTGGCCGACTCGAGGAATGGCCGTCACCGACGACATTCACCTGAGAGTATAGCCCGCCGCGCGGCAGGCGCAGTTCGACTGCGCGGAATCACTCAACCTCTCCCCGTATCCCCCTCGAACCCACCGTCATCCCTCACCCATTTCGCCACCTGTCGGGCAGCCCCTCGAAAACCCCAACCAATGGCCGCCCAGTGCACCTATGCAGGCTCGGCAGACCGGTCAAGAGTGGGACTCCAGTACGGCCAACAGGGCGCCCTTAAGATTGGGGTCGAAGCCCGCCGCACTCTGACAGCCCCGCTCCTGCTGAGCGACCAGTTCCCGGCCCAGTTCCCGCCACTTCGCCCACCCCCCGGGTCTACGGGTGCGCAGGACTTCTCAGTGGGGCACGCGGAGGACGCCTTCAAGATGGGGTGGGCATAGCGCTCACACTGTGTCCGGAGGCACCCGGTCCAGCGCTAGAGAACACCCAGCAGCACCCTGGGCGTGTAGTCTATCGCCGCATTTGAGGAGTCCTTGAACCTAAAACCCACTGTCGCCGTAGCTCCCGGCGCCAACACCGTAACCGGAAGGTCCATATAGGGTGAACCTTGATACGTGCCCGTCGCCGTCAGCAATGTAACCCCGCTGGTGAGTCCGGTGAGGACAACTCGAATGGGACCCGTAAGGGTTTGCGTCGATGTGTTCGTCACCGTTAGGCCGCCTGCCAACGTCCCTGTTCTCCTATTTTGGACAAGAGGAATGCGTGTCGTTCCCACCGAGTTCGTAATGTCCGCCCGGAAGTAGGCAACCAGTGCGCCGGGTTCGCTGCCAGGAAATATCGCGCGTGTCGCCGAACCACCGTCAGCCCAGCCGGCAAACTCCCACACCAAGCCATTTAGGCTCTGTGAAGTCGCGACGGAAAGATCATGCCCTGGTCCGGGCGGCCAGGCCAAGGTCGCCGGAGCGGTGTAGGCGATTGTGTCCGCCAAAAATTGAAGACCGGCCGGCCAAGTACTGATACGGTAGCCGCTGGCCGGCAAGTCGGACACGTTGAGCAGCCCGCTGGAAACATGGGTCAGTGTTCCGCTCGTTCCCGTCACAAGCACCGGGTAAACGCCGGCGGTGGTCGTGCTTGCGGCATCAAGACTCAGCATGTTAAGGCCGGTGGGTGTAGCGGCAATGCCGGAAGGAAGGCCATCAGCACTCAGCGTAACCGGACCAGCAAATCCCGCTTGAGAGGAAACTGGCGCAAACAGGTATGTCTGCGAGCCAGGACGGATCGTTAGGAAAGGCGGGTCAACACGCAGTGTGAAATCCGCCATGCCGAGCTCGAGCAGTGTTGAGGCGTAGGCCGGAGTCGTGAAGACATCTCCATGCACTTCCAGTTCCAACCGACGATTCAGATCATCTTGGCCAAGGCAGCTAATGGAGATGTTGACGAGGCGGTAGGGGCTGACGAGCCCGGCCTGCCGGATCGCGAAGGTGTCGATCTCAAATGGGATAGAAGATACCGGCGTTTTCGAGAAAAATGTTCCCGACACAGGGAGCGATGGAGAGGTGGCCGGCGCTGCGGGCAACAAGTACCCAGACCACGAGCAGGAGACGCTCTCTGTGGCCAACGCCGGCGAGATCCCCACATTCACGCGCAGGATCTCCGCTCCGGCAAGCCCATTTAGATCAAGCAATTCCGAGGAATTTTGTCCGCTCAGCGCGAGTGCGGCCTTCTCGAAGACGTACGCGCGTGTCAACCCAAGATCGGCCGAGGCGGCAACGATGGTTTCGTCCTCTCCTTCGTCCTTCAAGAGCACAAAATTGGCCAGCTTTAGTGGTTGATTGTCCGGCCAGGTCCCACTGGCGTAGAAGTCTAGGGCTATCGAGGACGTCCCGGCTGTCAGATCTTGATGCTCACTACTCTGACCTAGTTGGTTGCCCTGCGCGTCAAGGATCTCTCCCTGCAGCGTGTAACCGCCTGGTTGCGAGGTCGTGACGGTCACGCCTACCGTAATCCCCTCTGCTCGGCCGTTGGCGTTCTCGTCTCTGGGTCCGTCTTGGTACGCCTGGATTGTGGCAACTGCATCGATCACCTCGAACTCCACAAGGGCCGACCGAGAAAACGACCTGCCGCCCGTACTCCCTGATGCTCTCACGATCACACGCTGTCTTCCGGCATTGGTCGCGGTATAGACGCCGGTGTAGGTGCCGTCCCCTGCAGCAGCGTCATTGGGGCCGGAGTCAGCAAACACCAACGGAGATTGCGAGCCAGACGCAACTACCTTCCATTTCAATAGCGCTGGCGAAAATGTCTCCCCTTCCGGTACCCGCAACACAAATGTTGATGGGATTGGGACCCCGGCGCCAGATGCCATGTCTCCAATGAACATTTCGTCGGCGCCCCGCACGGTCAGGGAGGCATCCACCACCTGAACACTCGCAAGAACACCCATTAGGGGGCCACCCGAATTTGTCAGGATGGCGCTAAGCTCATAGTCGACCGATCCGTTCCCGAGCTCAGTCCTCCTCACCTCGCTGAAGCTCCCAGCACTCACTTGGGTGGTCACGTCTGCCGGCACATAGAGCGTTCCATTTACGTTCGCGCCGGCCAATGGTTGGTTGTCGTGAAAGAGGAAAGCAGAGAGGATAACCCTGTCGCCGACTCGATAGGAGTAGGCATGAGGCGCGACACCAAGCCGCACCGGCGATGCCGATATGTACATCACGGTTATCTTCGTGGGTGTCATAATCCCCGTGGTGTTCACTCTTACCCTATACATCCCGGCAGCGCTAAGGCTCGGAAGCTCGATCAGAGTCTGAGTCCCGCCAATGCCCAAAGGGGGTGGAACGTCCAGATCTTTCAAGGTCAATGCGGTGACAGCCGTAAAGACGTAACCCTGGTTGTTCACTGGGCCCAACTCAGAGCCATCCGGTACAACCAGCGTCAGTTGTGCGGAGGGATTCGAACTTACGATCAGAAGGAATTCCCGTCCTGCCACACCGGGATCCAAGGTCATCTCGACGAGTGTGGCTGATGTGTCAGGAGCGGCCGTCACATTCCGTAGATCCATGGCTGCCAGTTCCACTTCGGGACTGGTGGCCGGAGCCACCTGTGCCCAGATTGGCGATAGGGCTCCCAGGCAGCAGAGGAGTAACGAGGAGCGTGTCAAATCACAATCCTTTCCAGAGCGATTCGGTTCTATGGCACGGAGGGCATTTCACAGACAAACGCACGATCCTTGTGAAATGTCTGCGGCACGACGAAATAGTGGTCCGTCACCCAAAGGCAGCCTTGTGCGGTAGTGAAATTCCAATTTCGGAACTTGCCGGCCATGGTCGCAAGCCTCCGCCCCGATGGCACATCGTAGATATCTATCAAGAAGAGACCGCCGACAGGCACGATGTCGAGGAATCTGGCAGTCCACAGGTTCGGTATCGTCTCACTCGCAACGGCCAGGAATCGCCCGTTTGGAGAAAGCACCGCAGGGCCCATCTCGCGAGTTGTATCCCGGCAGCAATCTCGTTCGCAGATGATGTCGTTGTTGAAATGGCGCCATTCCTTGCCGCTGGGCAGAAAGCGCCGGCCCGCCCACACGACCGCCTGCCCTTCCGTCGAGCGGTACTCCAAGAGCGTGCGCCGCTGAGGATAGGCTACGAGACGGTCTCGTGGAACACAATTGAACGGAGGACTGGCGCCGAGCCATTCTTCTTCCTTGGCGGCGACGGCCGAGGCCCCAGGCGTGAGGCGCAGTTTCCTGATAGGCATGGGCTCCCGCCGGTCCCCGTAGAACCTACGGACAAGAACCTCCTCGGGTTGTTCCAGCTTAACCCGCCACTCTAAAGGCGTATGTTGCGAGTCCTGATCGAGCGCCCTTTTGCTGATACCCCAATCCTTCTTGCTCAACGTAACTTCGAAGCACCGGGCGGAATCATGGACGTCTCTCGCAGTCCAGTGTATGTTCTCGCAGGGAGCCAGCAGGCCCGCGGCGAACAGGGTCCACGCAACTCGTGCGCATCTTCGGCCATTGATCCCGGAAATCGTCATGGCAGTTGAAGTCCCCCGCCCAACTCAGTTTGGACTGCTAGACGGTTGCGAACTGCGGATCCTGCCAAGGATCGTATCGGCACCATCTTCGCGCAACACCGAACCGTGGTTGCGAGGAAAGACGGCATTAGTTGACTCGTACGGCAAGTTGGCAAATCGATCATATTGCGCCCCCTTAAGAGTTACGAGCCCGTCATTCCTCCGAAACCCCCAAGTTAGTAATGGCATTTTTGGAATCAGACCAAGGACCGCATTCGCGGTTTGTAGCGGGAACGGATAGCCCGTGAATTCGAACATTGCAGCTAGAAACTTCGCACCGGAGCCCTCGTACCCCTCGAGCTCGTTGGGCCCCTCCTCTGCCCTGGTAAGTTTGTAGTCCCCGTTCAGATCCGCGTCCGCCATCGTATACGAGTACGAAACCGGGACCATCTCGTCGGTTGGTTGAGGCTGATTGCAGTGATCGCCGCAGAGTCTGATAGCCTGCGGCGGCGACCCGGTACAGAGGTTGAAAAGCGCAACGTCGGAGGTCCCCAGGTCGCGGAGCCCCCCAACCATTGGAACCTCGGATACCAAGACTCGCAGGGCCATCGGCTGAGAACCAAATTCCTCTATTGTTCCCCGGACACACTATTCCCTAGCAATCAACTTATCTGAGCAGCCTGCCCACTTCATGAGCGCACAGCGAAGCTCCTCCAGTCTGTCAAATGCGCGCCAAAGTCCAGCAGCTTTGATGGCTTCGGTGGGTGGTCCGCCAACCATGTACTGCGATCGGTCTTTCACCAGTTCAATCAGAGTACCCGCTCGGCGCAACTCTACGTGCCAATTGCCGAACGTTTTGGCATCATAGCGAGCGGCGGACACCCTCCACCCCACTGCGTGAAGTTCTGAGACAAGTGCGCCCACCTCCACTTCAACTTCAGCGGGGAGGTCCTCATCATTGTCGCGCATGGCAATGAGCTTCCCACGCTTCGCGGCCACGAAGCAATCTCAGACCCTGGAAGCTCCTCGGCCTGACCCGCCCCGCCGCGATCTCGTCCTCTATTTGCCAATCGGCCCGGGTTTGACTGCGCGGAATCGCCCAACGTCTCCTCCGTCTCCCCTTGAATCCACCGTCATCCCTCACCCATTTCGCCACCTGTCGGCCAACCCCTCCAGAACGCCAACCGAGGGCCGCCCAGTGCGCCGAATCCCCAAAAAAACCGCACAAATCAGCATGGAATCAACAGAGCAGAAACGCCACCGCATGCTCGGAAATGGAACCACTGGCAACTAGGGCACGCAAGCCGGTTCTCCCTCTCGCCCCGCCCCAGGGCGAACAAAAGGCGGTCACAGCCGTTCCAGTAAAATATCTCCTTTCTTTCCAATCCCGCCCTTCCCAAATCACCCCAAACCCCTTGACTCCACCCGCTACCGTAAAACTAGGTCCGGCTGTTATCCCGAACCGAGATTTTCACAAATAGGAAGGGAATTTACCCATGGCATCACCAGCTCAGTTTGCCGCGAACCGCGCGAACGCCCAGCGCTCCACCGGACCCACCTCCCCCGAGGGCAAGGCTCGCTCCGCCCGCAACGCCCGCAGTCACGGCCTCACCTCCACCAAGCTCGAAATCTCGGAGAGCGACCGCCCGGTCTTCGATCGGCTCGAAGCCAATCTCCGCGCCGAAACCGCACCCGCCACCTGCCTCGAGGAAGAGATCTTCCACCGCATTCTGGCCCACACCTGGAACCTCGCCCGCATCGAAAACTTCGAATCCAACATCCTTGCCGAAACGGACCCATTCGCCGAGCCCGGCCCCGAAGCCGCCAACCTCGACCGTTTCGCCCGCTACCGCCGAGACCTCGAACGCTCCCTCTACCGCGCCATCGCCGAGCTCCGCAAGCTCCAAACCGAGCGCGCCGCCCTCTTCCAACAGCACACTCCGGCCATCGAGGCCATCCTGGAATCCACGCCGCTGGCCGAAGTCACGCGGTTGACGAAACAGACCCAATCGCTCTTTGACCCCCACCAGGCCTTTGAAACCAAACAGCGTTTCACCGGCGGCCGCGACAACGCCATCGCCGCCAACAAAGCCTTCCAGGAAGAGATGGACCGGCGCGAGGCCGCCCATCCGGCGCCCGCCCACATCCGCCGCTTCCAGGACCAACAGGCCGTCGTCAGCGCCTGCGGTCTCTAGAACGCTTTCATCGCCCATTGCCCCGGAAATACCAGGTTGCCCTGTGATCCCATCGATCTTTGAATCTTGAATCTTAGTCGCGCGCGGACGCCCAACGGCTTTCGCATCGCTTGCGGGCGCGTTCACGGGGTGCGGAAGCCCCAACGCCCGCAAGCAGAGGGCGTGGACCCTCACCCTCTCTGCGCCGTAGCTCCGAACTCACAGCGCGCTTGACCTGGGCGATATCTGCTGATAGGCTGCTCTCAGCATATCGACTAGATAGTGCATAAATATTCCATCACGCTCAATCGTCGCCGGATGAGAGGTCTCTTTCATGTCCAATCAACGTCCATCTTTGTCGCGCCGGGAACTGCACACGGGTCTGCTCGGACTGGCCTCCGCCGCTTTGGCGCCGGCACAGACCGGCTCCACCGTCCAGCGATGGGATCGCTTTGAAGCGTCGTGGAGTGGGCCTTCCAGCGGCAATCCATTCCGGGATGTCCAATTGCGCGCCCGGTTCAGCATCGGGCACCGCACGGTAGAGGTGAGCGGGTTCTACGACGGCAACGGCCAGTACAAGGTGCGGTTCATGCCCGACACACTGGGCGCGTGGACCTTCGTCACCAGCAGCAATAGCGGTGCGTTGGACGGCAAGACCGGCGGGTTCACCTGTGTAGCCCCAGCGGCCGGCAACCACGGCCCTGTCGGCGTAAGCCACACCTGGCACTTCTCGTACGCTGACGGCACGCCCTACAAGCCCCTGGGCACCACATGCTACGCGTGGAGTCATCAGACGGACGCACTCGAGGAGCAGACCCTGGCGACGCTACGCTCCGGGCCCTTCAACAAGATGCGCATGTGCGTCTTTCCGAAGGACTATGTCTACAACAAGAACGAACCGCCGTTCTATCCGTTTCCCCGCGAGAATGGGAAGAACGACTTCAGCCGGTTCGTGCCCGAGTATTTCCAGCATCAGGAAAGACGCATCGCGCAGTTGATGGCGATGGGCATTGAAGCCGACCTGATCCTCTTCCATCCTTACGACCGCTGGGGCTACAAGGTGATGCCACCCGAAGTCGACGACGCCTATCTGCGGTACCTGGTCGCCCGCCTGTCGTCATTCCGCAACGTCTGGTGGTCGATGGCGAATGAGTGGGACTTCGTGAAGGAGAAGAAGGTCTCCGACTGGGACCGTTACTTCCAGATCGTCCAGGAAACCGACCCGTATCAGCATCCGCGCTCCATCCACAATGGTTCTGTGCTCTACGACCACGGCAAGCCGTGGGTGACGCACACCTCCATTCAGGGCGACGACTTCTCGAAGACCGAGGAGTGGCTGCGCACCTACAAGAAACCGGTCATTTTCGACGAGTGCAAGTATGAGGGCAACATTCCCCGGCGTTGGGGCAATATCTCCGGTCACGAGATGATGCGGCGCTTCTGGCTGGCCACTGTGAACGGAGCCTATGGTGGTCACGGCGAGACCTTCCTGAATGAGGAAGAGGTGCTGTGGTGGTCGAAGGGCGGCGTGCTGCATGGCGAGAGCCCGCAACGCATCGCCTTCCTCCGCAGGATCCTGGACGAGAGCCCTGCCCAGGGCCTGAATCCGCTGCCGAATCAGAAGTACCCGTGCGCCGCGCGCGAGAACGAGTACTACCTCTACTTCTACGACCTGCATCAACCGGCCGAGATGGATTACGAACTGCCGGAACAGGTGAGTTTCCAGGCGGACCTCATTGATCCCTGGGCCATGACCATCCAACCGTTGCCCGGCACGCACCGCGGCAAGTTCACTCTGAAGCTGCCCGGCAAGCCGTATCAGGCGATGCGCTTCCGCAAGGCCTGAGTCGCCGGCAGCGTGCTATCATTGCCCATTCGGTCCCGCGCCGGACCGTTGACACTACCTCCACGCTGAACCACCACAGCCTCGCCGCTTGAATCTCTGTCTCCCCCACTTTGAGAGGTGACCATGCGACTCCTGTGGCCGTCCCTGGCGGTGGTGCTGCTTCTGTATCCAGCGCTCGCCGAGGAACACAACTACCAACTGGCCGGCCCCGCTCCTGGCAGCATCCGCTTTAAGTGGATCCACGGTTCCATCTGCGCGGCCACCAATCGCGATCCGCGCGTCCAGGCCGTGATGTACAACGAGGATACTTACATCCTGCGCGAGAACATCGCGATCCACTACGATGCGCCGTTCACCTATCTGCTCATGGGCAACAAGGGCGCACTGCTGGTCGATACAGGCGCCACGGAGGAAGCGGAATACTACCCGCTACGCGCCACCGTGGACGCCATCCTGAAGCGTTGGGGCGACCTGCGCGGCAAGACCGATCTGCCTCTCACCGTGGTGCTCACCTCGCCGGAATACCTGTCCGAGAATCAGGGCTATCGGCAATTCGTAAACCGCCCCAACACGACGCTGGTGCCCCTGGATCTGGCCAAGATGAAGGCCTTCTATGGCCTCACGGATTCGTGGCCAAATGGCACGGGCAGGATCGACCTCGGCGGCCGCATCATCACCGTTATCCCGACCCCCGGCGCTCACAAGGATGGCGTCACGTTCTACGACTCCTACAACGGCTTCCTGCTTACCGGCCACCTGCTGTTTCCCGGCCGCGTCATGATCTCCAACGACGCGGACTATGTCGCCTCGCTGACACGTCTCAAGGAGTTCTCCGCGCAGCACCCGGTGAAGTGGGTACTGGGCAGCCAAATCGACATGAAGTTCCTGCCCGGCGTCGAGTACATGCGGCTGATTCGCTACAAGCCCGACGAACACCTGCTGCAACTGGAGCCGACGGCTCTGCAAGAAGCACTGGCCACCGCGACGCGCATGCTGGGCAAGCCGGAGGTGGCCATCCTGGCTGACTTCACGATGCGCAATCGTGTCGGTCCCGATGAGCGGCCAGGCCGAAGGCCGGCCAACCTGCCGCGCATCCCGCAGTTGCCGAACCTACGTTGAGGAGCCGCCATGAAGATCTCCGCCCTGCTCATCTGCCTGCTGCCGGCGCTGTATGGCGCGCAGCCTCCGCGTATCGATTTCACGTCGAATCTGCCGGCCAAGGGGACATTCCCCAAGGTCTGGATCCACGGCTCGAAATCGCTGCTGGACAACCACGATCCGCCGGTGCAGGTGCACTGGTTCAACGAGCACACCGTAGTCATGCGCGAGAACAAGGCCTACAACTACGAGGCCGCGTTCATGTATCTCTACTTCGGAAACGACCGGGCCATTCTGCTGGATCAGGGCTCGACCGCGCTGCGCTCGGAGTGGCCCCTGCGCGATGTCGTCGACAAGGTGATCGCGGAATGGTGCCGCAAACACGGTCGCCAGGACATCCCCCTGGTGCTCGCCTTCAGCCATCTGCACGGCGATCACTGGGCGGCTCAGAATCAGTTCATCGACCGTCCCAATACGCGCATCATGGGCCTGACGCACGAAGAGATGGTGGGCTTCTGGGGCATGAAGAACTATCCGGAAGAGCGCGTGGAGTTCGACCTCGGCGGACGCAAGCTGCTCATCTGGGGCAGTCCGGGGCATGTCGAGGACGAGTTCGCCTACTACGACACCTATACACAGATCCTCTTCACCGGTGACATGTTCTATCGCGGCTACTGCTACATCACCTACTGGGACAAATGGATGGACAGCATGGCCCGACTGATGCAGTTTGCGGACAAATTCCCGATTGCGTATGTCGTCGGTTGTCATGTGGAGATGAAGAAGGACGGCTCGTTCTTCACCTACGGCACCACCTATCAACCGGACGAGGCACCCGTTCAGATGGACCTGGCGATGCTGCGCCGCACCTACGAGTTCGCGAAGAAGATCACAAAGCCCGGCGTCTTCTTCACGGGCGATGTCTATCTCTGCAATCAGACGAGAATGACGAGCACGCTGGATGTGAACCCTTACGTGTACTGAGCCCGGAGCCATACCGGCCCATCCCACCATCCGGCCGGTTCGTCAAACATTCGACTGTCCGTCGTCGGGCCTGAGCTATCCTACGGGTTTCAGCAGCGACGCGCGAATTCAAGTCCCGTGCCGATGAATCCCACAATCCGGCTCGTCCTCCGGCGTCAACTGGCCTGCTTCCTCGCCTGGACACTGCTGGGCCTCTTCATGTTCAGCCAGGGCATGGTGCAGAAGACCGTTTCAAACGACCCCAACCCCTGGTGGCACCATCTGACGGGCTGGCTGGTGGGCGTCTGGACATGGTTCCTGATGACGCCGATTGTTCTTTGGCTGGGCCGCCGTCTTCCCTTGGAACGGCGCTACTGGCTGCGCCGCGCCATCGCCCACACAGCTCTGGCCGTGTGCATCGCTCTCCTGCAACTCTCACTGGAAGCCGCCATCGTGTACTGGATCGGAGTCTTCCCCCAATACATGACCAGCTACATCGGCACGTTGGCGTTCCTGCTAATCATCGGATTTCACCAGGGCATGCTCACTTACTGGTCGGTCATCGCCGCGCAGCACGGCTTCGCCTGGTACCGCCGCTACGAGGAACGCAAGCAGGAGGCTCTACGGCTGGAGTTACGGTCGTCCCAGTTGGAGGGGCAACTCGTGCAGGCCCGCCTGGGTGCCCTCAAGATGCAGCTACAGCCGCATTTTCTCTTCAATACACTGAACGCCATCATGGTCCTGGTGCGACAGCAGAAGGGCCGCGAGGCGGAGGAGATGCTGGGCCGGTTGAGCGACCTGCTGCGCTGCGTGCTCGACGACGTGGACGCCCAGGAGATCCCGCTGCGGCGCGAACTGGAGTACCTGCAGATCTATCTCTCCATCGAGCAGGTGCGGTTCCAGGACCGGATGAAAGTGGAGGTCGCGGCCGCGCCGGATGTACTGGACGCCGCCGTTCCCCACATGATTCTCCAGCCCATCGTCGAGAACGCCATCCGGCACGGCATCGGCCGCAGTTCCGACGCCGGCCGCATCCAGATCAGCGCCTGTCTTGTGAACGGCCTGCTGGAGCTGAAGGTGAAGAACGACGGTCCGGGCCTTGCACCGGCGGGAGCAAGCCAGACATCCGGCATTGGCTTGACCAACACACGCGCACGCCTGGAACAGCTCTATGGCAGCGCCGCGTATCTGTCCGTGCGGAACGCGGCGGACGGTGGCGTGGAAGCCACCATCGTTCTGCCCTGCCGCGCCATCGAAACGGAACGAGAAGACGAACGGATGGAGACCCATGCCCTTCACGGCCCTACTGGTGGATGACGAGCCGCTGGCGCGGGAAGGCCTGGCGCTGCTGCTGGCACGCGACCCCGAGACCGTGGCAATCCTGGAAGCACGCAACGGGCGCGAAGCCGTGGAGGCCATCCGCACCCACCGGCCAGACCTCGTCTTCCTCGATGTCCAGATGCCCGAGATGGACGGATTCGCCGTCGTACAAGAAGTGGGCGCCGGGCAGATGCCGGCGGTCGTCTTCGTCACCGCGCACGACAGGTACGCGATCCAGGCATTCGAGATTAACGCCATCGACTATCTGTTGAAACCCGTCACCGAGGAGCGGTTCAGCAAGGCGCTGGCCCGCGCGAAGGACCATCTGAAGTCCAGGCCGTCCGACGAGGCCAGCCGTCAGATCCTGTCACTGCTCGAGACCATCGCGTCGCCGTCACGTGCGTTGAAACGCCTGGCGGTGCGGACGGCCGGCAAGACCGTCTTCGTCGACGTCGAGGACATCGACTGGATGGAGGCGGCCGAAAACTATGTGCAACTCCATGCGGGACGAGTCGAGCATCTGCTGCACGTCACCATGAATACAATCGAGAAGTCGCTCGATCCCGAACTCTTCCTGCGCATCCACCGTTCCGTGATCGTCAACATCAAACGCATCAAGGAGCTGCAGCCCGTGACGCACGGCGAATACGTGGTCACGCTGACCACCGGCGTCCGGCTGCAATCCAGCCGCATGTACAACGACAAGCTGAAGGCGCTCGCGGCCAACCCCTTCTGAGCGCTACGCCGGTTCGTCCCGCCATTGATCCAGCTGGTCAAAATCGGTTTCTCGTCAACGGCGCGAGGACCGAAACTGGATTCCGTGATGAACACTCAGATTCTCGCGGAATTGTCCGGTGTCACCAAGAGGTTTGGAAAAGTCGTGGCGCTCGACGGCCTGACGCTGGAGGTCATGCACGGAGAACTATTGGCGGTGCTGGGGCCCAACGGCGCAGGCAAGACAACAGCCATTTCACTGCTACTCGGCCTGCAGCAGCCCGACAAGGGGTCGGCGCGGTTGTTCGGCCAAGCCCCAGGCGCCATTGAGGCGCGCAGGCAGGTCGGCGTAATGATGCAGGAAGCCGCGCTGCCGCCGGAGTTGCGCGTACGCGAGCAGATCGACCTCATCGCGAGCTACTACCCCGCCCCGCTCACAGCGGCCGAAGCTATGTCTCTCACCGGCATCCAACCGCTGGCCAACCGGCCGTACGGCGCGCTCTCAGGGGGACAGAAACGGCAGGTGCAGTTCGCCATCGCCATCGTCGGGCGGCCCCGCCTGCTGTTCCTCGACGAGCCCACTGTGGGCCTCGACCTCCAGTCGCGCGAGCTTGTATGGGCCACTCTACGCCGGCTGGTGCGTGACGGCTGCTCCATCGTGCTGACCACCCACTACCTGGAAGAAGCCGAGGCGCTGGCCGACCGCGTGGCCGTCCTCGCCAAAGGCCGTCTCATCGCCACCGGCACAGTGAGTGAGATGCGGGCCCTTGTCGTCCGCAAACGCATCACCTGCCGCACCACGTTGCAGGCGGCACAGGTCGCGGAATGGCCGGACGTGCAAACCGTCAATACCGACCACCACGGACTCCACATCACCGCCAGCAACACCGAGAACGTTGTCAGAAGGCTGCTGGCCGCCGACGAGGACCTGCAGGATCTCGAGGTACAGCGCGCCGGACTCGCCGAGGCGTTCACCGAACTCACACAGGAGGTGGCACAATGAGCGCGCCAGCCATCCAGACCCTGGCCATGCCGCCGCGCCGCGTCGTGCGGGCCTACGCGGTGGAGGCGAAGTACGAGTCGCTGCGCATGTTGCGCGCCCCGTCCTTCGCGGGTCCGTTCCTCCTGCTGCCGGCTGCCCTCTATCTCCTCTTCGCGGTCCTGTTGTTCGGTCCCGAGATCGCCAAGGATCCGAGGAGCGCGCTCTTTATGTACACCGGCTTTTCCGTGCTCGGCGTGATGGGTCCGGGCCTCTTCGGCTTCGGCATCAGTGTGGCCACGGAACGCGAGCAGGGCCTGCTGAAACTCAAACGCGCGCTACCCATGCCTCAGGCGGCCGTGCTGCTCGCGAGGATGTTGATGTCGATGTTGTTCGTCGCCATTGTTATGGCCAGCATGTCGGCGGTCTCTCCCTTCGGCGGCCTGCACCTCAGCGCGTCGCAGTTGATCGCTTTCTCGCTGGTGAATGTGGCTGGGGCCGCGCCTTTCTGCGCTATGGGCTTCTTTGTCGGATCGCTGGTTTCGGCCAAGGCGGCTCCGGCCTTTGTGAACATTGTGTACCTGCCCATGATCTACCTGTCGGCGATCCTCTTCCCACTGCCGAAGTCGATGCAGTGGATCGCCGTGCTTTCCCCTGCCTTTCATCTCGATCAGCTTGGCTTGGCGGCCATGGGCGTTGCCAGCTACGGCTCTCCGGCCGTACACGTGATAGTCCTTGCCGGAGTCACCGTTGTGTTTGCTTTCTTTGCCGTGCGCCGGCTGGCGCGCGTAGGATAACCGCAGACCCAGGAGACGAACATGACCACACCCGAAACGGAGTCCGCAGTGGGCACGACGACGCCGGCCGCGAAGTACAACTATGCCATCGGCTACCTGCGCGCGTTTGTCGTCGTGCTGGTGGTGGCCCATCACGCCGTGCTGGCCTACCACCCCTTCGCGCCGCCGCCGCCCGCATCCCTCGCCGCACAGCCGCGCTGGTGGCAAGCCTTTCCCGTGGTTGATCCGCAGCGTTGGTCCGGCGCCACGCTGCTCGCCGGTTTCAACGACGTGTTCTTCATGTCGCTGATGTTCTTCCTCTCCGGGCTCTTTGTCTGGCACGGCCTGCAGGGCAAGGGCGCCGCCAACTTCCTGCGGGGCCGCCTGCTGAGGCTCGGAGTACCCTTCGTGCTATCGGCCGCACTCCTGGCTCCACTCGCCTACTACCCTTCCTATCTGCAACTGCCCACGCACACCGGCTTCTGGACGCAGTGGCTGGCGTTGGGGCAATGGCCGGCCGGACCGGCATGGTTTATCTGGGTGCTGCTGGCCTTCGACACCATCGCAACGCTGCTGTTCCTGGCAGCACCTCGCTGGGGCGAATCCCTGGGACGGAGACTGCCGGCCCGCCCCGTCACGCTGTTTCTCGCTCTCCTCGCCGCAACAGCCCTGGTGTACATCCCTCTGGCGGTCCGCTTCTCTCCCATGATGTGGAGCGCCTTTGGGCCCTTCACCTTCCAGACGAGCCGAATCCTCCACTACCTCGTCTACTTCCTTCTCGGCATCGGAGTGGGCGCATTCGGAGTGGAGCGCGGCCTGTTCGCCCCGGACGGGAAACTGGCACGACGGTGGCCCCTGTGGGTGGCTTCGGCTGTGGTCCTTTTCGGCTTGGCGGCGGCCGTCACCATCGTTGCCGTGACTTCTCAACTGCAATCGCTGGCCTGGGCAGTCGCGATGGACGCGGGCTTCGTGATCTCCTGCGGCGCCTCGTGCTTCGCGTTTCTGGCCGTGTTCCTGCGCTTCGCCCGATCGAGGTCTAGCTGGTTTGACAGCCTGAGCGCCAATTCTTATGGCATCTATCTGGTGCACTACGCGTTCGTCAGCTGGCTGCAGTACGCGCTGCTGCCGGCCGCCCTGCCGGGCGCCGCGAAGTTCGCGATCGTCCTGCTGGGCGCGGTCGGCCTCAGTTGGGGGACCACCGCGGTTCTGCGTCGCAGCTCCACCGTCCGCCGGGTGGTTTAGCCGATTGTCACCAACGGCTCAGGCACCAGAAGTCCGTGGATCTCCTGCGCCGCGCGCGTCCCTTCGGCGACAGCCTGAACGACGGTCGCTCCACCGTTCACGACGTCGCCTGCGGCATAGACGCGCGCCCGGCTGGTCGCACTCGATCCAGCCTTGGTCACGATGGTGCCTTGCCGGCTGAACTCCACGCCCGGCAGGGCAGCCTTCAGGTTCTCGTCCAGGCCTTGGCCGATCGCTTCCACGACGAGGTCGGCGGCGATGACGTGCTCGGAGCCCATCATGTTCTCTGGTCTCCGCCGCCCATTGGCATCGGGCTCGCCCAACTTGGTCCGTACTACTTCGATCCCCGTGAGGCTTCCATCAGCGTCGGCGACGTACCGCACCGGCTGCGTCAGAATCAGGAAGTTCACGCCGCCGGCCATCGCTTCATCGCGCTCGTTCGGCCAGGCCGGCATCTCGGCGAACGAACGCCGATAGAGGATGGCGACATCGCTGGCGCCTGCGAGCTTGGCCGACAACGCGGCGTCGATCGCCGTATTTCCACCGCCCAGCACCACCACGTTGCCGCGGACTCTGAGGTTCTCGTGCTTCACCTGCCGGAGGAACTCCAGGGCGCCCCACACACCGTCGCGGGGCCTCTCGGCGCCCGGCAGCACGAGCGACCGGCTCAGGCCCGGCGCCAGCAACACCGCGTCGAAGCCTTCATCCAGGATGTCGTCGAGGGTCCCGGCCGGACCCAACGAGTACGACCGCCGCTCCACGGCGCCTGTCGACGCCAGCACATCTTCCAGCTCCCGCTGCAGAATCGGATCCGGCATCCGCTCGGACGGAATTGTGTCCTTGGCCATGCCGCCGGCGCCGTCGGCCCGCTCCAGCAGTGTCACCCTGTGACCATACGAAGCCAATGTGACGGCGCCCGCCACACCGGCCGGTCCCGCCCCCACCACGGCCACACGCTTGCCTGTATCGGGCAACACAGGCCGCGTCTCACGCGCCCAGCCCTCTTCGATTGCCTTCCGCGACACCCACCGCTGCAGGTGACGGATCGGCACCGAGTCCGCATAGTGCTCGTTGATGCAGGTGCTCTCGCACAGCGTCTCACTGGGGCAGACATAGCCGCAGATCGTGGCTAACACGTTGTTTGCGCGAATGGTCTCGTAGGCGTCGCGGAACCGTCCATCCACGATTGCCTGAATGAACCCGGGTACGTTCACATGGGCCGGGCACTTCGGGACGCACGTAGGGTCGCTGCACTGTCGGCAGGTCTTGGCCATCTCCTGGATGGTGTCCAACGCCTCGGCGCGGCCGGCTTTGTAGATGGGCTCGTATACGGCCGCGTCACGCGGCACACAGCCGCTGCGGCCGCCGTCACGCATGATCTGTGTGCAGGCCGAACACGCCACACAGCCTTTCTCAGGATCCAGCTTGTGGCCCTGCACCACCTCGCGCGCAAACTCGGGGTAAGCGAACGACATCCGCCCGCCGCCGACCAAGGACACCCAACCTTGTTGAATGGCCGCCGCACCCACGTTCGGCAGATACTGCCGCAGCCACGAGTACCCGCCGCCCACCACGGGCAGGCTGGGGAACTGCTCCTGCACGTGGCGCACGATGTGCAGGAATCGACTGACGCCCTCCAGCGGATGCTCCGGCGGCACCGGCATGCCCACGATGGGCAGGTCAAACGGCCGGTTCACATACGGGTTGAAATACGGGTTCCCGATCGTGATGTTCACCAGCGGCGCGCCCGAATCCTTCAGGAACTGCACCAGGCGAATGGGGTCCCGCAGGTCCGGCTGCATCGAACCGTCCTTGGCCATCCCCCAGCCATAGGGGTGGGCCATGGAATCGTATGCGTTCATGCGCGACGTCACAGCGATGCCGGGCACGGCCGCGCGGATCTTACCGACGATATTGCGGAAGAAGCGCGTACGGTTCTCCCACTCAGGCCCGCCATAGCGCGAGTTCTCTCGCGTGTGAGACGCGTGTAGTTCGCTGATCAGATAGCGGTGACAGGCCTTCACATCGACCGCGTCAAACCCAGCCTCCAGCGCCAGGCGCGCCGCTTCGACGTAACAGTCTTCCAGACGTTCCAACTCATCGTCGGTGATCAGAGGGTAGTCCGCGGGCAGTTTGTGGATGGGGTCCAGAAACTTCGAGTGATGCGCGATGATCGGCTTCGGAGCGCGGCCCGGCCTGGAGTACCGCCCGGAATGCGTGAGCTGCAACACCATGGCAGGACGGTGATTCGCCCCCATGGTTTCGCGCGCGGCGGCATGCGCCTGCTCCACCATCGTCCGGAAGGTGCCCACGGTGCCTTTGTGCAGCCAGATCTGGCGCGGGTTCGCACGGCCCTCTTCCACCACGGCGCAGGCTTCGACCCACAACAGGCCCGATCCGCCGGCGGCGAAGCGGCGGTAGCGGCGCAGGGTCAACTCGTCCGGCGAACCATCGGCCAGACCGTCGCAACCCTCCATGGGCAACACCACCAGCCGGTTGGGCAGCACGAAGCGGCCGCAATCCAGCGGCTGAGCCAGAACGCTGACGTCGTCGCTCACGGGAACCTGGGCGCCCAGGCGGGCGATATCGTCGCGCAGTTCATCAAGGGAATGGTAGTGGAAGGGCTGGTGCACAATCATAGCGGAGCTCCGGTCATTTCTACCATATCAGATGCGAAAGTCCGGTTATCGTCTTGCGTCAGAATGGAGCATATGCGCATTCATTCTCTGCAGCACGTGGCCTTCGAGAGCCCCGGGCTGATTGGCGAGTGGGCGGCGGAGCGCGGCTACCCGATCGCCGGCACCCGCCTGGACCTCGGCGAACCCCTGCCCAGTCTGGATGACTTCGACCTGCTGCTGGTGATGGGTGGCCCGATGAGCGTAAACGACGAGGCCGAGCACCCCTGGCTGCGGCCCGAAAAGCAGTTGATCGCTACTGCCATGGCAGCCGGCAAGTTCGTCATCGGAGTCTGCCTGGGCTCGCAGATGCTCGCCGAGGTGCTGGGCGCCCATGTCTACCGAAACCGGGAGAAGGAAATCGGCTGGTTCCCGGTGCAGCCCACCGGCTCCGGCGGCCTGCTCTCCGGCCTGCCTGCGGAATTCACAGTATTCCATTGGCATGGTGAGACTTACGACATCCCGGCGGGTGTCCTTCATACGGCGGAGACGCCGGCTTGCCGGTCTCAGGCTTTCGAAACCGAGCGGTGCCTGGGCCTGCAATTTCACATGGAGATGACCGCTCCCATCATCGAGGAACTGCTGGTCCACTGCGCCAGTGACCTGGGCCCGGGTCCCTATCAACAAACGGCGGATCAGATCCGCGCCGGACTGTGGCGCGTCGAGCCGGCCCGCGCACTGCTCTACCCTCTGCTCGACCGGGTGGCGCGGCGTGCATTCGTCGTAGCATAGCTCATGGCCAGTTATTTCTGCGTCGACCGGGGCAGGGCCCTGCCTCTTGGTGCGACGCGACTCGAAGATGGCGTCAACTTCGCTCTTTTTTCCAAGCACGCCACACACGCCTGGCTGTCTTTTTTTCATCCCGGGGAGAACTCGCCCTATCTGGAACTGGAATTGCACCCGGAGCGCGACCGCACCGGCGAAATCTGGCATATCTGGGTGGGCGGCCTGGCGCCCGACGTCGAGTACTGCTGGCGCCTGGACATGCGTCCGAACCCAAATCCGCAGATCCACCGCTTCGATCCCAACCGATTCCTTCTCGACCCGTACGCACAGGTTCTGGTGGGCGGCGAGCAGTGGGGCGCCCTGGCCGAGCGGCGTTGTGCCCTGCCCCACGACCACTTCGACTGGGAGATGGACCGCCCGCTGAATGTACCCCTCAGCGAATCAGTCATCTACGAACTGCATGTCCGCGGCTTCACGCGCCACGAGTCGTCCGACGTCACGGCGCCCGGCACCTATCTTGGCCTGACGGAAAAGATCCCGTATTTGAAGCGCCTGGGCGTTACCGCCGTGGAGCTGCTGCCGGTGTACGAGTTTGAAGAGGCCGATACCGATCGCAGCAATCCGCTGCTGGGCTCCACCTTGTTGAACATGTGGGGCTACCAGCCCATCGCCTTCTTCGCGCCGAACGCAGCCTATGCCAACGGCCGGAAGCCGGGCGCCGCCGTGGGCGAGTTCAAGGAGATGGTCAAGCGGTTCCACGCCGCCGGGCTGGAAGTGATCCTCGACGTCGTCTTCAACCACACGGCCGAGGGCGATGAGCGCGGGCTCACTCATTCCTTTCGCGGCATCGACAACTCCATCTACTATCAACTCGACGAACAGGGAAAATATCGCAACTACTCCGGTTGTGGCAACACCTTCAACTGCAACCATCCCGTGGTGCGCAGCCTCATCACCGACTGCCTGCACTACTGGGTGATGGAGATGCACGTCGACGGTTTCCGCTTCGACCTGGCCAGTGTTCTGGGCCGCGGAGTGGACGGCAATCCGCTGGCCGATCCGCCGCTGCTGGAGCGACTCGCCTACGATCCCGTGCTCGCCAATACCAAGCTGATCGCCGAGGCCTGGGATGCCGCCGGGCTCTATCAGGTGGGCAGCTTCCCGGCGTGGGGCCGCTGGGCGGAGTGGAACGGCAAATACCGCGACGACCTGCGCCGCTTCGTCAAAAGCGACACAGGGATGGTCTCCGTCCTGGCCCAACGCCTCACGGGCAGCCCGGACCTCTACGCCTCCAGTGGACGCCAATCCCGCCACAGCATCAACTTCGTCACCTGCCACGACGGCTTTACTCTGGCCGACCTCGTCAGCTACGACCAGAAGCACAACGAAGCCAACGGCGAAGACAACCGCGACGGTGCCAGCGAGAACTTCAGTTGGAACTGCGGCGTCGAAGGTCCGACCGAGGATGAAAGCATCAACCTGCTGCGCGGCCGCCAGATGCGCAACCTGGCTACGCTTCTCCTGCTCAGCGGCGGTGTCCCAATGATCATGGCCGGAGACGAGATCGCCCGCACGCAGGGCGGCAACAACAACGCCTACTGCCAGGACAACGCCACGGGTTGGGTGGACTGGACGCTCGCCGAAAAGAACGGTGGCCTGCTCAACTTCTTCCAGCGCATGATCGCCTTCCGCGCCGGGCACGAGGCATTCCGGCACATCGACTGGGGGCCACAAACGGAGGAGGGCCACACGCGCGTGACTTTCCATGGGATCTTCCCCCATCAACCCGATTGGGCGCCCGACTCCCATTCCCTGGCCATGGAACTCCAGTGGGGCACGGAGCGCATCTATCTCATTGCCAATGCGTTCTGGGGCACCCTGCGTTTCCAGCTGCCAACGCTGGCCGCGCCTGGCCGCTGGACTCTTGTGGAAGATACTGGGAACGAAAATCCGCGCGGCCCGGAACTGCCCGTGCAGGACTGGTACGATGCCGGCCCTCGTAGCGTGGTCGTGCTGGAAGCGCTGTGAGACTCTTCAGTCGTGCCAAGGCGTGACGTACCGGATGTTACGGTACGACAGAATCTCCGCGTCGGTGAGTTCCGAAGGGATCAACCTCTGGGCGTGCAGCCTGCGGAACGTGGCCCGGTTGATATCCGCGGGCACGGCCCGCCGCAGCACCATCCTGGGCCCGAAGTAGTACATGTTCTCAGCCTTGTCCTCGCTCGCCATGTTCTCGTTGACACCAGCCATCAGACTTTCACCGACACGCATCAGGAAATCCGTGCCGTTGTACGTCGAAATAGCCCGGTTGAGCGACGACCGCGGAAACAGCACGCGTGCCATCTCCACAGGCGGACCCACTCCAAGGATCTGCTCTCTTCGCCGCTCCTCCGCGGACGCTCCGCTGAACTTGTCCGGGTCGAGAACCGTCAAATCCGCGCATTCGAACCCATTCGCAACTCCGCCCAGGTAGATCTCTGGCTTGCCATTGCCATCGAGATCAGACACGAGAGTAGTCAGGATATGGCCCGAGTGCCAATACTCGCGCAAAACTCGCCCATCGATATCCAACAACGAAACCAGCGAGGGCGAGTCGACACGATGCGTGGAGACCACCAGGATTCTTGACTGCCGCTGCCCGGGCACGGGCACCAGGTCGAACCGCCGGAGGATGAACGGTCCGTCGAGTAGTCCGCCGTCCCGCCGGACGGCCCGCGCAAAGCGCTTTTTCCATCGCAGACGGCCATCGGGAGAGAAAAGATAGAGCTCGTCATCTTCCGCCGAGTTTTGGGCATGGTGCAACGGGAACAACAACTCCGACCGCCCATCGCCATCGATGTCGGTCACTCGATTCACATCACTCCCGCCAGTGGACTTGGGGTCGGCTTCAAACGGCACGGAGGGGAACTCATACCGCCACGCCTCGTGGCCGTCGGCGTCATACACAATCGCCACGTGGCCGTCCACAACGCAACGATTGGGATGCACCCGCGGCCGTAGCGCCCAGGCGCTTGCCAGCGCCACCAGCAGTACACAACTCACGACGACCATCCACTTCCGCCACTGGCGGCGGGGGCTTTCTCCGTCGGACGCGCTCGCCGGCGATACGACCGCATTTGACGAGGCGCTGTTGGCTCGCCACGCTTCCAACTCCTCGACGTAGGCGTACACGCGCCCCTTGGCGCCAGGCATACGGTGTACCGGCATGCCGCGTTCTTCTTCCCAATTCTGAACTGTACGTACCGTTACGTCGAAGAACGCGGCAATTTCTTTCCACGACTGCAGCAATTTAGCCTGTGGACCCACCGGCTGCAAAGATCCTAATTCCTCCTTCGGAGAATTAACTTCCGGTGGGGTGACTCGCACAAACGCAATTCACCTCACACTATCGGAACATGTATCACACGAGTATTGCGCAGCACAAGCGCCAATTACGTGACATTTGCTTAATCTACGAAAACAGGCGCCCGCGGCGTGCTACAGATCAGTTGCCCGAATAGCGTGGAAGCGGAATCGCTTTCCCCGAGGGCTTCCATTTTCCCGCGCGAACAGCATCAAAATAGTCGACAGCAGATGTCAGCGACGCCACACCAATGGACTCGTGGTCCTGCCCCGCCAGCTCGATATAATCGAATTGTTTGTAGCGGCGCTGCAACACAAACGCAAGGCGGCGGACCTCGGTCAAACTCGTCCGCCCGTCCTTCTCCGCCTGGAGAAACAACAACGGGATATCCGGGGTCTGGCTATAATCCAAAGCTTCCAGTGGCGTGCCGGACACGGCCAACAGACCCCTGAACAGCTTCGGCTGGCCCATCGGTACAGTCAGCACGCCGGCCGCGCCCATGCCGTGGCCCATCAGAAAGATCTGCGTCTCGTCGATCGCCGCCGCACTCCTGACATTCTCAATCACGTCCAGTACATCGCGCCGCGCTGCCTTGGCGTAGTAGCTCATCGGCCCGCGACCATAGGGCGCCGCCACGACGTAGCCCCGTTCGGCGGCCAATTTCAGGAGCAGGCTGCTCCCATCCTGCCCCCGGTATTGTTGGAAGTAGGACCCTTCGTCACCGCCGGAATCGTGCAGCGCCACCACCAGCGGCCACTTCTTCGCCGCATCGTAGCCGGGCGGCAGGAACAGACGGAAAGGTTGCAGACTCTGGTCCTGGGCCGAGCGGTAGGCCAGCCGGAAATCCCCTTTCTTTTCGGCTAGGGGATTGCGCCCCGCCAGCAATTCCTCCGCCATCCACTCCGCCGCCGGCAGATCCCGTTCCGGATTGATGGGATCGGTCTGGTACCGCGGCGCCTGCAGATCAGCTAGTACAAAGGCCAGCGGCACGGCGTTGTCGAGAAACCCCAGTCCAGGCCCGTCCATCGAGCGGCTATATAGGTTGGCTGTGAACTGCACCGTC
Source organism: uncultured Paludibaculum sp. (assembly GCF_963665245.1). Classification (NCBI taxonomy): domain Bacteria; kingdom Pseudomonadati; phylum Acidobacteriota; class Terriglobia; order Bryobacterales; family Bryobacteraceae; genus Paludibaculum; species uncultured Paludibaculum sp. Next base: position 141,507 of record NZ_OY762267.1, read on the forward strand.
TGTACGGCCAGGGCCTGCGCCGGCCCCTTCATCCCCACCCCGGAAGCAGCCAGTTTCCGCGCCTGTTCAGTCAGGACCCGGACCCGTTTCTGAACGTCCGCATTGAGCAACACGCGCCGTTGGGCCCACGCTCTCACCTTGCCATCTGCGTCCAACAGTTGGTAACGAGCCCTGTACTCGCCCGTGGGCAGCCCGCTGGTGCGCAGCGAAAACTCCATGGCCTCCAGAGCGAGCACCGGTTCCGGCGGCCGCTCCACCACCACTTTGCCCTGAGCATCGAGCAAGGCCACGTGTACCCGGTATGCGCTCTTCAGTGCGCGGTCCAGCGTAAATCGCGGCTCCAGACGGACATGGATTGTGACTCCGGGCGCCACAATGCGCCGGTCCACCTGGAACTGAAGCGATGCGGCCACTTCCATCCATTCGCCCAGCGTCATGCCGCGATAGACTGCCAGGACTCGTGGCAGCAGCCGCGCCGCGGCGTTCCAGTTGTCCGCCGACAAGGCCTGGTAACCGAGCCTCCGGGCCGGCTCCGCCTCCATGTGTACGGCGCCACCGGCTTGGCCCGCGGCAATCGCAGCCTGACATTCGTCCACGAACAACAGCACGCTGTCCTCGTGCGCGTCGCCGGAGTAATGGCCTTCCAGGCTTGTCCAGGTTTGCGGCTTTTCGCTGAGTTGCGCATACGATAACGACATCCAGCACAGCGCGAGCCCCAGGCGCCAATTCCTATGCATGCAATGAATTATGCCGCAGCTCCGGGCGGCGTGCGTGGCTGTGAGAAACTCAACGGTAATGAAGCCGTTAGTCTCCGCAGTTCTATGCGCACTCCTAACCGTGCCCGCGCCTGCCCAGTCCGCCGCCCCTTTGCCGCTAACCGTCGATTCGATCATGCGCGGCCCGGGCATCTATGGCTATGAGCCGCGCGCCGTACGCTGGTCCGGCGACGGCCGCCGTGTCTACTTCGAGTGGAAGGTTTGCACAGACCCACTGGACAAGGACTTCGACACCTATGTCGTCCAGCGGGACGGCTCCGGCCTGACCAGGCTCAGTGAGGACGACGCCAAACTCGCCCCGCCCGCCGCCGGCAGCGAGTCGAAGGACCACAGACTGATCGCCTACAGCGAGCAGGGAGACCTCTTCGTCTACGACCGCTCCACCGGCAAACGCCGCCAGCTCACCAAGACCTCCGATGTGGAGTCGAATCCTCAGATGACACGCGATGGCCGCAAGGTGGCCTTTGTGCGCGGCGGCAACCTGTACACCATCACGTTGTCCGATGGACTACTGGAACAGCTCACCGACATTCGCCCGGCGGGCGCCGCCCCCTCCGCACCCGCCGCGGGCCCGTCCAGGGGCGCCCGCACGGCCGCCTCCGGCGACGAACCCAAGAAGGGTACGGACAGCCAGGAGACGCTGAAGAAAGAGGAGCGCGAGTTACTCGAAGTCATCCAGCACCGCGCAAAGAAGCGGGAAGAGACCGAAGCGCGCCGCAAGAAAGAAAACCCGCGCAAGCCGATGAACCTCGGCCCACGTGAGACCGCCAGCAACATGCTGCTCGCCCCCGATGAATCCTACGTCCTGGTCACGGTCCTTGAGCGCGCCGCCGACTCCAAAACCACCGTCGTCCCTAACTTCGTCACCGAGGCCGGATACACCGAGGACATCAGTTCCCGGACGAATGTCGGCGACACGCCCAACAAGAGCCGCATGGCCATTGTGAAGGTAGCCACCGGCGAAGTGACATGGCTGGATCATGGCCAGAAGCTACCGGCCAATCCGGAGGCCAAGCCGCCAGTGAAAGAGTCCGAACGGCCCGTCACGCTGCTGGGTCCTCAATGGTCCGAAGACGGTGCGAAGCTCGCCGTGGCGGGACGTGCCGGAGACAACAAGGACCGCTGGATCTTCGCGGTTGATACGGCCACCGGCAAACTGCGGCCCATCTTCCATCTCCACGACGACGCGTGGGTGGACGGCCCCGGCAGCTTCCGCATGGGCCGGCTCCCCGGCAGCCAGACTCTCTATTTTCAGGCGGAGATCACAGGCTGGTCGCATCTCTACACGGTCAATTGGGAAGGCGGCGAACCGAAGGCGCTCACCACCGGCAAATGGGAGGTCGAGTCCGTCGTGCTATCGAGGGACGAAACCCGGTTCGGCCTCGTCACCAGCGAGGAGAGCCCACACGTCCGCAACTTCTACTGGATGCCCACGTCCGGCGGCCCGAAGACGCGCATCACGTCGCAGCCTGGCGACTATGAGGTCACGGTGTCGCCCGACGAGCAGATGCTGGCCGTGGTCCACAGCTACACCAACAAGCCGCCGGAACTGTATCTCATGGAGAACAAGCCCGGAGCCCCGATGACGCGCGTGACGACGTCCCCCGCGCCGGAATTCTCGGCCTTCCCGTGGCTCGACGTACCCATCGTGCAGGTACCCGCGCGCGACGGCACTCCGGTGCCCGCCCGGCTCTACCAGCCGAAGAACTGGAAGAAAGGCGGCCCCGCCGTCATCTTCGTGCACGGCGCCGGTTATCTGCAGAACGTCCACCGCTGGTGGTCCAACTACTCGCGCGAATACATGTTCCACCACCTGCTGATGCAGCGCGGCTACCTGGTCATCGACGTCGACTACCGCGGCTCCGCCGGCTACGGCCGCGACTGGCGCACGGCCATCTACCGCCACATGGGCGGCCAGGATCTGGACGACCAGGTGGATGCGGCCCATTTCATCGTCAAGGAATACGGCGTCGATCCCAAACGGATCGGGCTATATGGCGGGTCGTACGGCGGCTTCATCACGCTGATGGCGCTGTTCACACAACCCGACGTCTTTGCCGCCGGAGCCGCCCTGCGCCCGGTTACCGACTGGGCGCACTACAACCACGGATACACGTCGAACATCCTCAACCTGCCGCAGAAAGACCTGGAGGCCTACAAGCGCAGCTCGCCCATCTACCATGCAGCGGGCTTGAAGGGCGCCCTGTTGATCTGCCACGGCATGGTGGATACCAACGTCCACTTCCAGGACACGGTGTTGCTGGTGCAGAAGCTGATCGAACTGCGCAAGGAGAACTGGTCGGTAGCGCCGTATCCGGTGGAAGACCATGGCTTCGTGCAGCCCAGCAGTTGGGCCGACGAGTACAAGAGGATTTTGAATCTGTTCGAGACGAGTTTGAAGAAGTGAGAAAGAGCAGTCAGCGGTCAGCCATCAGCTTTCAGCTTTCAGCTTTGAGTGAGTGTAGTGACCACCGGCTGGGAGAACCAACCTCTCCGACACGCCGCAACAACCGGAACCGCGCCCCCACCATTCCCCCCAGCAACGCTGGGGGCCCGTCCCAACGACGACGGCGCTCAACCCAACCTAATTGTCCGCAAGGCCGATTCAGAGCTGAACGCTGATGGCTGACCGCTGACAGCTCTGCGTCCGTAGCGCCCCCGCGCTACGGCTTCAGCGTTACCTTCCCCACTCCGTCCTCGTACGCTTCCAGCGTCTCAAAGGCCTTCTGCGCCTGTTCCAGCGGCATGCTGTGCGTGATCATCGGCGTGAACCGTCCGGCCTGCTCTTTCAATAGCCGCAACGCCAGTTCGCTCCTGTGATTCGACCGCCGCACCGGATAGAAGTGCTGCTCCTTCCGCCGTAGATGGTGGAAGTCGATCGCCGGCATGGTCTCCGACGGCAGCCCCGTAATCACAATGCGCGCCGCCGATGCGCCCATGCGGATCGACCAGTTGATAGAACCGTCCTTGGCCGCGCAGTCGTAGACCATGTCCACGCCACGCTGGCCCGTATCGCGCAATACTTCCTGCACCGGGTCTGTCTCGCCGGGATCGATCGCCACGTCGGCGCCCAATGCCAAAGCCAGTGCCCGGCGATGCGCCACCTTCTCCACGCACCAGATGCGCCCGGCGCCCGCCACGCGCAACGCCGCAATGGTCGTCAGGCCAATCGGCCCGCCGCCGATCACCGCCGCCGTCTCGCCGATCTTCGGGTCGCCCATGCGGAACGAGTGCAGGATGATACCCAGCGGTTCGAACAGCGTAGCTTCGTCGAAGCTCAGGTTCTCCGGCAGCGGCAGCAGATTCAGGGCCGGCAGATTCGCCCGGTCGCGGAACAGGCCGGGCTCACCCGGATTGCTGAGGAAACGCACATGCTCGCACAGGTGATGGCGCCCCGACATGCAGAATTCGCAGTGGTAGCAGTAGATGGGCGGCTCAATCGCCACGCGATCGCCGGCTGACCAGCCCGTCACGCCGGCTCCCGTCTTCAGCACAGTGCCCACCGGTTCATGGCCCAGCACCATGGGATAGCGCGAGAGCACGTCCCCAATCCTGCCTTCCGAGAAGTTGTGGAGATCACTTCCGCAAATCCCCACCGACTCCACCCGGACCTGCACCTCACCGGGCAGTGGATCCTCTATCGGGTTCTCTCGAATGCTGAACTGGTGTCGGGCAATCAACTCCACAACGGCCATGGCAACTCCATTTCTACTTCCACCCGGGGGCTCTTCGTGGAGGCCTCAAGGCTTATACGATTTCAACATAATCGGACCCACGGCTCGCAGCGTGCCCGCATTCGGAACGCCCTGCAGCAGGCAACCGGAGAAGCGCTCCAGCAGCGCCGCGCAGGCGCTGGCATCGGGGCCTTCCACCAGCACCGGCCGTTCCACGCGGCGCGGGTCCAGGCCCAGCGCGTCGCCCTGCGCGATGATGACGTCGGCGTCCAGCACCAGTCGCGAGTCCGCCGTGAGTCTGGTGCGCGCCGAGATGGCAATGGGCAGGGCGAAGTCCGTGCGGCGCGCCTGGAACCGATCCCGGATGGCATCGGCGATCTGCTCCAGATGGTTGGGCACATAGCTGTCGAAGTCCCAGCCTGGGCTGGACCAGTCGGCGGCCGGGTTCAGGATCACGTGGCGGTGGTTCCGGTCGATCAGCCAGTCGGTCAGGTAGCGCGCGGCCGCCAGCAGGCTTTCGGGTGAATCGAAGTTATGGTCCTGCGCCGTGTGGAACAGCACCAGTTCCACCGCGATACCCTGCTGCGCCGCCGCGATGAGCAGGCGATCCAGGCTGTCTTTTTCCGAGTCCCGGATGGAGCCATCCGGTTGGAAAACGTTCTGGTGCTCGGCCTGCAGCGGAAGCCGCACCAGCCTGAGTCCCTTGGACGGCAACACGTCCAGGCTGTCCGGCAACGCGCCGGACGCCGGCATCTCGTCCATTGTGACCCCGAGCAACCGGCCCTGCGCCTGGCGGCGGTACTCCGGCGCGGAGCATGCCTTTTGCCAAACGGCGGCGGCCGACGACCGGAGGTAGAACGCGCGAGGGTCGTACTTCGGCCCGATCAGAAAACCTGTGGATATTTCCAGCGTTTCACTGGGGGACGACCCGCCTAGAAGCGGGCAGACAAGGAGGGCGCAACAAAGAGAGACACGCATTGTTATTCAGAGCGTGCGTCCGAGGCGGAACGCTCACTTCTTGAATAAGTTATCAAATGCGATGCGTGCGTCGTTGGCCGTCTTGGGAGCCAAGACTTCGGGACGGTCGGCAGCCGGACGCGCCGCCGCCGAAACAGGCGCGGAGTCGCGGGCCACCGTCACGCGCGCACGGAAAAACGTGCACTCGTTGGCCTTGTCCTTGTAAGCGATACGCTCCGGAATCGGCTTCATGCACTGAAACCGGGTGGAAGGCTCGAAGTAAGAGCATTGCTTACAGCAGTGCAGCGCGACACTGCACTTGGGGCAGGTCCCCGAGAAATCCATGCCAGGCGGCAATGGCGTCGCGCAGTTGTAACAACGGGAAGCCGTCACCGTCTCCACCATGCGCGGCAGGCGGGGCCCCGTCACGTCTATGGGGGGACGCGGACCGCGATCGCGCGGGCGGTCGTCGCGCTGGGGCGCCCCTTTGCCGGCCGCCTCGGTATCCATATAGCCCCGCTGTTTATACTTGCGGTCGCTGTCCATAAGTGGAGTCCACTCCTTCGTGGTTGCTCAGCTTTCGTCTCGTGCCAATGTCTTTGGGAGGATCGCCAACATGGCCGTTCCCGGCGTATTCCACATTTCCACTCGGTAAAGGGCTGTTGGAGAGTCGCGTTTGGCAGGCACCGTCCCAGATCGGGGGATGGAGCGTCTAGCGGCCCAATTCCACCCGGTCATTGGCCGGCACACCTCATTCTTAGCACGGAACGCAACCGGAATCCAGCAAAGAAATCGATCAGGCCCGCGTCCACTTGACCGGCGAAAGACAGGGCCGTGTCAGCGGATCGTCGCAATGATTAGGACTGACTCGCAACGTATACCCGAGCCGGCCCGTCTGATGCGGCACGAAATCACGCCCAAACAAAACCGCGTCACTCTGTTCCGACAGCGGCGGCAGAGTGATCACACTGGTGTCGTCCAGGCCCCCATCGGGATTGACCCGCCCGACCACCGCCTCCACCCGGACATCCTCCGGAGTGAGGCCGGCCAGATGGACCTGCGCCCGCAATTGGATTGGGGTACCCGTCAATACGCATGCGCCCGGACCTTCCCCGGAATCGTCGATGCGCACCTGCGACCACAGCCGCTCCACCTGCGCGTACCAACTCGCCTTCTCGCGGGCCGGCTGGAAATCGTCGCGCCGCACGGCGAGACAGCCAACATGCGCCGGCTCGTAAAAGCGGGTCGTGTAGTCGTGGATCATCCGCTGGCAGTTGAACCCCGGGCTCAGATTCATTAAAGATTGCTTCACCCGCTGCATCCAACCGTGCGGCACGCCTTCCTCGCGGCCCTTGTAGTACAGCGGAAGAATGTCGTTCTCCAACTGCGAATAGATGGACGAGGCGTGCAGATCGTCCATGTCGGACGAGTATAGGTCCCGGTCGCCGATGGCCCAGCCACCGGAAACCTCGTAGGCCTCATCGAACCAGCCATCGAGAATCGACAGATTCAGCGTGCCGTTGATGGCGGCCTTCATGCCACTGGTGCCGCAGGCTTCCTCTCCGCGGCGCGGATTGTTCAGCCACAGATCGACGCCGTGCACCAGTTCCCGGCCCACTTCGATGTCGTAGTCCTCGATGAAAACCACGTGTTTGGCAAACCCCGGGTCGCGGGAAAGCTGCACAATCTCGCGAATAAACTGCTTGCCCGGATTGTCCTTCGGGTGCGCCTTGCCGGCCACCAGGATTTGCACCGGCATCTGCGGATTCGACAGAATCGCCTTCAGACGTTCCTTGTCCCGGAAGATCAGAGTCGCGCGCTTGTACGTGGCAAAGCGCCGCGAGAACCCGATGGTGAAGGCCTCCGGATCGAACAACTCGGAAAGTCGCCGCTGCTCGGTGGATGAGGCACGGCGCTCCTGCGCCCGCTTCGACATCCGCTCCCGGACAAAGTTGATCAGCCGCCGCTTCCGCCGCCGCCGGATCTCCCAGAGTTCGTCGTTGGGAATCTCTGGGATCTGGTCCCAAATCGATCCGTCGGGGTAGCGTTCGCGCCAATCCGGAGCCAGGTATTGGTCGTAGAGCTGGGCCAGGTCGCCGTTCAGCCACGTCGGCAGATGGACGCCGTTCGTGATCGGTGTGATCGGCACTTCGTGCACAGGCAGGTCGGGCCACAGCTTGTGGAACATCTCCTGTGAGACCTCGCCATGCAGCCGGCTCACCGCATTGCGGTAAGCGGATGTCTTCAGCGCCAGCACCGCCATCGAGAAACGATCGCCCTGCTCGTCCGTGCCGCCTTGTCCCAGACTGAGGAACTTGTCGAACGGCACGCCGTAGCGCTCGCAGTACCCGTGCAGGTACTCATACACCAGGCCCGGATCGAACATGTCGATGCCGGCCGGCACCGGCGTGTGCGTGGTAAATACGTTATTGCCGCGCGCCGATTCCAGTGCCTCTTCGAAGCTCAGCCGGTGCTCCTGCATCGACAGCCGGATCCGCTCCAGGGCCAGGAACGCCGAGTGGCCTTCGTTCATGTGATAGACGGTCGGCTCCAGGCCCAGCGCCTTCAAGGCCCGCAGTCCGCCCACGCCCAGCACCAATTCCTGCTGGATGCGCGTGACGTTGTCGCCGCCATAGAGCTGATCGGTGATGTCGCGGTACTGCGTGTTCTGGTTCTGCGGGATGTTCGTGTCCAGCAGCAACAGATCCACCCGGCCCACCTTCAGCCGCCATACCTTAATGAAGCAGACGCCGTGCGGCAGCTTGACGTCCACCAGAATCTCATTCCCCGTGGCGTCCAGCGCCGGCTGAACCGGCCATGTGTAGAAATCGTTGACCGGCGTCTTTTCCGTCTGCCAGCCATCGGGGTTCAGATACTGCTGCAGGTATCCTTTTTGGTAAAGCAGCCCAATACCCACCAGGTTGAGGCCGGCGTCGCTGGCGGCCTTCAGATGATCCCCGGATAGAATGCCCAGACCGCCCGAGTAGATCGTCAACGACTCCAACAGCCCATACTCCATCGAGAAATAGGCGACCAACATGGAGTCCTTGCGGCTCGCATCGGCCGGCGCGGACATGTACTCGTCATAGCGGCGACAGGCACTCTGGTAGAGCGCGATGTAGCGGGGGTCCGCCGCTGCCTTCTCCAACAACTCTTGCGGAATCCGGCCCAGCATCAGAACGGGGTTGCGGTGGCATTCCTTCCAGAGAGCGGGGTCCAACCGGCGAAACAGGGGCCGGATGGTGTGGTCCCAACTCCACAGCAGATTGTGCGCCAGCTCTCCCAGACGAGAGATAGCGGGCGGCAGCGCAGGGCTGACCAGGAACTCCTTCACCGGTTGAACTTGGAATGGCATGTTGGCTCTTGATGGATAGACATTCCAACATAGCAAACCCCACGGCGCGCTCGTGTGGTCCGGCCCCCGCCGGGCAACACATTGAGTCTGCTTAATGTAGGCGGCCAGACAGTGCTCGGGTACACCCAAACAGGGTAATCATATTTTTAAATCTTTTTATCTTCAATCGCCCGGTTTGTGACGTACAATGTTGTCATGAAGCTCAGCGCCCAAGAGGAATACGGGCTGCGATGCCTGTTATTTATGGCTCGCCACGGCGAGACGAAAAGCCACAGCATTCCTGAAATAAGCCGGGCCGAGGGTCTCTCGGTCCCTAACGTTGCCAAGCTGATGCGCATACTGCGCCTCGGCGGTCTGGTTGCCAGTGTCCGTGGACAGGCAGGCGGCTACACCCTGTCGCGGCCGGCTGACCAGGTTACGGTCTCCGAGATCCTGTCGCTGCTCGGCGGCAGTTTCTTCAACTCGCATTTCTGCGACCGCCACTCCGGACTGGAGCGGAATTGCGCACACACGGGGGATTGCGCCGTGCGCCTCCTCTGGGGCGCGGTCCAGAAGTCGCTGGACGCCATCCTCACCAAGACCACTCTGCGTGACCTGCTCCGGAATGAAGAAGAGATGATCGTCTTCCTGAAGAATCACGGCGCTACGGTCTCAAGCGGTGAACAAACGCTTGCGGTTCATACGATTACGAACTGAGTACAGGCATCTCCGTCCGGCGCGGCGGCCATCTGGATCCGGCGTTTGCGGGTAGTCTCCACCGCAAAGGCCGGTGAAAGGTGTGTCTGTTCTCTATCGATCGGCTATTCTCATAAAGATGCCTGGTTTTCGACGTAGGCCATTGGTCTGGACGTTGTGTCTCGGATCACTTCTGGTCTCGGCCTGTAGTCGCCCTGCGCCGCAACTGATCGTCGGCAGCAAGGAAGGCCCCGAAAACCAGATCCTCGGCGAAATCCTCGCCCAACATCTCTCCAAACAGCTGCCGTCACTTCAGATTGTCCGCAGGTTCGGCTTAGGCAACAGCGCGTTCGTCAACGCGTCTCTCCTCAACGGCGACATCAGCCTCTACCCTGAGTATTCCGGCACCGCCCTCTTCCAGGTCCTCAAAATCCAACCCGATCGCGGGGATGATCCTCTGCTCGACCAGCTTCGCGAGGGCTATCGAACCAACTTCCGCTGCGAATGGTTCGGCCCGCTAGGCTTCCGGGACAAGAGGGTCTTCCTGGTGCCACGCGGCGTGGCGGAGAAACGCCAAGTCCGGACTCTGAGTGAAGCCGGTGCCAACCACCAGGGCTGGGCCATCGGCAGCGCCCGCGAGTTCCGTGACCGGCCCGATGGCCTGGTGCTTCTCACCCGGAAGTACGAGTTCCAGCTCAGCGCTCCGGCCCGGATTCTGGACAGCGAAGCCCTCTTCACGGCTCTCGGGAAGGAGGAGATCACGCTGGGCGCCACGCGCGCGAGCGATCCGCGCCTGGGTAAGGACGACGTCGTCCAACTTGAGGACGATCAACAGGTCTTCCCCCTCTACGAGGCGGGCATCGTCGTGAAAATAGAGGCCCTGGAGACCCATCCCCAGCTCGCGAACGTCCTGAAGCAGTTATATGGGAAAATCACAATTGAGAGTATGCGGTCCATGATGCGCCGAGTCGAGTTTGAGAATGCGGCCGCCGCGGACCTCGCTACGGAATTTCTGAGAACCGCGGGCCTCTAGCTTCCACGAATGTCGGCCAAAGTCATCTCCATCACCAGCCGTCTGCCGCAGTCGGGCAAAACACACGTCGCCGCGGCCTTGGCCGCCTGGCTGCGTAACGAGGGCCGGCATGTCGCCCCTCTGCACCTTTCCACCTCCGCCGGGGACCTCTTCCAGTGTCCGGAAGGCGGCAGCGTTTCGCGCACAACTGCCTTGCTGGCCGAGGCTTGCGGGCTGCCGCCGGAACCGCTTTACGAAGCGGGCTGGCCGGCGCTCCCCGCGCTGAGGCAACGGCACGACGTCGTGATCGTGGAACTGCCCACCGGTGGCGCGCCGCCCGAAGGCATCGAATCGCTGGAACTGCCCGTCCGGCGGGACGACGGCTACATTCATTTGGGTCAACTGCCACCCGTGCCGGCGTTTCAGCCGGATCTCACGCCGGCCTGCCCGGACGACGTCGCAGCCCTTCCGCCCTGGAGTCTGGCGACCGCCCCGCGTTCCGGCATCATCTCCCTGCCCCATCTGGCGAACTTCAGCGACTTCCGTCTCATCCGCGGAGCCGAGTGGCTCACCGCCATGGCGCCGGGGCGCTTCCAGTTCATCTTTCTGCCCGCCTCGCTGGACCCGCGGAAGGATCTGGAATGGCTCGCCGAGGCCGGCCTGGACACCTGGATCGCCGGGCAATGCGCCGGAAGTGCGCGTCTCTTCGCTACCGGGTGGGCCTATCCCGGGGCCGAGCGCCTCGAAACCGGCGAGTTGGCCGACTGCTGGAAGCTGTCGCGCATTCTGGGCCGCCGCGTACCGCCGCCGCTGCCTTCAGAGGAGACCCTCGATACCCTGGCCCGTTGGCTGCTCCAGGTTCCAGGCTTGGCCACCCTCGTGCATCCATCCGCCTGATGCCTGGAGTAGTAGAGTAGGAACAGAGCGTCGTCCGCGGCGGTTCGCCGCCCCGGCCCGCTCAAGGGCCCGTTCTCGGGGTGGGAGGAGTTCTGGATCCTCCGGGCTTCATGACCCCTGAGCGTCTGATTCTCAAGAGGATCCTCCCGAACAACCGGGACCCATTGCCGTTTCAGAGTAGTGGAGGAAGTGTTTGACCATCACCCACGGTGGAAATCTGTTTGCGATCAGCCGGGAACGCGGCTGGGACTGGCGGGAGGTGTTGGACCTCAGCGCAAGTATCAACCCGTTGGGACCCGCACCCGGTGTCCGCGCGGCCATCGAGGGAGCCCTGGACCGGATTTGTCACTATCCGGGCCAGTTGCCTAGCGAGCTTGAGGCAGCGCTGGCTGCCGAATGGCGCGTCGGCCCACAGCAGGTGATGGCCGGCGGAGGAGCCACCGAATTGCTCCACTTCGTCGCCCGCATCGGTTGGAACGGTCCCACCGCCGTCGTCACCCCGGTCTGGAACGAGTTTTACCGCGCCTTCCCTCACGCCCTGCGGCTTTCGATGGACGACCCGGAGCGCTGGCCGCAGCGCGGTCTGCTGATCCTCAGCCAGCCCGTGAATCCCACCGGAGTCGAGATCCCGGTGGAGATCCTGCGGCGTGCCATTGCCGGCCGCGAAGGGCCGGTCCTGGTTGACGAAAGCTTCATCGAGTTCACCCGCACCGAATCGGCCGTCTGGTGGACTGAACACCATCCCAACCTGTTGGTTCTGCGGTCCTTGTCCAAATTCTATGCGCTGCCCGGTCTGCGTGTCGGTGCGTTGGTGGGCTCCACCGAATGGATGGAACGCCTGAACCGCCGCCGCGAGCCGTGGCAGGTGGGCACCCTGGCGGAGGCCGCCGCCCTGGCCGCCATTGCCGACCACGAGCACGCCGAGAGAACTCGGGAAGTCGTTGAAACTGAACGCCGCTGGCTGCTCGAAGAGCTCTCCGGCCTGGAAGGCCTGCGCTTCGCCCCCGGCATCGCCAACTTCCTTTTCGCCGAGACAGACCGCCCGGCCACCGAGATCTGCGACTGGTTCCTCGACCGCAAAATCATCCTCCGCAACTGCACACGGCTGCCTGGCGTCACCGGCGAAGCCATTCGTTTTGCCGTGCGCACGCGGCCCGAGAATGAGCGTTTTGTCCAGGCGGCCAAGGAGTTCTTTTGCACGCCTCACGAGTAGCCTGGCTGCTGGCCGCCACCGCCGTCCTCTGTCCCGCGGCCGAACCCAGGCGCATTATCTCGACCGCCCCGTCCATTACTGAAATCCTTTACGCTCTTGGGCTTGGCGACCGGGTCGCGGGTGTGACGCAGTACTGCCGCTACCCCGTCGAGGCCCAGCAGAAACCCAAGATCGGTTCGTTTCTGGAGCCGGACTTCGAGCGGATTCTGTCGCTCAAGCCCGATCTGGTCCTCGTCATCAAGAATCCGATCCAGGTGGCGGAAAAACTGCGAAAGCTCGGCGTGCGCGCCGAGGAGATCAATCAGGACTCCGTCGAAGACGTCTTCCGTTCCATCGAACTCATCGGCCAGTGGACCGGCTCAACCGCCGCGGCCCGCAAAATGACCGCCGGCATGCGGTCCCAACTGGACGAGATCCGCGCGAAGACCAAGGGGCAACTCCGCAAGAAGACGCTCTTCCTCGTGGGCCGGTCACCGGGCACGCTCCAGGGCATGGTCGCCGCCGGGCCCAGGACCTTCATTGACGAACTCGTCGGCATTGCCGGAGGAACCAACCTCCTGCAGAATTCGCCCATCCAGTATCCGAAGGTATCGGTGGAGCAGGTTCTGGCCGGCGACCCAGATGTGATCCTCGACATGGGCGACTTCGCCCATCTGGAAGGCAAGCCGCTGGAAGCGCGCAACGATTTCCTCACCCTCTGGTCCAGATACCCGCAGTTGCGTGCGGTCCGGTCAAAACAGGTCATCCAGATCGACTCCGACGTCTTTATCCATCCCGGTCCGCGCATCGGCATCGCGGTACGCGCGCTCTATCAGAACCTGCACGGGGCCAAAGCCCGATGAGTGTTAGTTACGCGCTCGACGGCGTCGGCATGAGCTACGGCGAGGCTGACGTGCTGTCGGACGTCACCCTTCGATTCGACCAGCCAGGCATGGTGGCGCTCACCGGACCGAACGGAGCGGGCAAGTCCACTCTTTTGAATATTATGTCCGGGCTGCGCGGCGGCTTCCGGGGCTCCTGCAAACTGAACGGCAAGGACATCGCCGCGTGGCCGCGGCGCGACTTTGCGCGCCAGGTCGCGCTGGTGCCGCAGAGCCTGAAGATCGACTTCCCGTTCACCGCCGAACAGGTGGTGCTGATGGGCCGCACGCCCTACGCAGGCGGGCTGTTTGAGAACCCCGAGGACTGGGCGGCCGTGGCCAAGGCCATGGAATTGACCGACATCGCCCAGTTTCGCCACCGCGATTTCCGGGCCTTGAGCGGCGGCGAACGGCAGCGCGTCGTACTCGCCTCGGCGCTGGCGCAGGAACCGCGCGCTCTTCTGCTGGACGAACCCACCACGTTCCTCGATCTCCAGCACCAGCTTTCGATCTACTCGCTGCTGAGGAACCTGTCCCGCGAAGGGCTGCTGGTGATCGCCGTCACACACGACCTGAACTTGGCCGCCGCGTACTCCGACCGTGTCGTGGCATTGAAGAACGGGCGTGTCGCCGCCGATGCGGATCCTTGCCAGGCTCTGGCCGCGGACAAGATCCGTGAGGTGTTCGGCGTCGAAGCCGAATGGCTGCAGCGCCCTGGCGGAAAGCCGTGGATCGCCTATGGGGATTGAACCCGTTACCCCGGCGCGCGTCGTCCGGATCCTGGTCGCAGCGCTGATCGTCACCGCGCTGGTGGGTTTGATCACTCCGCTGATCGGGCCCACCACGATTCACCTCGGCCGAGCTTTTCGAGGAGAATGGCCCGACGCACAGATGTTCTTCGGCGTCCGCCTGCCGCGCACCATCCTCGCCCTGCTGGCTGGGGGCGCGCTGGCCACCGCGGGCGTCCTGTTCCAAGCTCTGCTGCGCGACGCCCTGGCCACACCCTACACCCTGGGTGTTTCGAGCGGCGCTTCGCTGGGCGCTGTGATCGCCATCTGTCTCGGAATGCAGCGGGTGGCCGGACTCCCCGCTGTCTGGGTCGCCGCCCTGTTGGGCGCGGCGGCGGTACTGATATTAGTTGTAGCCGTGGCCGCCGAAGGCCGCCGGATGTCATCGTTTACCCTGCTGCTAGCCGGTGTCACTATCAACAGCGTCGTGATGTCGTTGATCATGCTGCTGCACAACATGGCCAGCGTGGGACAGAGCTTCGCGATTGTGCATTGGCTGATGGGCAACATCGATCCGGTGGACGCCGGCACGCTGTGGTGGATGGCTGCCATCATCCTGCCTGTTTGCGGTGGATTGTGCGTCCTGGCGCGGCAGTGGAATCTGATGTCGGTGGGCGAAGAGTGGGCGGCCTCGCGCGGCGCGTCGCCACAGAAGTTGCTGATGGTGGGCTATCTGTGCGGATCGCTGCTGACGGCCGTGGTCACGGCGGTCACCGGCCCCATCGGCTTTATTGGCCTGGTGGTGCCGCATGCCGTGCGCCTCAAGTTGGGCGGAGACCATCGGCTGCTAATGCCGGTGTCGTTCCTGCTGGGTGCCGCGCTGCTGACCGTTTGTGATACGGTGGCGCGTACCATCCTCGCGGTGGAGATTCCGGTGAGCGTGGTCACCGCTCTGATCGGCGGTCCGTTCTTCATCGCGCTGCTGAGAAGTCGAAGGAGGAGTCTATGGCTTTAGCGGTCGTGGGCGGTGGGCGCCGCTCCGGCAAGAGCCGTTATGCCTTGGCGCTAGCCAGCGCGCACGGTCCGAAATTGGGATTTATCGCGACACTGCGGCCCGACGACGAGGAGTCGGCGCAGAAGGTGGAGCGGGCGCGCGACGAACGCGGAGCGGAGTTCATGACAGTGGAAGAGCCGCTCGCCATCGCGGAACTGATCGAGGCGCGCGCCTCGGTCTTCGACTCGGTGGTAATCGACGATCTCACGTTGTGGGTTTCGAACCTCGTGATGGCCGGCCGAACCGACGAGGAAGTGGAGCAGGAAGCGAACCGGTTGATCGAACTGGCCCGCAACTGCAAATCGGAGATCGTCGTGGTGACCAGCGATGTCGATTTCGGATTTCCGATGGACCCCGAGCCTTCGCGCCAGTTCCGGCGTCTGGCCGGGCTCGTCAACCGGCTGGCTGCCGAAGCCGCCTCCCGCCTTTACTGGATGGTCTTCGGAGTTCCCAAACGGATTCGATGATACCTGCACTCCTGCGAGAAAACCTCGATCGGATCCAGCCGCTGCTGGACCGTGCCGTAGCCTCGGCGATTACTGACAACTGGGCTGCCCGGACGAAGCATTCCGGCGGGTTGGGCCAGATCGAATCCCTGGTTGTGCACTACGGGCTGATTCATGGCACCAGCACGCCGCAAATTCAACGCAAAGGTCTGTACGTGTTCACGTCGGACCACGGCATCGTCCAGGAGGGTCTGACCGCCGAGGCGCAGGATGCCACGGCGCTGCTCTCGCGGCAGTTTCTGCGCGGAGGTTCAGCCGCGCAGGTGATCTGCCGGGAGGCGCGCATCGAGCCTGTTCTCGTGGACATGGGCGGCCGCACCGAGGGGGAACCGGGCGCCCTGAATCACCGCATCGCCGACGGCGCGGCCAACATCTGCCACGGACCGGCGATGACCGAAGCACAGGTGAACGCCGCCCTCGAAGCCGGTCTGCGTCTGGCCGAGAGTGCCGCCGGCCGCTTCGACGTGGTGGGCCTGGGGCAGATTGGCGTTGGCGCCTCGGCATCCGCCTCGGCGATGCTCAGCGCCATGACCGGCCGTGACGCGTCAGAAACGACGGGCCGCGCCGAGGGACTGGACGACGCGACGTTGAACCGCAAGGTGCAGGCCGTGCGTACGGCGGCGGCGCGCAACCATGCCGACACGCACTCTCCCTACGGCGCGCTGCGCTGCCTGGGCGGGCTGGATATCGCAGCCATGACAGGATTCATTGTCGGAGCCGCGGCGCGGCGCCTGCCGGTGGTTGTCGACGGTTTCGTGGCCGGGGCCGCCGCCATGGCGGCGCGCGGACTGTCGCCGGACTGCCTGGATGCGGTGATGTTTTCCAGCCTTTCACCCGATCGCGCGCACGCCGTCCTGATGAAGTTCCTGTCGGTCGAACCCATTCTCGACCTGGGCCTGCGGGAAAGTGCCGGACTGGGCGCCGCACTGGCCATCCAGCTACTGGAGACTTCCGTCCGGTTGTACCAGGAAATCTCCACGCGCGAACAGGCGTGAACGCCGCAGGAAAAGCCGCGCTTGCGCTCATATTCAACGGGTTCGAGAGGGTACAATAGGAACTTGTGTGAAGGATCCACTTCGTCTTGATCAACCGCCTTGTTTTCGAGAATCTGAAGCATCGTAAGCTCCGCACCGCCCTTAGCTGCCTATCCATTGGATTTCAGGTCTCCATGATCCTGGCCGTGGTGGGTCTGAGCCACGGCATGTTGCAGGACTCCATCAACCGCGCCAAGGGCGTGGGCGCCGACATCATGATCAAACCGCCCGGCGCCTCCGCCATCAGCCTGAGCAGCGCCAGCATGCCCGAGAAGTTCCTGGCGTACTTCGCGGCCCGGCCGCACGTCTCCAAGGTGGCCGGCATCAACGTGCAGGCTTATTCCGGCTTGAGCACCATCACCGGCATCAACCTCGACGAGTTCGCGGCGCTCAGTGGCGGCATGAAGTATCTCGAGGGCGGCCCTTTCAAAGACAAGAACGACATGATCGTCGACGACTGGTATGCCGAACAGTCGAAGAAGAAGGTCGGCGACACGGTAAACGCCCTCAACATCAACTGGCGTATCTGCGGCATTGTTCCGGCCGGCAAGCTGGCCCGGCAGCTCGTCTCGCTGAAGCAGTTGCAGGCGGTCACCAACAGCGACGACAAGATCAGCCAGGCGTTCCTGAAGGTCGACAGGAAAGAGAACGTCCAGTCCGTCATCGCCGCCCTGAAGGCCGTGCCGGAACTGGAGGGCTATGGCATCTACTCCATTGAGGAGTTCGTCAGCCTGTTCTCCGTCAACAACGTGCCGGCGCTCAAGGGTTTCATCTACGTCATCACGGGGCTCTCGGTGATTGTCGGCTTCCTGGTGGTGGGCCTGACGATGTATACGACGGTGCTGGAACGAACCCGGGAGATCGGAATTCTCAAGGCCCTGGGCGCTTCGCCGGGCGACGTGATGGGCATTCTGGTGCGGGAGACGCTGGTGCTCTCGGTGGTGGGCTGGATCTGCGGCATCCTGCTCTCCATGCTCGCCAACTGGGCCATCAATCATTTCATTCACGCCAACATGCAATCGGAACTCGCGCCGGACTGGTGGCCCACCGCGCTGGCCATCTCGCTGACGGCCGGACTTCTGGGTGCCGTGTATCCCGGTATGCGGGCCGCACGGCAGGACGCCATTGAGGCTCTCTCGTACGAATAAGAAGACCCCATGGCAGACCCGATTATCCGCGTCCAGAATCTTAAGAAGAACTACCGCGTCGGCGAGATCGACGTGCCCGCGCTACGCGGTGTCTCTCTCGACATCCAGCCGGGGGAGTTCGTGTCCATCGTCGGCCCCTCCGGTTCCGGCAAGTCCACGCTGTTTCACATCCTGGGCGGTTTGGCCTCGCCATCGTCCGGCACTGTCATGATCGGCGGCGAGGACCTTTCTACCATCACCGACAGCGAACGCACGCGGCTGCGCCGCACCAAGGTCGGGTTCGTTTTCCAGCGCTACAACCTGCTGCCCACGCTGACGGCGATGGGCAACATCGAGATGGCCCGCTACTTTGGCGGCAACGCCGGCCCGCTCGACACCGACTTCGTCGAACTGCTCAAGACACTGGGCATCCACCACCGTCTGCACCACAAGCCCCGGGCCCTATCGGGCGGCGAACAACAGCGCGTGGCCATTGCCCGAGCGCTGGTAAACCACCCCGCCATCCTTCTGGCGGACGAGCCGACCGGCAACCTCGACACCGAGAACTCCGTCAAGGTCCTGGATGTCCTGCGCGAACTCAATAACCGCCTGGGCCAGACCATCCTGATGATCACGCACAACCCCGAGGCGGCCGCGTATGGCCACCGTACGGTGCAGATGCGGGATGGCCGCATCGTCGGCGATAGCTAGCGCCGGGACCAGCCCATGCGGCGTGCGCAAATAACCGCCGGCGCTCTCCTGGGTTTGGCCGTGTTTCTGGTCCACGCGATCAGCCCGGTGGTCACTTCCGGCGATTCGCGCTGGACCGTGTTCCAGGCGCTGAGCCTCATTCATCGCGGCGACCTGGACCTGGACGAGTACGAACCGCGGGTGCGCGCCACCGGCTACTACGCCATCACTCGACCCGACGGCCACATACGGACGATCTACCCGGCTGGCAATATCCTACTGGCCGCGCCAGCGGTCGCCGGTCTGGAGTTCGCGCTACACGCGTTTCGTCCGCTGTTGGAGCCCATCGCCGCGCGCACGGCCTCGCCGACGATCGCGGCCCTGCTGCGCGGCAATCTGGAAGATTCCTCCCTGGCCGTGGAGATCCTCATCGCGAGCTTGTGGATTGCCGCCGCCGCAGTGCTGCTCTACTGCATCGCCCTGCGCTTCGCCGGCCTAGGCACGGCTCTGTCGGTCGCCCTGATCTTTGCCTTCGCCACGCCCGCGTGGTCCACCGGCAGCCGCGCGCTGGGGATGCAGGCGGCCTACATGCTGCTGCTTTCCGGAGCCGTGCTGGCCGTGGTCCACGCGGAACGCCGGCCGGCCTTGTGGACGCTGGCCGGGGCCATCCTGAGCTTCGCGTTCTTTACGCGGCCCACCAGCGCGATTCCGGCGGCTGTGTTCGCGGTGTGGGCGCTGCGCTCCGGACGTAGGCCGTTCCTGCTGCTTCTGGTGGGTGCTCTGCCCGTGGCGGCATTGTTCGCTGCGCGCAACTTCAGCATCTTCGGTGCGCCGACTGAGCCGTACTCTCAACCCGTAGGCGCTCCGCAAGGCGACCTTGGAGCGCATGCCGATTGGTCTTCGGCCCTACTGGGCCACCTGATCAGCCCGGCCCGCGGCCTGTTCGTCTACGCCCCGGTGTTGCTGGGCGCCATCCCGGGCTTTCTGTTGTGGTGGCGCTCCACCGAACACCGAACCTTGGCGGGCAGTCTGGCGGCCATCGGCGGGCTCCACTACCTGCTGATCTCGTCGGTCCCGTGCTGGTGGGGCGGCTTTTCCAATGGCCCGCGCCTGTTCGCCGACGTGCTGCCGGTCTTCGTATTGCTGTTGGTCCCCCTGTTGGCCACCTGGAGGACCAGGTCCATCGTGTTCCGCTGCGCGATCGTTCTGTCCGTCGCGGTGGGCGTGGGGATCAACGGCTGGACCGCGTGCAATCCCGCGCCGTCTCAATGGAACGCTACGCCGAACAGCATCGACAGGCACCCTGAGCGGCTGTGGGACTGGACAGATCCTCCGTTTCTGCGCGGGCTCAGCCATCGAACGTAGGTCCCGGCTGCTCCGGTACGCCAGGGGCCTAGTACGCCTACTCGCAAAAATGAGAAGCCCAATGGGTCGACGAAGCTCCGCCGGCCAGCGATAATGGCTGCAGAGAAAGATTTTCTCCTCCTCTAAAATCTCGACCGGCTACCTGCTTCATCGGGTAGCCGGTCTTCTTTTTTTGCTTTATGCCTTGGCTGGCGAGGTACGCCGCATGACGCGCGCCAGCTCCAGGGCGCCCCACAGCACGCTGTCGTCGCCCAGCGCGGCGGGCACGACATTGCGGCGCGCCTTCGACCATGCGGTCATCTGACGGTTCAGCTCCTCACGCAGCGGCACAAAGAGAGCGTCGCCCGCCTTACTGATACCGCCGCCGATCACGATCGCGGCCGGGTTGAGTAGCATCAGGGCCGCCTTGAGTCCGCGGGCGAGATCCACGACGTAGGTCCGGACGAACTCCGGATCGGTGAGCAACTCGCGCGCCGGACGGCCGTGATCGCGCTCGAGCCACAGCCCGCAGCACATCCGTTCAAAGCAGCCATTCGAACCGCAGAGGCAGTCCGGGCCATCGGGCCGGATGTTCATGTGACCGATTTCACCGGCGTAGGAGTCGGCTCCGCGGTAGACGCCCTCATGGGTGAGAATTCCGCCGCCGATGCCGGTGGACAAGGTCATGTAGAACAGGGGACGCAGGCCCTTCCCTGCTCCGAAGACACCTTCCCCCAGGGCTCCGACGTTGGCGTCGTTGTCCATCCAGACGGGCGCCCCGAAACGAGCCTTGAGCCAGGCGGGCAGATCGAAGTCCTGCCAGCCGCCAACGTGCGTGGACAGCACTACCTGCTGGGTCTCGAAATTCACCGGTCCGCCAAAGCCGACGCCAACAGCCTCATAGGCCTGGGCGCCGCGCCACTCGTCGCCGATGGCTCCGATACGGTCGAGCATCCAGGCCCGCCCGCCCTCACGATCGGTGGCCAGCGAAGTGCGCCTGACCATCTGATCGCCCTCGAAGAGCGCCATTGTGAATTTCGTCCCACCGATATCGATTGCCAGAATGCTCATTCACTCCACTCCAATTCCGCCCGGGCGATCTCGCCGGGCGAGGCGCAACCCGCGCCAGGTTTCATCATGCACACAGCCGCGGCCAGCAGGGCAAAACGCGCCGCGCCGGAGGCAGGGGCGCCCGCGGCCAAGGCCGCTGCGAACACCGCGGAGAAGGACTCGCGCGCGCCGTGCAGATCCAGCGGATGGGTAGGCGTCCTCTCCGGCACGGTCTGCATCGTATCTCCATCCATAATCCGGAGGCCGCCCACGCCATCGGGCTCGACGGTGAGGGGCGTCCGGCTGGCCCCTCTGATCTGTTCCAGGCCGCGGGGCGTTTCGAGCCAGACGACCGGGCCACGTTCCGCAATCCCGTTCAGCACGGCGCGCGTTTCAACCCCGTTCAGCCCGCCGGCCGCGGCCGCGCGATGGAATGCCATGATAACCGCATCCACGCCCACGGCCAGATGTTCCAGGCGCCGGTAAAACTCCGCCAGGATGGCTGCCGGTTGCTGGAACTGCACAACCTCCAGGCGAGGCGCGTCCTCGGCATCGGTACGCGTATTGATGAGGCGGGTGCTGACCGCGGTCGGCCCGGGACGGCCGATGAGGTGGTCAGAGGGGACACAGGCACGCTCCAGCGCGCGCCGCAGATCGAGGTCACTCCCGTCGTCGCCCGTAACGCCCAACAGACTGACGCGGGCACCCAGCGCAGCGAGGATCGAGGCGGACAGAGCGCTGCCGCCGGGCGCCGATTCCGTAGCCACAATGGCGGTGGACGCCAGCCCTGTCTCAGGCGAAGGCTCGCTGAGGAACGGATCGTACCGGGCCCATCGATCAAGCCAGAGGTCGCCGGCCACCAGCAGGTGGAGGTGCGGGATTCGATCGAGGATGGCGCGCGTGTTCACAAACCCTACTCATGGGACTGGCGGGCAGAACCGTTCACAGCCAATACTCCCACTGCCCGGTGTGCAGAACGTAGGCGCACAGGCAGACATTGGTGACGGCATGGGCGAGGATGAGGTCGCTCAGCCGTTTCGTTCGCACCATCCACCAGCCGTAGAGGATTCCGGCGAGCAATCCGACGTCCCAATAGGGACCGTGCTCCAGGGCGAACATCACAGCCACACCCCAGAAGCTGCCCTGTGAGAAAGTGCCCAGGGGCACCTCCTCGAACTTAGGATCGACAAGCCAACGCATCAGCCAGCCGCGCCAGAACAGTTCTTCGACAATGGGCACAATCAGGCTGGCGCGCATTACGCGCATCGCCAGGGAGGCGGTATCGGAAAGGGCCTGGGCGGGCAGACTGGTTTTCAATTCGCCGGTAGCCGCGTTCTGAAACAACCAGTGCGAGCGCCAGCCTGCAAACAGCAGATCGGGCGCGATCCAGATCGCGAAGACCGTCACCCCTAGCAGGGTGCTCAGCACCCACTGCGACGGCCGGAACTCGAGTACGCGGCGGCTCCACAGGAAGATGGCCGCCGAGCAGAGCGTCAACCAGATGGCCAGATTGGCGCGGATCGGCAGATCGAGCCGCGGCAGGATCATCATCAGGGCCACAAAGACCCCGAACGGCCCCGCGTACGCCAGCAGTTGTGGGGAGAGGAAACTACGACCGGCCATCAACCAACCTTGGCCAGCAGCTCTCGAATCCGGTTCTCCTCTTCCTTCGCGGGTTTCAGCGATAGAGCGGTCTGCAGGCTCTGCTTGGCCGCGGCCTTGTTCCCCTTCTGCAGCTGGGCCATCCCGAGGTGGTGATGGTAGGTCGGGTTCTTGGGCTGCTTGTTGGTCAGATCCTTGAGGATGGTGATGGCGTTGTCGTTCAACTGCTTCTTGATGTAGATCCAAGCCAAAGTGTCGGCCACGTCTTCGTTGTTCGGCAGCTTCGACTTGGCGCGCTGGGCATAGGTAAGGGCTTGGTCGAGGTCCCTGCCATCCTCGGCGTACATGAATGCCAGGTTGTTGAGCGCCACTGGATTGTCCGGATCCACCTTCACCACCGCCTCGTAGAGCGGAAGAGACTCGCGCTTCAGGCCGGCGATGTCCAGCGTGAGCGCCAGCTGCAGATTCGCGTTGGGATTGGTGGGCGCCAGTTGCTGGCCTTTCTTCAACACCTCGATGGAAGCCTGGATCTGGCCCTTCTTGCGGAGGGTCTCGCCCAGCCTCATGTAAAGTTCGGTGCTCTTCGGATCCTTCTCGATCAGCTTGCGATATTCGCCTTCCGCCACGTCTCCCTGGCCAATCCGCAGCGCCGTATTGGCCACGGCGACTCGAAGTTCCTTGTTGTTCGGCGACTTGGCGAGTTCTTCCTGCAGGAACTTCAGAGCATCGGTCTGGCGATTGGTGCGGATCATGACTTCGGCAATCGCAAAGGTCAGGCGAGGATCGGAGGGGAAGCGCGCGCGCAGCCCGCGGAACGCCTCCTCGGCCTCCTTCATATGCCCGTCGATGAAATTGATGACGGCGACCTGGAACTGCAGGTCTGGAGAGTCGGGTTTCTCCTTGAGATACCGGGCCGCGTCCTGGCGCGCCTGACCCAGGTTCCCGCTGTTCGTCAGCGCATTGATGCGAACGACACGCGCGGGCAGATTGCCGGGATCGAGCTTCATCGCGTCATCCGCTTCGGAAATCGCCTTCCCGAAATCCCGCTTCGCGAGGTAGACCTGGGCGAGACCGATGTGCGCGGTCAGAAACGAGGGGGCCAGCTTGATCGCTTCCAGGTATTGAACCCGGGCGGCATCGAGTTCGCCGCGCGCGTGATAGGCCCGCGCCAGATTGTGGCGGACCACGGCATTGCTCGGCGTCCGGCTCAGCAGGGCCTGGAGATCGTTGATGGCGGACTGCTGCTTTTCCTTGCCGCCGTACTGCAGTTGGAGAGAGGCACGCAGGCTCAGCGCGTCGTTGTTCTTGGGCTCGTCACTGAGCGCCTGCTCCACGATACCCAGCGCTTCCTGCGGCTTGCCCTGCGCCACTTTGACCTGGGCAATGCGCATCCGGAAGCTCGTCTTTTCGGCGGGGAACCGGTTCTGCGCGTCGCTATAGACGGCGACCGCCCGGTCCATTTCTCGCACCCGCACGAAGAAATCACCCAATTTCCGAAGTGCCGCCGCGTCGTTTCCGTTCTCGTCACGGATCTTCTGGATGACTTTCTCGGAATCGTCCTTGCGCTGCGTCGCCCGGTAGAAGCCGGCCAATTGCAGTTGGAACTCCACGACCTTCGGGTTGTTGGCAACCTTCTGCTTGACGATGGCCTCGGCGTCTTCCGGTTGCTTGCGCCGCAGGTATTGCAGGGCCAGGAAGTCGTAGACCGGCACATAATGCGGCGTGTCCTGGATGATCTTGCGGGCCACCTGCTCGGCATCGAGCCACTGGTTGTCCTGGTTCAGCACCTGGACCAGCGCGAACAGCAGTTCCGGCTGCTTGGGCCGGACCGCATCGGCTTTCCGGAACCACTCCACCGCTTCGGTCGGCTTGCCGTCGCTGACGGCGAGGAAGCCCTTCAACCGCAGCCCGTGGTAGGACCGGGGATCATGCTTCAGCAACGCCTCTGTCAGCTCGCGTGCCTCGTTCAGAAGAGGGCTCGTGCGGTTGCGCTGCATCGAGTAGGCGGCCAGGTAGATGTCGGCCAGTTTGCCGGCCGATTCGTCGGAATTCGGAAGCAGCTCAATGGCGCGGCGGTAGGCACCCACGGCGGAGCGGACGTCGCCCCGCCTCAGCTCGGCATCGCCCAACTTCGCGTACGCCTCGCCGAATTTCGGATCGCGCCGGATGGCATTGCGATACATAAGCGCAGCTTCTTTGTACTTGTTCTGCGCCAGGTATTTGTTGCCATTCTCCAGATAGCGCCGCTTGACCTTTTCCGGATCGCGCAGGCAGCCCCCAAGGCTGAGCAATACCATCAGCAGGCCGACGAACCGCAGAACGAGAGGACTATGTTTCATGGCTGAATCTTCCGGGTATAAGTGGGGACTTCCAGTAGCCCCCAACTAGTTGAGCATACACGAAAAGCGGGGGACAATACCGCGCGCTTCCAGAGGGCTTGGACGCCCATGTGTACCCCTGGCGGGCACTGGTCCCACACCGGACCTTCCGGCTGTCAGCGCAGTGCCGCCACCAGGGCGTTGGTTTGCCGCAAAAGCTCCATTTGCGCAAGCTCCAGCAGATAGGTGCTGTCATCCAGAGTGAGCCAGCGCTCCTGTTCCTGAAACCGTGCTTCGTCGATCTGCTTCATCGAGGCCTTGCCTTCCTCCATCTGCGCGAGCAGAACGGAGACCTGCTGCCGGGCGAGTTCCAGGTCGAGCTTGGCGACCTCGCGGGCCATCTCGGCATCGCGGATCTTCATCCAGGCGCGCCTCGCGTTGACTTCCACCTTGCCTCGTAAGTCGTTGATCTGAAAACGAATCCTCCTGGACTCGATCTCCGCCTGGGCAGCCCTGGCCTCGTCCGCCGTGCTGGCGAATACCGGAATCTGCAGGGAAATCCCTACCTGTCCGTTATTGCGCTGAAAGCTGTTGAAGTAGTCCTCGTAGTGGTTGAATTTGGCGAACAGTCCATACTGCGCAACCAAGTCCACTTTCGGCAACCGGTTGGCGCGAAAGCTGCGGACTTCCAGGTTCTTCGCGGCCAGATCCGCCTCCAGGCGCCGGATATCGCGATTGTCGCTGAGCGCCTCGGCCACCGAGGTGGCTTCGTCGGGTGGCATTTCGACGCTCGCGCGCTCTTCCGGCGCCGGCGTGATGGCATCGCCGGGATGCAGCGCCAGGACCAGCGCCAGGCTCTGCGATGCGTTGTCGCGCGCCGTCTGCAGGCTCTGCAGGCGCTGGCGTGCCTTCAGCAGGTTCAGAGCGGCCCGCCTCGATTCCAGCGAAAGCTCCCTGCCCTCGTCGACACGCAGACGAACGGCGGCCTCCACGCGCCGCAGGTGCTCAATCTGGCGCTCGGCGATTTCGGTCTCCTTGGTTGCCTTCTCCAGGTCGAGGAAGATGGTGGCCGTGCGCAGGGCGATCTCCTCGCGCATGGCGGCCACGCCCAGAGCGGCGCTGCGGGCCGACTCGCGCGCCGAAGCTACCTGGTAGCCCTGTACGGCGTTGTAGATATTCCGGACAGCCTTGGCCTGCATGACCGAAGGCGACGCTCCGTCGATGCTCATCGGCATCCCGCTGGAGTACGCCAGACCGCTGCCGACAAAGACGCGCGGCAGCATGGGTTCCTTGACGGCCTGAATCTCGTAGGCCGCTTTCTGCTCGTCCAACCGGGCCATGACGAGATCAGGGTTCTGCTTCAGCGCCAGTTCGACGGCCTGCTTCAGAGTGAGTGTTCGAGGCTCTGCCCGAACCGCGCAGGTCAGGACGAGGAGTAGACAGAGTGTTCGCATAGATTAGGGGTCCCTTCGTAGCGTAGCGCGCCACGGAATGCGAGTTGGACGTGTCCGGCCAAGGAAACCGGTACATCGGGTTCCTGCAGCGCGTTCAACCGATGAGATCGCGGATGGTCTTGAGGAACTGGTCCAGGGCGACCGGCTTTTCCAGGCATTCGTCGGCGCCGGCCCGGCGCGCCTCCTTGCGGATCCGCTCGTCCCAGTTGCCCGCGATGATGATGCGGCGCACATGCGGCAGTTCTCTGGTAAGCTGCTGAATCTGCTGGATGGACTCCTCGACTGGTTGAATGACGTCGATCACCACGAGGTCGACCGGCTTCTGCCTGCAGCGGGCCACGAGTTCAGCCTCCTCGGAGGCCAGCGCCGCAGAGTAGCCGTTCTGCTCCAGCGCGGCGCACAGAAAGGCGCTCACCGCGGCATCACCTTCCAGCAGCAGGACGGAGCGAGGGCGAAGCGGCGTCGAAAGGACCTGCCGGACGCGTTCGGCCAGGTTCCGGGCATGGAAGGGCTTGGCAATGAACTCCAGGCCGGGGTCCAGAACGCCGTGCTGGACGATGGCGTTCTGCGTGTAGCCCGACATGAACAGCACGCGCATCTTCCGGCAGATGGGCGCCAGTGCCTCGGAGAGTTGGCGTCCACCCATGGTGGGCATCACGACGTCGGTCAGCAGGAGATCGACGGTATCGCCCAGAACCCGCCCAAGGCGGAGCGCCTGTTCCCCATTTGTGGCCTCATGCACGGTGTAGCCGAGCTGCCGCAGAACCCTTACCGAGAAATCGCGAACCCCAGCGTCATCCTCCACCAGCAGGATGGTCTCCGTGCCGCCCAATACGGTGACCTCAGGCTTGGCCTCCTCGACGCGCGCCAGCGAGCCAGCAGTGGGCAGGTATACCTTGAAGGTGCTGCCCACGTCCACCTCGCTGTAGACGCCGATGTGTCCGCCACTCTGTTTCACAATCCCGAAGGCGGTGGAAAGCCCCAGTCCCGTTCCCTTGCCCACAGGCTTCGTAGTGAAAAATGGCTCAAAAATACGGGCTTGTGTGGCCGCATCCATGCCGTGTCCGGTGTCGCTGACCGCGAGCATGGCGTGATGGCCCGCCTTCGCGCCCAGGTGGGCTCGCACGTATTCCTCGTCGAGGAACACATCCTTGGTTTCGATGGTGACAAGACCTCCGCTCTTCATAGCGTCGGACGCATTGATGACGAGGTTCATCAGCACGAGTTCCAGTTGATGGGGATCCGCCTCCACCTGGCAAAGAGCGGGGTCCAGCCGCAGTTCCAGCAGGATGTCCTCGCGCAGCAAGCGGGCGAGCAGTGGGCGCATGCCATCGATGACCGTGTTGAGATGGAGGACCCGCGGCTGCAAGACCTGTTTCCGCCCGAAGGCGAGCAACTGGTGGGTGAGCGCAGCCGCGCGTTCGCTCGCCGCCACTACCTGTGTGAGATGGGCGCGGGCTCCGTGGCCGTCGGGCAGGCCCATGAGCGCAAGATTTGCGTAGCCTCCGATCACGGTGAGCAAGTTATTGAAATCGTGGGCGATTCCGCCGGCCAACTGCCCAATCGCCTCCATCTTCTGCGCCTGCCGAAGTTGCTCCTCCAGTTTCTGTCTCGCCGTGACATCGATGGACATCACCATGCGCGCCCGGTGGCCGTCGAACTCGACGTCGTGGGAGCGGATGTCGACGTGGAAGACCGATCCATCCTTGCGCCGATGGCGCCAGGTGCGTTGCGGTTGGTCCGCCCAGTCGAGCTGCTCGTACCCCTTTTCCAGTAAAGAGATACGCTCCAGCAGGAGGTCCACGTCCTCGGTAGGCCGGATGTCCCTGATGGTCATCGCGAGGAACTCCTCGCGGCTGTAGCCATAGTCGTCAATCGCGGCCTGATTGACCGCCAGGAACTCCAGCGTCACGTTGTCGTAAACCCAAAGCGGGATCGGACTTGTCTCAAACATGAGCCGGTAGCGCTCTTCGTTGTGCTGCCGGTCGGTGATGTCGTCGTAGGTGGCGAGAACCCCGACGGGCGTCCCGGAGTCGTCCGGGATGAGTCCGGTGGTCACCATAATGGACCGCGCCGTGCCTTCGGCGCGGCGAATCACGATCTCCTCATTGACCACGGCTTCGCCCGTCCGAATAGTGCGCATGACGGGCCAATCATCCCGTTTATAGGGCCGGCCGTCCGGAAACGCGCCCACCCGCAGGGGCAGATCGTCGTCGAGGGAGGCGGCCAGCGGGCCGTGGCCCAGCATCTGCTCAGCAGCGGGATTCCAGAGCGCGATTTGTCGTGAGGGCAGATCTACCACGACGACGCCGACCGGCAACCGGTCCAGAATTGACTGTAGGCGGGCATGTTCGATGGCGAGAGCGGTGCCCACCGCAGTCTGCTCAGTGATATCGGCCACGCAACCGGTCAGACTCGCGGACGTTCCGGCGCCGGCGGGATCTGGCCCGCCACGGTCCCGCACCCAGCGGACCTCGCCAGTCGCTCCGACAACACGATAGTCCTCCAGGTAGGGCGCGCCCTGCCGCGCGGCCGTTTCCAACGCTGAAAGAACGCGGGCACGATCCTCTGGGTGAGTGCTCGCAACATGGTCGTCCACGGTCGATTCACTGGCGTCCTCAGGCAAACCCAACAACTGGCTGGCCTTGGCGTCGCGGGAAGCGGTGCGACTTTGCCAGTCGATATGCCACGTTCCAATTTGGGATGCCTGCAGCGCCGCCCCGTACCGCTGCCGCATCGCGGCTAGCTTCGAGACGGCGCGCAGACGCTCTGAGATGTCCCGCGCGATCTCCGCCGCTCCCACGACTTCGCCCTGTTCATTCAGAATCGGGGAGATCGAGAGCGAAATCTGAAGCAACGCTCCACTTCTTCCTCGTCTCACGGTCTCGAACTGCCGGATGCGCTCACCCTGTTTGATTCGAGCCAGAATCGAGTGCATCTCCGGAACCAGCTCCGGCGGAATGATCCGGTCGATCGACTGGCCGATCATCTCCTCCGCCGAGTGGCCGAACATCAATTCCGCCGCCGGATTCCAAGTCGTCACCACCCCGTCAAGGGCCGTACCGATGACGGCGTCACCCAGTGATTGGATGATTGCCGCGAAATAGGCGTTGGAAATATCCATGGCTGAATCCGGACTCTACCTGGCGGCCGGCGGGTGCGCTGGACAGATCGTTGCGAGACCAGCCAATCGAAATTCTATCGGAAGCTGGACCGCCGTGCAGGACAGTGTCTGAGGAACTCTCGCGGGAATTCGCTTCAGCCGGGGCCCGTTGAGTTCGGTCCTACCGATTTATTCGTACCGTAAGGCTTCCGTGGGGTTGAGCCGGGAAGCGCGATTGGCAGGCAAAATTCCGAACACAATGCCGACTACGAACGACACACCGAAGGCGACCACGATGGAGAGTACGGAGATGGGGATATATACCTCATCCTGAAGGAGATTGGCGGCCAGGGGCACCGCTACGCCGGCCAGTATACCGAGCAGCCCTCCGCCCACACTGATGAGGATTGCTTCCAGCAGGAACTGGAGCAGGACGGCGCGCCGCGAAGCGCCTAATGACATGCGCACGCCGATTTCGCGGGTTCGTTCCGTCACCGTGACCAGCATGATATTCATAATGCCGATACCGGAAATCAGCAAGGCAATCGCGCTAACCAGAACCAAAACCAGTGTCAGCACGGTGGCCACGGTACTGGCTGTCTCCAAAATCGCGGTCAGATTTTGTACCGTGTAACGGGCCCCCTGGCGGTGGCGCGACGATAATACCTCGGCCGTCACCTGAGTCGCGGCCGGCACATCCTCAGCCACCCGGACCTGCAGGTACATCGGGTCGACGCGTTCCACCGGCTCGAAGAACCGCTGGACGGTGAACGGAATCAGTGCGGCCCCGTTGTCGCCCAGTTCCGACTGCCCAAAGGTGGACGTGCGCTCGCGGAAGACTCCGATGATGGTGAACTGGAGGCCGTGAATCTTGATGATTTGTCCGACGGAGTTGCTGATCGAACCGAACAGCGTGATGGCCAGCTTGTTGTCGAGCATCGCCACTTTCTGGCGGAGGGCGATGTCTGATGGGTCGAAGAACCGGCCATTGCCGGTAACTAGTTGCAGGTTGCGGACTTCGGCGTAGAATTCGTCGGTGCCAATGACGCGGACG
Organism: uncultured Paludibaculum sp.; assembly: GCF_963665245.1. Classification (NCBI taxonomy): domain Bacteria; kingdom Pseudomonadati; phylum Acidobacteriota; class Terriglobia; order Bryobacterales; family Bryobacteraceae; genus Paludibaculum; species uncultured Paludibaculum sp. Next base: position 171,990 of record NZ_OY762267.1, read on the forward strand.
TCGCGCTCGTGACCGTCGATCACCAACCGGTCCACGGCATTGATCACGGCCGACGCAGCTACAACCCGTGAGCCCAGTTCTTTCCTGACGGCTTCGACGTCGGCGAGTTTGATGAAGTCGGCGTCGGCTTTGGCGGTGTCCTGCGTGCCGGCATCGTAGTAGGCCGAGATCAGGTTCGAGCCGATGCCACGGATCTTGTCGAGGATCAGGTCGCGGCTGGTGATGGAGATGGTGACCACCAGGATGACGCTGGCATTGCCGATGAGGAGGCCCAGCGCGGTAAGCAGTGTGCGTACCTTATTCGCCTGCAAAGCCTGGTAGCTGAAACGGAAGGCTTCGTAGAGGAACTGCAGGGACGGCATCAGATTCCAGTGTGCCACGCGCGGCCGGCGCGGCGCGATTAGTCGGCGGTCACTCGCTTGAGCAGCCGGCGGGCATCGTCGCGGGAGGGATCATCTGGCGATAGCGGCGCGTGGATGTACTCGTTGAGCAGTTTCTTTGCAAGGTCGAGATTACGATTGGTTTCGATATACGCCTCGGCGCGGGCGAAGAGAATCCGTTTGGAGCTCGGATCCACACTGGCAGCTTGCTGGAAGATGGTCTCACTTTCGCCATACTTACCGCGGCGCGCCAGGAACTTGGCCAAATCGAGGACGCGGCCCACCTGCTTGGGCGCCAGTTCGGCGGCCTTGCGCAACTGGCCTTCCGCCAGATCGTACTGCTTGCGACGCTGCGCAATTTGAGCCAGGGCGAAGTGGTACTCCGCCGGGTCGTTTGTCCTGATCTGTTCGGCCAGATTCATGGCCTTGTCCATGCCACCACCCAGGAAACCCGGCGCTTCCAAGTAGTAGGAGAACAAGTCATTTACGGCTTCGACATCCCTGGGATTCAAGGCCACAGCCTGTTCGAAGTACTGGCGCGCCTTCGAGGCATAGCCCGGCGCCATGAACGGATTGGCCGTCTCGGCCCGGCGGCCCCATGCGCGGCCTAACCAATTGACGTAGGTAGACTTGGATGGGTTGGCCTGCGACGCCTTCTCGAAGAACTCGATGGACTTCTTGAAGTCGCCCAATTGGTAGGCAGCTTTGCCGGCCAGTTCCCAGGTGGGGCCCGTCTTCGACTCCGCGGATTTCTTCAGGACATCCAGCGTGGCTTGGTAGTCGGTGCGGTCATACAACTTCTGTGCGACGTCCAAATCCGAAGCGGCGGCGCAGAAGCTCAATAGTAGGCTGACAATGAACACCCTCACGGCTCTTCCCCAATTCACCCAACTCCCAGTATACCGTGGCTATTCAGCCACAGTGGAATGCGGCTGTCAAGCCCATTCCACCCCATTGGACGCAAGTGGGGATGATTTGGTGACAAGAGAAGCACACGTTTTTGAAACGGTGTTCACCCTGTTGATTTGATAGGGCTTCCAACGGGAGACAGATCGAAGTCCGGCAAACGTCAGTGACCCTTCGGCGCCGCTGATCCCCACGAGATGAGGTACGCCCGGTGACACGCCATCTGGCTCGGAAGCGCCGGCCCCAGAAAAAAGATTGCGCGCAAGCGCATGGTCTTTAGAAGATAGCGAAGATGCCTCTGTCGCGCCGCACCCTTCCGGAGTATGAGACCCTGTTTGCCGACCGGCACCTGATTCACGGCGCTCTCGCATACTGGGCGGCGGCGAAACCGGACGCGCCGGCACTGATCAACGCTAGCCGTGATACCTCTTTGACTTGGGCGCAACTGGCGGCGGACGTCGAGTTTCTCGCAGCGGAACTTCTGCGGTTGGGCTATCGAAAGGGCGACTATCTGGCCACTACCCTGCCCTTGCTGAACGACCACGTCGTCCTCGAGTATGCATGCTTCCGTATTGGGGTGATCCACGTCCCGCTGGATCTGCGGCTTTCCCCGGCCGAGGTCGCACGGTCGCTGGAGATCGTCCAGCCAAGGCAGCACATCACCTCGCCGGGCGTCGTGGCGGAACTGATCGAGGCCGGGCGACGGAATACGTCCGAGGTGGAATGGCCGGATGTGCGGCCGGAGGACGGAGCACAGGTAATCTTCACCACGGGGTCCACCGGGCGCCCGAAGGCGGCGCTGCTGACGCACGGCAGCATTACGGCGCAAAACTACTGCCTGGGTGGGGCGTTCGAGTTTGAGAACTCGCGCCTGCTGGTGAACTTGCCGGCGTCACACGTGGGCGGACAGGCCGAACTGCTGATCAGCACTCTTTTCTGGGGCGGGACGGCGGTGACTCTGGAGACCTTCGATCCGGGCAAATCGTTGGAAGCAATTGAGAAGTACAAAGTTCAGATCGTAGGCCAGATTCCCGCGATGTTCCTGATGGAATGGCGGCATTCCGACTACTCCAAATGCGACCTTTCCAGCCTGGAAATCGTGGTCTATGGCGGGCAGGCGGTGCCACCGGCGTTCCTGCAGAAGTTGAAGACGATGGCTCCGCGGATTGCTACCGGCCTCGGCCTGACGGAAGCGTCCGGTTTCTGTACGTACACCGAACCGACGGGCGACATGGACGCGCTGGCCGTCAGCATTGGTCACGATATGCCGCTGTATCCAATGACGATCCGGGATCCGATGGCGTCGGATGGAACGGCCGGAGCGGTGCTGCCTGACGGTTCCATCGGGCATGTGTGCTTCCAGGGTCCGCAGAGCTTTGCCGGGTATGTGAACGACAAAGAGGCTACGGCGCGGACACTGTCCACAGATGGGGTCCTGTACACCGGTGACATGGGGTTCCGGGACGCCCAGGGCCTCCACTTCTCCGGACGGGCCAAATGGGTGATCAAACCGGCGGGCTACACCGTATTTCCCGGCGACGTGGAGAACCACATCGCGGAGCTCTCCGACAAGGTGGCGGCGGTCGGCGTGGTTGGGGTGGAGCACCCCATTTGGGTGGAAGCCATCATGGCGTTCGTCGAAAAACGGCCCGGCGTCGAGCTCACTGACGCCGAGTTGAGGCGGCATGCACGGTCACTCACCTCTTACATGAGGCCACTCCACTACGTGGTGGTGGAGCCGGGCCAACTACCGCTGAACCGTGTTGCGAAGATCGACACCTTGCGCCTGCAGGATTTGGCCGCCGAGGAGGTGCGACAATTGAAATCGCGAGGTCGTTGGGGTTCTGACGAAGAAAGTCAAGAATCGACCGTGAAAGTGGGATAATCGCAACATGCAACGAGCCCAGTGGGTGGAGAAGCGCAAGAACGACGAAATCCGGACGCAGATGCACTACGCGCGCCGGGGGGTAATCACCGAGGAGATGGAGTACGTCGCCCGGAGAGAGCAACTCACCCCGGAGACGGTCCGTGACGAGGTCGCCCGCGGGCGGATGATCATTCCCGCCAACATCAACCACCTGAGCCTGGAGCCGATGGCGATCGGCGTGGCCGCCAAGTGCAAGATCAACTCCAACATCGGGAACTCGGCCACGACGTCGGACATTGAAGGCGAGTTGGAGAAACTCACCGCTTCGGTGAAGTATGGCGCCGACACGGTGATGGACCTCTCGACCGGCGGCGACATCCCCGCCATCCGGCAAGCGATCATCCAGGAATCGCCAGTGCCCATCGGCACGGTGCCGATCTACGAGGCGCTGAGCCGTGTGCGGCGGATTGAGGATCTGTCGGCTTCCGTCATGTTGGAAGTGATCGAGGAGCAGGCTGAGCAGGGGGTGGACTACATGACCATCCATGCAGGTGTCCTCGTCCAGCACATCCCGCTGACGACGAAGCGCGTGTGCGGCATCGTCAGCCGTGGCGGGTCGATTCTCGCCGAATGGATGGTGAAGAACCATAAGCAGAACTTCCTGTACGAGAATTTCGAAGCCATCTGCAAGATCTTCCAGAAGCACGACGTCAGCTTCTCGCTGGGCGACGGGCTGCGGCCGGGCGCCTTGGCCGACGCCAGCGACGACGCGCAGTTCGCAGAGCTCAAGACTCTGGGCGAGCTCACCCGCATCGCGTGGAATTACGACGTACAGGTAATGATTGAAGGTCCGGGCCACATCCCGATGGACCAGATCCAGATGCAGGTGGAGAAGGAAAAAGAGTGGTGCTACGAAGCACCGTTTTATACCCTTGGGCCCCTGGTGACCGACTTCGCGCCGGGCTACGACCACATCACCAGCGCCATCGGCGCGGCGATGATCGGGTGGTACGGTGCCTCGATGCTCTGCTACGTGACGCCCAAGGAGCACTTGGGTCTGCCGAACAAGGAAGACGTCAAGGCTGGGCTGATCGCCTACAAGATCGCGGCGCACGCGGCCGACATCGCCCGCAAGCGGCCCGGCGCCCGCGATCGCGACGATGAACTTTCCCGCGCGCGCTACCGCTTTGACTGGAAGAAGCAGTTCGAACTGGCCCTCGATCCCGAGACGGCCCAGGCATACCACGACGAGACCCTGCCCGAGGACGGCTTCAAGGACGCCCACTTCTGCTCGATGTGCGGACCGAAGTTCTGCGCCTACAACATTTCGTCCAAGGTGGAAGACTTCACGCACGAAGAGGCGCAGGCCGTTCTCGACGGCAAGAAGAACGACGATCTGGTCAACATCGCGGGCGACTAACGTCTGCTGATCAATCCGGCCATGGAATTCTCCGTCACGGCGGAAGACCGAATCCTGCTGCTCACGCTCGAAGACACGACAGCGCTCAGAGAGCTGGCGACCGCGTATGCGGTGGTCGGCATGGGGACGGCGGAAGAGGTGCGTGCCGCCCGGCGGGCTTGCGCCGACTTGCCAAACTTCATGTTTGTGCAGGGCAACCGCGACGAGATCCCGTGGCAGGACCGCTGGTTCACGTACATCCTCGTCCGCGAGAATACAGAGCTGACGCCTTCCATGGCCCGCGTCCTGGCCGAAGGCGGCCGCGTGATCCAACTCCCCTAGCAGCCCGTGGCAGAAGTCGCACGGCCCCATTCGCAACGCCGCCGGTCCTGTAGTCGGAGCTGATTGACGACCTCGATCCTTTCCGACGGAGCGAGAGCATTCCGAGACCGAGGACCAGCGGCGGCGCGAACCCAAAGGGCGGCAAGGGGTTGCGGCCAACGGCAGTGGCGAGCCTCCCTCCGAGTGGCCGGCACTGGTTCGGTCGGCTCTTCGCGCCGTTGGCTCGCAAGCCCTTGCCGCGGGGCTCGCGGGACTTCTGCCACGGACTGCTAGCCCCTGGACTCTCCGTCAGAGCCTGCCTACACTGATTAGGGCAATTGTCCTAACAGTCCAACGAACTGGCGCGGTAGTCTCGATTTGCCGGGAGGTGACCAAGCATGACGACTCGTTCGAGCGGATGGAATCGGCGCCAATGGCTGGCTACGGCCGCCGTTAGCGCCGCCGTGGCTTCCGAGGGAGAGGCCGAGGCTGCGCCCGCAACCAAGGGACTCTACGAATCCCTGGGGGTCCGGCCGTTCGTCAATGCACGCGGCACCTTCACGATCCTCACCGGGTCGCAATCGCTACCGGAAGTGAAACAGGCGATGATGGAGGCCTCACGCCACTACGTTCATCTTGACGAACTGATGGACGCCGCCGGCCGGCGCATTGCCGAGATCACGAAGGCCGACTGGGGGATCGTCACGGCCGGGTGCGCCGCGGCCATCACCCATGCGACTTCAGCCTGCATCGCGGGCATGGATCCCGAGAAGATGCAGCGTCTGCCGAAGCTCGACGGGCTGAAGGACCAGGTGGTGATGCCGCGCTACTCGCGCAACGAGTACGACCATGCGGCTCGGATGCTGGGCGTCACTATGGTGGAAGTGGAGACCGAGGAGCAACTGGAGGCAGCGCTGGGCCCACGCACGGCGATGGTGCTGATCCTCAGTTGTCCCGCCGCCGAGAAGGGTCCATTGGCGATTCCCAATGTCTGCCGGATCGCGCACGGCAAGAACGTGCCGGTGCTGGTGGATGCAGCGGCCGAGACCATGACAATTCCAAACATCCATCTCAACCACGGGGCGACGATGGTGGCTTACAGCGGCGGTAAGTGCATGCGCGGACCTCAGGCGGCGGGGCTGCTGCTGGGGCCGAAGGATCTGCTGCAGGCGGCGTGGCTGAACAGCGCTCCGCATCACGCGTTTGGCCGGTCGCTCAAGGTGGGCAAGGAAGAGATCATGGGCATGATGGCCGCGCTGGAGGCCTGGGTACGACGCGATCATGATGCGGAGTGGAAGCAGTGGGAAGGCTGGCTTGCCGAGATCCAGCAAGCAGCCTGCCGCGTGGACGGGGTGACAGCGCAGATTCTGCAGCCCGAGGATCTGTCCAACCACGCTCCGCGACTGCGCCTGAGCTGGGATGCGGACAAAGTCGGCATCACGGGCCAGGAGGTCGCCAAGGCTCTGGACAGCGGCGAGCCGCGCATTATCCTGGCTGGTTCGACCGGCGAGCGGCCGGCGCGCATGGCCAGTTCCGTGACGGTGATGCCGTACATGATGAATCCGGGCGATGCATCCATCGTGGCAAAAGCGCTGCATGCGGCTTTGGCCCATCCACCCAAGGTGGCGCCCGCGCCGGCCGCAGAGGGTCCCGCCGCTCAGGTGGCTGGCCGCTGGCAGGTGGAGCTGCAGTTCGTGCGCGGCCAGGCGGCGCACGAGTTCACGCTGGAACAGGACGGCGGGCGACTGACAGGCCTCCACAAGACCATGTGGATGAGCAATCCGCTGCAGGGCGATGTGACGGGCGGATCGGTTCGGTTCCGCAGTTCCCATCGCTATGAAGGCACGCATCTCCGTTACGAGTTTGAGGGCAAGCTGGAAGGCGACACCTTGCGCGGTGAAGTACACATGGGCGAATACGGCACGGCGCAGTGGACGGCCAGCCGGATCAAACCGGCCTAGGCGGCGCCGGACTTACGGCATTTCGGGCAAAACATGACGGCGATCCCGCGAGCCCCGATTCGACTATCCTCGATCGCCTTCCTGGTGGCCGGCCTGTGGGCGGCGCCGGCGGGCCGGGCGCTGTCTGAGTATCACAAACAAGTCTGGCAGGTGGAAGACGGGCTGCCACAGGGCAACGTGAGGGCGATTTGCCAACGGCGCGGTGGCCCACTGCTGGTGGCTACGGGAGCAGGGCTCGTCACATTCGACGGCCTGCACTTTGCCTCAATGAAGGTCGACGAGCGCGATGAGTTCGCCAACGAACCGGTGAACGCGGTGCTGGTGGCCCGAAGCGGCGACCTCTGGATTGGCACGGACGACCGCGGCGTCATTCACCGCAGCGGGGATCGCAGCGTGAATGTGAGCGAATCGGCGGGCCTGGCGCAGGAACGTGTGCGCTCGCTGTATGAGGACGAGAGTGGTGTAGTCTGGGCAGCCACTCACACCGGGATCGAGAGAATCGTCAATGGGAAGGTGGAGTTCCTGGGCGCGTTGGGCGTAGTGCCGGGCGACGTCACGACGAACTTTGCTCCCGATGGCCGCGGGGGCATGCTGATCGTGACCTCGAAGGGGCTCTTTCAGTGGACCGCCGGCCGCGTGCGGCCAGTCCATCTACGAAATGCCGGCGGCGGTGCGATCACAGCGATTTACCGGGACCGCGCAGGGCGCGTCTGGGCTGGAACACAGCGGGGCGCGCTGCAGTTGACCAGTCAGGGCAGCACATTCATCGACCAGCCGGTGCCTGGCGTGCACGGACCAGTTCACGTCATCCTGTCGGACCGAAGCGGGGACGTCTGGTTCGGAACCCGAGGCCATGGGCTTTGCCGGTTGTCGTCCGATGGAATGGCGCACTGGACACATGCCGAGGGGCTGGGCGACGACATGATCCGTTCGCTGTATGAAGACAACGAGGGCAACCTCTGGGTTGGGATGCTGAGCGGTGGGCTGGGCCGATGGCGGCAGACGGCGCTGGTTCCCTTCGGTCTGCCGGAAGGCTTCCCGAACAGCCTGGCGTCGGCAGTGGCGGAGGATCGTGGGGGCGATTTGTGGCTGGGCACCTGGGGGGAGGGGCTGTTCCGGTTGAGGCACGGGCGATTGGAGCCCATCATGCTGCCGGGCGCACCTCGCCAGGCACAGATCCGGGCACTGTGTGAAGACCCGCGCGGCGGCATCTGGATCGGCACCTGGTACGACGGTGTGTTCCACTTCGACGGGCAGAAGATGGTCCGGTATCTAACGGGCACCGAATCGTACTCCAACGCCGTCAGCGCGCTGCTGGTTGATCGCTCGGGGAGCCTATGGGTGGGCACGTACATGGGGCTGTTGAAATATCAGCACGGGGTGCCTGGTGCCGGCACGGCCGAGGTGCTGGTGCCCGGAAAGATGATCACTGCCTTGCGGGAGGCTCCGTCGGGCGACATCCTGGCGGGCACTTCCCAGGGTTTGTATGTCCTGCATCAGGGGTTCATGAGCCTGCTCACCCGCAAGGACGGGCTATCCCACGACACGGTGATTTCGCTCTCCGTCGATGGAATGGGGGCGATCTGGGTGGGCACGAAGGCGGGTGGAATCGACCGCCTGGCCGGAGGCCGGGTGACGCGACTACCTTCCGGAGCGGGACTGCCGAATCTGCCTGTGTATTCGGTGCTGGATGACGGCCATGGATTCCTGTGGCTGGCGTCGACGCGGGGCGTCTACATGGTGCCGCGATCGCAGCTCCACGAATTCAGCGAGGGCCGGCGGGCTAGCGTGGACAGCACGCGGTTGGCCCGGGGCGAGGGGATGCGCAGCAGCGAATGCGTGGGGAACTCGCAGCCGCCCGCCACGGTGACGCGCGATGGGGCCCTGTGGTTCGCGACCGCACGAGGATTCGTTCACACCAGGGAACGGTCTCCGATTCACAGCCTGGAGCCGCCATTGCCACGCATCTCGCGAGTCGACATCGACCGGACGCCGCTGCCGGAAGGCAGGACTTACCGCGTGCCCGCCGGCAAGCTGGATATTCAGTTTCATTTCGATGCCATGCGCCTGTCGACTCCGGAACAACTGCAGTTCCGGTACAAACTGGAGGGGTACGACGCGGATTGGACGTCGACCCGCGCCCGGTTTGCGCTCTACCGGCGGCTGTCGCCGGGGCGGTATAGATTTCTGGTGGGCGCGCGGGACCCTGGAGGCGAGTGGGCACAGCACACAGCGGCGGCCGACGTGGAACAATTGCCGTTTCTATACCAACGCTGGTGGTTCCAGGGATTAGCCCTGGCCAGCCTCGCCGGCGTGCTGGCGTTGGTAGTTCGCTGGAGGGTCGCAGCCGCGCGCGCCCGCGTCGCGCTTGTACTGGACGAGCGGAATCGCATCGCGCGGGAATGGCATGATACCCTGATGGCCGATTTTGCCGCCATTTCCTGGCAATTGGAGGCAACTCAAAACCGTCTGGCCGATGCGCCCTCAGAAGCCGCGCAGGCTCTGGACCTGACGCAGAACATGGTGAAGCACTGCCAGGCCGAGGCTCGGCGCATCATTTGGGACCTGCGGGGCGGACAGGAACCGGTGGGCCTGTTGTCGGAGGAACTGTCGAAGACACTCTGCACCATGGGCCCGCGGGTGGAGCGCGAAACGCATCTGGCGGTGGAGGGTGACGAGACGCCGCTGCCACCCATTTTCGTTCATCACCTGGTCTGCATCGGGCAGGAAGCCGTCAACAACGCGCTGAGGCATGCATCCCCACATCGGGTGAATATCCAGGTGGCGTTCTTTTCCGATCACATCACGCTGGCCATTCAGGATGATGGAAAGGGGTTTGAACCGCCCCGGGCGCCGCAGGCTACGCCGGGCCACTTTGGATTGGCCGTGATGCATGAGCGAGCTCGCAAGATCGGCGCGAACCTCAAGATTGACTCCGCCCCCGGATCGGGGACAACCATCACCGTGGAAGTGGGCGCTCCGGTGGCCAGGCCAACAACATGACGAATCGCACAGTGAGAGTCCTCATCGTGGAGGACCATTTTCTGGCACGTATGGCTTTGCGTTCGGTATTGAGCGGCCGCTATGAGGTCACGATCGCAGGCGAAGCCGAGAGCGGCGAAGAGGCGCTGGACATGTACGGCAGTCTTCTGCCGGATGTCACACTGATGGACTTGCGACTGCCGGGCATGAGCGGCGTGGACACGATTGCGGCCATCCGCGGGCGGTATAGGGACGCGCGCATTGTCGTGCTGACCAACTACGAAGGCAGCGAGGACGTCTTCCGAGCGCTGCGCAACGGGGCCATGGCGTACCTGACGAAGGACGCCAGCGGCGAGCATGTCCTCAACGCGATTCTCACCGTACACAATGGAGCTCGCTATCTGCCACGGGCGGTCCGCGATCGCCTGTCGGAACGTATTCCGGCAGCGGAACTCACGCCGCGCGAGCACCAGGTTCTGTCGCTCATCACGCGCGGGCTCAGCAACCGGGACATCGCCTCGGAGTTGCTGATTGCCGAAAAGACGGTGCGTATTCACGTCAGCAGCGTGCTGGACAAATTGAATGCGCGCGACAGGACGCAGGCCGCCATCTACGCGATTCAGCGCGGCATTGTTCATCTCCCCTAAGCCGCCTTCTGTTCGCCTGTCCTAGGGCTCATGTCCTAGACTCAGACCGGGCAATGGTCTGATGACAGCGAAGAAGATTCGTCGTTCACTGTTACATCAAAGGGGATTTACAGTGGTAACACGATTCAGCATCATCGCTCTATTCAGCGCTATTTGCGTCCCCGCATGGGCGCAACTGGCCACGACGACATCGCTGGTGGGCAATGTAATCGATACGTCCGGGGCGGCGGTGCCTGGCACGACGATCACCGCGGTCAACGCCGATACGAAGGACACTTATTCGGCGACCACGAATAACGAGGGATTCTACCGGATCGAATTCGTGAAGATCGGGTCGTACATGATCACGGCAAAGCACGACGGGTTTGCGGTGATGAGAACCGCCGGGGTGGTGGTCCAAAGCAATCAGACCGTACGGACGGATTTCTCTCTGGCGGTGGGCCAGGTGACGGAGCAGGTGGATGTCATGGCCACCACGCCGCCCATTGCGACAGACGATTCCAGCCGGAGGGAAGTGATTGCACAACGATCCATCGCGGAGTTGCCGCTGAATGGGCGCGACCCGTTGCAGCTTGCCATCACGACGCCCGGCGTGATTCAGGGTTTGAAGGGCACGAAGGACACTCCCCCTGGAGAGGCCTTCATCGGCGCCGGAACCCGGGAGATTCAGAACAGCATCTCGCTGGATGGAATTTCGGTGGTGAACAACCTCATCACCATCACGCCGTTCCACCCGTCGCCCGATTCGATCCAGGAGTTGGAAGTGCAGACGGGCACATACTCGGCCCAGTATGGCGCATACCTGGGCGCCCACCTGAACCTCATTACCAAGGGAGGCACCAACTCGCTGCACGGCGCGGTCTTCGAGTTCCTGAGAAACGACAAGCTGGATGCGCGGAACTATTTCCTGCCGGCGACCTCCAGAAAGACCCCGCTGCGCCAGAATCAGTTCGGCTTCGAGGTGGATGGGCCTGTCTATCTGCCTAAGCTTTATGACGGGCGGAACCGGACATTCTTCATGGCCGACTATGAGGCGCTTCGCAACACGATGAGTTCTTCGGCGCTGGACAGCGTTCTGACGGCCAAGATGCGCCAGGGTGACTTCTCGGAGATCTCCACGCAGTTGGTTGATCCTCTGAACAACAAGGCGCCCTTTGCCGGCAACCTGATCCCGTCCAGCCGGCTTGCTCCGCAGGCGCAGAAGGTGCTGGCCTATATGCCGGCCGCCAATCGCGCGGGAACCGCTCAAAACCTGGCCGCGAGCTTTCCGAACCTCGACCGCTTCAACCAGAACATCGACCGAGTGGACCACAATCTGAGCAACTCGGCGCGGCTCTATTTCCGCTATGCGCAGCAGCTCGAGGACATCTTCACGGGAAACATCAATCCCAGCGCGGCGACCACTATCCCTGTGACTCTGCGCAATTGGGTGACCGCTTACACGCAGGTGTTGGGCCCGCGCATGGTCAACGATTTCCGCATGGGCCGCATGAGCATGTCCACCAACTCGCTGAACTACTGGTATGTAAATGGCCTGACATCGGCGGGCAGCGACCTGGGGATTCCCGGATTCGACGGCGACGTCAAATACAACAATCCAGGGATCCCGAACTTCACGATTGGTGGGTTCATGGGCCTGGGCAATGGAGCCACCAACTGGTTTCAGAACGACAAGACGTGGCAGTTCACGGATTCGTTCACCTACACGCGCGGCCGCCATACGATCATTGCGGGCCTGGAGTTCCGCAAACTGATCACCGGACGGTCGGCGGTGAACACGGCCAATGGAGTATTCACTTTCGACGGCTCGATGACGGGTTACGGCGCGGCCGACTTCGTTCTGGGCCTGCCGATCAACGACACGACGCCCGGTCCGGAGATCTACAACTCCGTGGCGGCGTGGCGCGATGGTTTCTACGTGGTGGACAACTGGCAAGCCTCCAAGCGGCTCACGCTGAATCTGGGTTTCCGCTATGAGTTGCCCACGGTCCCCTACACGGAGAACGGCTACGCCATCATCATGAACCAGGAGCGCACCGGCACGCTGCCCGCCAACCCGCCCCAACCCGGGATGAAGCTCACCGGGCCTTATCACAAGGCTCTGGCCCCTCGCGTCGGCTTCGCTTATCGACTGACCAACAGCACGGTGCTGCGCGGCGGCGTCGGGATCTACTACAACCCGAACCAGATGAACACGTTCACGTTCCTGAGCAACAACCCGCCATTCAGCATCGTCACCACCTACAACGCCTCGGCGGGGATCCCTTCGCTCTCGCTGGCGAGCCCGGCTCCCAGCGGCAACGTGTCCAAACCGGGCATTCCCAATATCATCTCCCCGAACTGGGACCTACCTCCGGCGAGCATGAATCAATGGAGCTTTGACGTGCAACAGGGGCTGTGGAAGAACGCGGCGCTGGAGATCGGGTACCTGGGCTCGCATACGCTGCACCTGGACCGGAGTTACTTCATCAATACGCCATTGCCCGGCCCGGGCTCCATTGCGCTGCGGCGGCCAAATCAGAACTACGCGAGCATTCGAATCATCCAGAACGACGAGATCGCAAACTACGAAGGTCTCAGCGCGACGCTGCGCCAGCGCCTCGTCCACGGGTTGACGCTGTTGAGCTCCTACACCTGGTCGCATGCCCTGGACGTCACCACCGACTCCAATGGAGGCGGCGCTCCGATGAACCCGTTCAGTTGGAGGTCCGACTATGGGAACTCGAACTGGGACCTCCGCCACCGATTCATCTCCAGCTTCACCTACGACGTGCCGTTCCTGAAGAGCTCGGCCAACGGCCTGGTACGCAACACCTTGGGCGGCTGGCAGACCAACGGCATTCTCACGCTGCAGGGCGGAATGCCCTACAACGTCACGATCTCGGGCGACGTCGCAAATACCGGCGCGGGTAATCAGCGGCCGAATCTACTATCGACGCCGAGCGCCAACTGCGGAGGCGGCCATCTGGTCAATTGCATCAATCCGGCGGCCTTCGCGCTGCCGAGTGCCTATACCTACGGGAACGCCGGGCGGAATCTGCTGCGCGGGCCGGGCATTGCCTTGCTGGATTTCTCCCTGTTCAAGAACATCAGCCTTTACGAAAGGCTCCGTCTACAGTTCCGCGCGGAGTTCTTCAACCTGATGAACACGCCAACGTTCCGCAATCCGAGTTCGACGTTGAACTTCAACAACACAGCGAGTTTCGGGAACATCAGTTCGACGGCACGGGACAACCGCCAGATCCAGTTCGGATTGAAGCTGCTGTTCTGACGCCGTGCTAATCCGACGGACGGCCCAACACGTCACGGACGGCGTCGAGCATGGCGGATCGCGTCAGCGGTTTGGGCAGCACGGCGTTGGCGCCCAGCAGTTCCGCCATTTTGAGGAACTGTCCGAAGAACGCGCCGGAGATGGCGATGATCCGTAGATCAGGGAAGGCCTTGCGGGCGAGACGGATAGTCTCGATGCCTTCCTGGTCGGGCATGACGAGATCGGTGATGAGGACGTCGACCGGCTCGCTCTCGAGTTCCCGCATCGCGGCGCGGCCATCGGCGGCCTCTCGGACGGCGTAGCCGGCCTCTTCCAACACGCGGCGGATGTAGAGCCGCACAGCATCTTCGTCATCCGCGATGAGCACGCGTCGGACGCCCTTGCCCAGTTCGGCCCGGATGACCGATGCCAATTGCTCAGGAGTGAAGGGCTTGCGGATATAGTGTCCGCCTGTTTCGTTCAACGGTGCCAGAGCATCTTCCGGATCGCTGTAGCCCGACATGAAAACGACCTTCAGCGCCGGGATGGCCGCCTGCAGTTCGCGAGCCAGTGTGCCGCCATCGGCGCCAGGCATCATCAGATCGGTCAAAAGCAGGTCGACTTTCCAGCCAAGGCGTCTGGCCGTCTCCAGAGCATCGGTCGCATGGCTGGCGATCGCGACCTGATAGCCGAGGCCGCGCAGCACCTCGGAAGCAAATGCCAGGACCTCTTCCTGATCTTCGGCCACGAGGATGGAGGCCGCGCCACTGGGCGCCGACGCCATCTCGCTGGTCTCCGGGACAGGCGTCCCCTGTTGGTCGGTGATCACGCAGGGCAGATAGATCTCGAAGGAGGATCCGCGCCCCACTTCGCTGGTCACCCGGATGTCCCCGCCGCTTTGCCCGACGATGCCATAGGCAGTGGATAGCCCGAGTCCTGTTCCTTCGCCGACGCCTTTGGTAGTGAAGAAGGGCTCGAAAAGGTGAGCCAACACGTCCTCGCTCATGCCCCTGCCCGAATCGGAGACGCAGACGACCACATATTCGCCCGGTCTCAGCTTGCTCGCTGCCCCCGCCTCGTGCGTATCAACGGTTTCGTTGCGGGTGGACACCGTCAGCCGGCCCCCGGCGGACATCGCGTCGCGGGCGTTCACGGCGAGGTTCAGCAGGACCTGCTCCAACTGGCCGGGATCAGCCACAGTGACATCCTGGGCGGCCTGCAGGTGCAGCACCAACTGGATCGGGCTGCCGACGACCTCAGCCAGTACTGACTCCAGCCCCTGCAGCAGAGAATGGACCGCCACAGGGCGAGGTTGCATCAACTGCCGACGGCCGAAGGCCAGCAACTGCCGGGTGCGCTCGGCCGCACGGTCGCTCGCTTTCACCACCTCGTTGAGGTAGCGCGAAAGATTGGTGTCGCCGGGCGGAACCTGGGCCAGGGAGAGGCGGGTGTAGCCGCTGATGACCGTGAGCAGGTTATTGAAGTCGTGCGCCACGCCTCCGGCCAGGCGGCCCACCGCCTCCATCTTCTGAGCGTGCCGGACCTGCTCCTCCATCGCCATCCAATCGGTGAGGTCCCGGCCGATTGCCGCTATTCCGCTGGGCCTTCCATGCGCGTCGAGGAGGACGGTGTTGTCCCACTCCAGCAGGCGCCGCTGACCGCCCCGCCCCAATATCTCGTTGCGGCCGGTACGCACCACGTCGGTGCGGAGAAGGAAGGACTGCAGGCGGGCCGAGACCCTTTCGCGGTCGGTAGCGGGGATGAACTCCTGGCACCAATCCACACCCATGAGGCCGGCCCGGTCACGGCCCAAGAGGCGAGCGAGGTATTCATTGCAGAACTGAATGCGGCCATCGCGGTCAAGAATGACTGCGGCCAAGTTTACGGATTCCATCATCTCGCGGAAGCGGCGCTCCGACTCCCGCAGGGCGCTGGCGGCTTCCAGACGCTGCGTCAGATCCTGGGCCAACACCGCGAGTTGCCCGGGCGCCGGCTGGAACGCGCTCAACTCCAGCGTGGCCTGGTAGCGCGTCGAGTAGTGGAGGGTCTGGCGGTCCTCGCCTGTGGCCAATACCGTCTGGAGGGCCGCGTAGGTGGACCGGTCAAAATGGGGTAGAACGTCCAGCAGGGTCCTGCCAAGCACTTCACCCACCGGCATCCGCAACATCGACTCCATCACGGGATTGCATTCGAGCCAGCGGAGTCTCGGGAATCCGCCATCTTCCGCAGGTAGCGTATCGAAGAGCCCGAAGCCGACGGGCATCTTCTCGAAGAGCTGGCGGTACTGGCGCTGAGTCGCCTGGCGCTGGCGTTCCGCCCGCAGGCGGTCGAGTTCCACCGACGCACGGACCGCGAAGTGCTCGAATAGAGCGGCCGAATATCCATCGGGCGGCAGCGGCTGCGTACCTAGAACGGAAAGCAGGCCCATGGTCTCGCCGGAAGCCGAGCGCAACGGCACACCGAGGTAGCACTCCACCGACATCTCGACCAACGCATGGTCGCTGGGAAAGAGCCGCTGCACGCCGCTCGGGAAGACGCACATGCCTTTCCTGATCACTTCCTGGCACGGCGTCCCCGCCAAGTCGTACTCCACATCGGATGTGATGACTCCGTCGATGGCATACGCGATCGATCGGACCCGGTCGGTGGCGCCGGGCAGCAGTTCGCTTACCAGGCAATAGCGCATGCGCAGTGCCGCTGCGAGTTGGACCGCCAGCCGTTCAAAATACTGCTTCCCGGTAAGGGAAGAGACGGTGTCGATCACCGCGCGCAGCAGTTCCTCGGCCTGCCCCGTCCTGCCGAGCGCGCTGAGCCACCCGCAGACGCTGGCCGCCCGGCCTTCACCGTCCACGGAGACGATGCAGCAGCGGCACGCCACCCAGACATATTCGCCGGCAGGACCGCGCAGCCGGAACTCCTGATGGAGCTCGACGAGCCCCGCCCCGGCGGCGCGATCCAAGGTATGGAGGAGCCGCTCCAAGTCGCCCGGCCTGACCAGTTCCAGCCTCTCGACGTCCGCCAGCCGCAGGCGCCAGCCATCCGCCTCGGCCTCGGCGCAGGCGACGGCCCGCGGATCGAGTTGCTCCGCGACTTTTGAGCTGAAGAAGATCGTACCGGCGGAGCGATCCAGGTCCCAATAGCCTTCGCTGGCGACACTCAACAGATGGCGGGCCCGGGTGACGGCGTGAGATGTGGCGGGAACGGGAACGGCCGGGTCGATTGGCATGGGGCTACTACTGAGTGTCAGGATCCGGACTCGTGTCTCGATCTACATTAGTCCAACAGGGATTCGCAATGCAACGGCGTCGAACGGCCCTCATTCGCGCCTTATGGCGCGGGCCGGAACAGGTAGACCGCGATCTCGGCGAACAGGTTGGGGGCCATGCTGCCTGCCCAATGCCCGGCGGCAAAGTAGCGGCGTTCCACATGCCACCCTTGTTTCCGGATCAGGTCCTCAAAGTCGATGACTGTAAGGAAATGGACATTGGGCGAGTCGTACCAATCGAACGGGAAAAGATGTGTCTTGGGTGCGCGTCCGCTGAACAGATGGCTGAGGCGGACACGCCAGTGGCCAAAATTCGGGAAGGCGACGATGGCATGCTTGCCGATGCGTAGCATCTCTTTGAGGACGAATAAAGGCTGCAAGGTCTCCTGCAGCGTCTGGCTGAGAATGACGAAGTCGAACGCCTTGTCAGGATAGTCCTTCAGACTCTCCTCAAGGTTGCCCTGGTAGACGGTGACGCCGCGCGCAATGGCGCGCTGCACCAGTTCACGCTTCAGCTCAACACCGCGCGCCTCCACCTGTTTGTGGACCTTGAGCCATTCCAGGAGGGCGCCGTCGCCACAACCCAGGTCGAGGACCTTGGCGCCGTTGGGAATCAATTCACTGATCAACCGATAGTCGGTGCGGCCCAGTACTTCCGTGACCTTCAACGCACGACCTCCGCCGGCCGGAACTCTCTGACGCACCGGGCCAGGAAGCCGCGGACAATCTCGGTCTGTTCGCCAATGTCGACCAGAAACGCGTCGTGGCCGTAGTTGGACGACAGCTCGCAATAAGTGACGTCGTGGTTGCGCCCGCGTAGCGCGTTCACCATCTCCTGCGACTGATAGGAAGGATACAGCCAGTCGGACGTGAAACTGATAACCAGGAATCGCGACCGGGCCCGCTCCAGCGACGCCGCCAGCGACGGGAATCCGGCAGCGAGGTCGAAGTAGTCCATGGCCTTGGTGATGTACAGGTAGGAGTTGGCGTCGAACCGGCCCACGAACTGGCTGCCGCGGTAGCGCAGGTAGCTTTCCACTTCAAAATCGACTTCGAAGTCGTAGCCGAAGCTCTGCTTGTCGCGCAGCCGGCGCCCGAACTTCTCGCGCATCGACTCATCGGACATGTAGGTGATGTGGCCCACCATGCGCGCCACCGAGAGTCCGCGCGCGGGCGGCGTCTTGTCGTAGTAGTCGCCGGCGTGGAAGTCCGGATCGGCCATGATCGCCTGGCGGCCGGTTTCATTGAATGCGATCTGTTGCGCGCTGTGGCGGGCCGTGGTGGCGATGGGCAAGCACGCCTCCACTGCGTCCGGATAGGCGACGGCCCACTCCAACACCTGCATGCCGCCCATCGAGCCGCCGGCCACGGCCAATAGTTTCGGAATGCCGAGTTGGTCGAGGAGCGCCTTCTGCAACCGCACCATATCGCTGATGGTGATACCGGGGAACTTCAGGCCGTAGGGCTGGCCGGTGGCAGGATTGATGGAACTCGGACCCGTCGTGCCCCGGCAGCCGCCCAAGACGTTCGAGCAGATGACGAAGTAGCGGTCGGTGTCAAACGCCTTGCCAGGCCCGATCATGTTGGCCCACCAGCCCGGCTTGCCTTCGTGGTCGATGCCCGCCGCATGCGCGTCGCCCGTGAAAGCGTGCTCGATCAGAATGGCATTGGTGCGGCCGGTATTCAACGTGCCATAGGTCTGATAGGCGACGGTGACATCGTTCAGGGTTTCACCCACATCCAGCACCAGCGAAGGGATGCGGGTGAAAAGAGTTTCCACAATCATTGGGGGATCAGCGGCGCACTTAGCTCCGTGGTCCTTATTGTAGCGTGAGCCGCCGGCTCAACCCGCGGCGCTCAGCGTCAGCCGGCCGTGCTGCACGCCTTTGGTGCTGATCAACCGGTCCGCAATGCGTTGGACGCTACCGCATTGTCCGCGCAGGACCAGCACCTCCAGGCAGTGGTCGTGATCGAGATGCACGTGCAGGGTCGAAACGATCTCCTCGTGGTGGTCGTGCTGAATCTCGGTGAGCTTGTCGCTGAGCATCCGCACGTGGTGGTCATACACCAGGGTAAGCGCCCCCACCACGAGGCTATCCGGCGACATGGTGGTCTCCTGGATCAGCGCGTCGCGGATGAGATCGCGAAATGCCTCGCTGCGGTTGGTGTAGCCGCGTTTGTCGTTCAAAGCGTCGAAGCGCTTGAGTAAGTCCTCATCGATTGCCACCCCGATGCGTGCCAGTTCGCCCATACACCTATCATCGGGCACCCGGGGCTGGGCCTCAAGGGGCCGCCTGTTTCTCGGTCGATAACCTGTCTGTAGCTCGTTGGAGGGAAAAAGGAATCCTCTCGCCCGCATCGCGCGGCACTGCGCGCCGTTTCGGGGCGTTCCCTCGAAATTTGGTGTTCTTGTCAGTCTATCATTTCACCTGGAGTGTTGAAGAATGGCCTCCGGAAATGGAAAAATGGATGTTGTCCCCCATCACAGGAGAGAGCTTGCCCACCACAGCCATCCTTGCCCTGGAGGACGGTACCGTCTACCAGGGCCGCGCGTATGGCGCACGAATCGTGCGCACCGGGGAGGTTGTTTTCAATACCTCCATCACCGGCTATCAGGAAGTCTTTACAGATCCGTCGTATACAGGGCAAATCGTCGTGCTCACCAACCCTCAGGTTGGCAACTACGGCACCAACGACGGCGACGACGAATCCGCGCATCCCTATATCGAAGGGCTTGTCGTGCGGGAATGGGCCGAGGCACCTTCCAACTGGCGTAGCCAGCGAACGGCCGACCAGTTCCTGGAACAGAACGGCGTGCCGGTGATCTCGGAGATGGATACGCGCGCGCTGGTGCGCAAACTGCGTATCGGCGGTGTCCTGCGCGGCGCCCTATCGACGGCCGGTCACTCGCCGGAAGAGCTTGTGGAAATCGCCCGCAAAAGCCCGTCGATGGCAGGGCTGGAACTCGCCACTCGCGTCTCCACCAAGACCCAATATGAGTGGGATCAGCCGGTCATCCCTTGTTCGCCGTCCGAACTGGTGAAACAGGGTGAGCCGGGCCAGTTCCACGTCGTCGCCTACGACTTCGGCATCAAGCGGAACATCCTGCGCTGCCTCACCTCCATTGGGTCGCGCGTCACGGTGGTACCCGCAACAACTTCGGCCGAGGATGTTCTGGCGCTGAATCCCGACGGAATCTTCCTTTCCAATGGTCCGGGCGACCCCGAGCCGCTGGAACACCAGGCCGCGCAGATCCGCAAGATGATCGGTAAAAAGCCCATCTTCGGCATCTGCCTGGGCCACCAGATCATCGGGCTCGCGCTGGGCGGCAAGACCTTCAAGCTGAAGTTCGGCCATCGCGGCATCAACCACCCGGTGCTCAACACGCGCACCAACAAGGTGGAGATCACGGTCCAGAACCACGGCTTCTGCGTGGATCCCGATTCCATCAACACCAGCGATGTCGATCTCTCGCACATCAATCTGAATGACCAGACGCTGGAAGGGTTGCGCCATCGCTCGCATCCGCTCTTCTGCGTGCAATACCATCCCGAGGCGGCACCCGGGCCGCACGATTCCCAATACCTGTTCGAGGACTTCGCCCAGATGATGAAGGAGCACAAGAAGTAGGAATGCCGCGCAGAAACGACATTCATCGCATCCTGATCGTCGGCAGCGGCCCCATCGTCATCGGTCAGGCCTGCGAGTTCGACTACTCGGGTACGCAGGCCTGCAAAGCCCTGCGCGCCGACGGCTACGAGGTCGTCCTCATCAACTCGAACCCGGCGACGATCATGACGGATCCCGATCTCGCCGACCGCACCTACATCGAGCCGCTGACCGTCGAATACGCCGAGGAGATCATCCGCAAGGAAAGGCCCGATGCCCTGCTCTCCACGGTGGGTGGCCAAACAGGCCTCAACCTCGCCGTCGATCTGGCCGAGCGCGGTGTCCTCGACAAGTACGGCGTCGAGTTGATCGGCGCCAAGATCGATTCCATCAAAAAGGCCGAGGACCGGCTCCTGTTCAAGGACGCCATGCGCAAGATCGGCCTGGAGACTCCGCAGTCGCGCCTGCTGCGCAGCGTGGAGGACGGGCTCGACTTCGCCACCAAGATCGGCTACCCGATGATCCTCCGCCCCAGCTTCACGTTGGGCGGCACCGGTGGTGGCATTGCCTACAATCGCGAAGATCTGCTGAACATCCTGGAGCGCGGCCTCGATCTCTCCCCTGTTCACGAAGTGCTGGCCGAGGAGAGCGTGCTCGGCTGGAAAGAGTACGAACTCGAGGTGATGCGCGACCAGGCGGATAACGCGATCATCGTCTGCTCCATCGAGAACTTCGATCCGATGGGTGTCCATACGGGCGATTCCATCACCATCGCGCCGGCCCAAACGCTGACAGACCGCGAATATCAGATGATGCGCGACGGCGCCCTGGCCTGCCTGCGCGAAATCGGCGTCGATACGGGCGGTTCCAATGTCCAGTTCGCCATCGACCCGAATACCGGCCGCATGGTGATCGTGGAGATGAACCCGCGTGTGTCGCGCAGTTCGGCCCTGGCGTCGAAGGCAACCGGCTTCCCCATCGCCAAGATCGCCGCGAAGCTCGCCGTCGGCTACCGGCTCGACGAGATCAAGAACGATATCACCCGCAAGACACCCGCCTGTTTCGAACCCACCATCGACTATGTGGTGGTGAAGATCCCGCGCTGGCAGTTCGAGAAGTTCCCCGGCGCGGAAGCAGTGCTCACCACGCAGATGAAGTCGGTGGGCGAAGTAATGGCGATCGGCCGCACCTTCCGCCAGGCCCTGAACAAGGGCATTCGCGGGCTGGAGACCGGCAAGGCCGCCAACTCCACTGTCTACGACGACGATCTCATCGAGAACCGGCTGATCACACCAAACCCGGACCGCCTAGGTTACGTCCGCTATGCGTTCGAAAAGGGTATGACCGTGGAGGAGATCTTCGAGATGACGAAGATCGATCCCTGGTTCCTGAAGCAGATCCGCGACGGCATCCTATACGAGCAGGAACTCGACGGCAAAGCCCTCGGCGACATCACCGCCCTGGAATTCCGCCGCGCCAAGCGTGATGGACTCTCCGACAACCGCCTGGCCCGGTTGACCTCAGCCGATCCGCTGGCCGTCCGCGCCCGCCGCAAGGAACTGGGCGTCAAGGCCGTGTTCAATCGCGTCGATACCTGCGCCGCCGAGTTCGAGAGCTTCACTCCGTACCTCTACTCAAGCTACGAGAGCGAGTGCGAAGCCGACCCGGTGGACCGCAAAAAGGTCATGATCCTGGGCAGCGGGCCCAACCGCATCGGCCAGGGCATTGAATTCGACTACTGCTGCTGCCATGCCAGCTTCGCGCTGCAGGAGTTCGGTGTCGAGTCGATCATGGTGAACTGCAATCCCGAGACCGTCTCGACGGACTATGACACCAGCGACCGTCTCTACTTCGAGCCTTTGACGCTCGAGGAAGTGTTGAATATCTGCGACACGGAGAAGCCCGACGGGGTCATCGTGCAGTTCGGCGGCCAGACGCCGCTGAATCTCGCGCTGCCTTTGAAGCGCGCCGGCGTGCCGATCATCGGGACCGATCCCGAGAACATCGACCTCGCGGAGGACCGCAAACTCTTCGGCAAGGTGCTGGACGACCTGGGCATCCCTGCCCCGCCCTACGGCACGGCCACCAGCATGGATGAAGCCTGCGCCGTGGCCCGGCGCATCGGCTACCCGGTGCTGGTGCGCCCCAGCTATGTGCTGGGCGGCCGCGCCATGGTCATCGCGTACGACGAAGAGACCGTGCGGCGCTACATGCGGGAGGCCACGCTCTTCTCGCAAGACCGGCCCGTGCTGATCGACCGCTTCCTGGAAGATGCGGTGGAAGTCGACGTCGACGCGCTGTGCGACACCGAGGACGTGCTGATCGGCGGCATCATGGAGCACATCGAGGAAGCCGGCGTACACTCCGGCGACAGTTCCTGTGTGCTGCCTCCGCAGACGATCCCCGAGTCGGAACTGGCCACCATCCGGGGCTACACCGAGAAGTTGGCCCGGGCCTTGAAGGTCATTGGCCTGATGAACGTCCAGTACGCCATCAAGGACGGCCAGGTCTTCGTCCTCGAAGTGAACCCGCGCGCGTCCCGCACGGCGCCGTATGTCAGCAAGGCCACGGGGGTCCGTCTACCCAAGATCGCGGTAGGCCTGATGCTCGGCAAGAAGCTGAAGGACCTCACCCATCTCACGGGCGGCCAGACCAGCGGTGTGCTGCCGGTGAAGCAGGTTTGTGTGAAGTCACCGGTCTTCCCCTTCGCCAAGTTCCCCGGCGTCGATCCGGCTCTTGGGCCGGAGATGCGCTCCACCGGCGAAGTGATGGGTGTTGGAGAGAACTTCGGCGAGGCTTTTGGCAAGGCTCAGCTCAGCGCCGGCGTCCCTCTACCCTCCAAGGGCTGCATCTTCTTCAGTGTGAACGACAGGAACAAACCCGAAGCTGTCTCGCTGGCCAAGCGCTTTGATGAGCTAGGTTTCGAACTCGCAGCTACACGGGCCACTGCCGCGGCCTTCAAGGCAGCCGGGCTCAAGGTCAAGACAGTCTTCAAGGTGAATGAGGGCCGCCCCAACGCGGTCGACCTGATGAAGGCCGGCAGCCTCAGCCTGGTCATCTACACCACCACGGGCGCCCACTCGTTTGAAGACGAAAGGGCCATCCGGCGCACGGCGGTGACCTGGCGTGTCCCCTGCATCACCACGCTTTCCGGTGCGAAAGCGGCCGTCCAGGCGATCGAAAGCCGCCTGCGTGACCCGCTGCGGGTTTGGAGCCTGCAGGAGATTCACGAGTAAGCCGTCAGCTCAGCTTCGGGGCTCCGCAGGTTGATGGCTGTCGGCTACTCTCTCCGGCGCCATGCCGCGCTGACGGCCAGCGCCAGCAGCGCCATGGAGAGGCCGGCCACGGTGTCTACAGCATAGTGATAGCGGCCGTAGACGGTGGCCACGGCGATGAGCGTCGCCAGGATCAGCAGATTCCGGCCCGGCCAAGGCTTTTCCGGCAGGAGTTTGATAACCGCGAACGCCGCGGAGAATGCGGCGGCCGAGTGCCCGCTCGGGAATACACTCGTATGGATGCCGTAGCCGCCGACGATCCACAGGTTTAGCTGTCGCAGTGCCGACATCATCGGCAGATCGGCCGTCGGAAATACGGATCGCGGCGGCTCACTCGGAAACAGCGGATAGAGCGCGTAGGTCGTGAGTGTGCCGAACAGCAGGATGCTGTAGGCGTCGTCCAAGCGTTCCCGTCGCCTGTGATGGTAGAATACCGCCACGACATAGACGGGGATGCCGTAGACCAACAGATATGATAGCTCCAGCAGATTGGGGAGAACCGGCCCCAGCGATTCGATGGCTCGCCCCAGCCCCCAATCCGCCAGTAGGACGCGATCCCATCGGACCCAATAGAGCTCGAAAGCGCGCGACGTATGCGGCAGGGCCATCCAGCCCATCTCGCGAAAGGCGAGCAGGATCAGGGGCAGCGGGTAGAAGTCGCGCACGTGGTCCAGCAGGAGAAAACCACGCTGTTTGTTGGCCCACGCGAAGAGCACGAACCACATAATCAGCGCCAGATTCAGCGTCACCACCAGCGTCCGGATGTCCGGAGCGATGGGCCGGAACAGAGCCACACCGATGACGTAGACGAAATAGGCGCTGAAGAACAGCTCCGAACGGCGAAATCTTAACAAGCCCACTCCAGCGAGGAGAAGGTGCAACTAGAATAAGTGCATGGCATCGACAAGACGTCACTTCCTGCAGACAACGGCCCTGACAGCCGGGAGTCTGCCGGCGATTGCTCAAACCGCGGGCAAGTCTCCTAATGACAAGATCCAGTTTGCCACGATCGGCGTTGGCGGCATGGGCTCGGCTGACACGGCATCGGCCAGCGCCACGCCCGGCACCAAGCTGGTTGCGGTGTGCGACCTGTATCAGGGCCGGCTGACACGCGCCAAGGAGGAGTGGGGCGCCCACATCGCCACCACCCGCGATTACCGCGAGATCCTCAATCGTAAGGATATCGACGCCGTGGTCATCGGCACTCCGGACCACTGGCATGCGGCCATCGCCATCGCCGCCATGGAAGCGGGCAAGGACGTCTACGTCGAGAAACCCATGGTCCAGAAGTGGCAGGACGGCCACAAGGTGATCGAGGCCTCACGCAAGACTAACCGTATCCTCCAGGTGGGTAGCCAGCGCGTTTCCAGCGCCGTCTATCGGAAGGCCCAGGAGCTGTTCCGGTCCGGCGCCATCGGCGAGTTGAATATGGTGCAGGCATGGTGGGACCGCAACTCCGCCATGGGCGCCTGGCAGTACTCCATACCGCCCGACGCGTCGCCCACCACGGTCGACTGGGACACCTTCCTTGGCTCGGCGCCCAAGCATCCCTTCGATGCCACTCGGTTCTTCCGCTGGCGCAACTATCAGGACTATGGCACGGGCGTCGCCGGCGACCTCTTCGTCCACCTCTTCTCCGGAATGCACTTCGTCACGGGCGCCATCGGCCCCAACCGCGTCTTCGGCTCAGGCGGTCTGCGTTTCTGGAAGGACGGCCGCGACGTGCCCGACATCCTGCTGGGCCTGTACGACTACGAGAAGACCGCGTCCCACCCAGCCTTCAACCTGTCGCTTCGTGTGAACTTCGTCAACGGAGCCGGCGAGAGCTCGGGCTTCACCTTCACCGGCAGCGAAGGGGTCATGACCATCGGCAACGGTGTAACGCTCTCCAAGTTGCCGCCTGAGACCGACCCCGGCACCTCCGCCGGGAACTTCGATTCGGCCACTCAGGAACTGATCAAGGAGGAGTACCGCCGCAAATACCCGCAGCAGAAGCAGACGGCCGACTCCATGCGGCCCATCGACGACGAGCGTTGGTTGCCGCCGCGCGACTACAGCGACCACCGGGATCACCACGCCAGCTTCTTCAATGCGGTGCGCACCCGCAAGCCCGTCGTGGAAGACGCGACCTTCGGCCTGCGCGCCGCCGGCCCGGCGCTGGTCTCCAACCTGAGCTTCTATTCGGGCAAGACTGTGGCGTGGGATCCGTCCACAATGCAGGTGAAGGGGTAAGGAGTCACCACCATGGCATACGCTGCAAACGACAATATTCAGATTGCGCTGCTGGGCTCCGGCGGCATGGGTCAGGGCGACGTCCGCGACGCGTTGCTCAACCCCGGAGTGAAGATCGTGGCCGCGGCCGACATCTACGACGGCCGGCGGAAGCGCATGGAAGAGGCCTATCCCGGTATCTTCACCACGCGCGACTACCGCGAGGTGTTGGCCCGCAAGGACGTTGACGCGGTCATCATTGCCACTCCGGACCACTGGCACGCGACCATCTCCATCGACGCCCTCAACGCCGGCAAGGACGTCTACTGTGAAAAGCCCATGATCCAGAAGATCGACGAGGGCAAGCGCGTCATCGAGGCCCACAAGAAGTCGGACCGCATCTTCCAGGTGGGCTCACAGTACGCCTCCGCTCTCAGCTTCCAGAAGATCCGCGAACTTCTGGACCAGGGCGCCATCGGCGAACTCAACATGGTGGAAGCCTGGCTCGACCGCAACACGGCCATGGGCGCCTGGCAGTACTCGATTCCGCCCGATGCGTCCACCTCGAACATCGACTGGGATCAGTTCCTGGGGCGCGCGCCCAAACGGCCCTTCGAGCCCATCCGCCTGTTCCGCTGGCGCAACTACACGGACTACGGCACCGCCGTGGCCGGGGATCTATACGTTCACCTGCTCACCGGCCTGCACACGGCCACCAGGTCTTTGGGGCCGAAGCGCATCTACTCCACCGGTGGTCTGCGCTACTGGAAGGACGGCCGAGACACGCCGGATACCCAACTCGGCATCATCGAGTATCCAAAGACCGACACACATCCCGAGTTCACCTTTAGCATGCGGGTGAACTTCAAGAGCTCGAAGCCCCAGGAGGACTTCGGCTTCAAGTTCATCGGCAGCGCCGGCACCATCACGACAGACGTGCGTACGGTGACAGTCGCCCGCCAGCCCCGCGAGAAGGAACCCGGCTACAGCACCGAAACCTTCCCCAAGGCCATTCGCGAGCAGTTCATGCAGGAGTACCGCAAGAAGTACCCATTGGAGAGGGTCACCGCCGCCAATCTGGAGTCCAATGGGTCCGCGCGCTATATCTCCGAGATCGACGCCCACCGCCAACACATGATGAACTTCATCGAGGCGGTCCGCACGCGCAAGGCGCACTTCGAGGACTCCACCTTCGGCTTCCGCGCCGCCGGGCCGGCTCTGCTCTGCAACACCAGCTACTATGAGAACCGCATCTGTACCTGGGATCCGCAAACGATGACGGCCGGCTGACATGGACGACCGGCAGTTCCATCGCATCGCCAAGGCGCTCTCCGATCCCAGCCGCTTTGAGATTCTCCAGCGCATCTCCTCCTCCAATGGGGAGGAGGTGCCTTGCGCGAACCTCACCGATATTTGTTCCGTGACCAAAGCGACGCTGTCGCACCACCTGAAGGAACTGGCCGACGCCGGCCTGATCGACACCCGCCGTGAGTCACGTTTTATGTACCTGACGCCGCGCCGCGACGTGCTCTCCGCCTATCTGGAAGAGCTGAAACACCGCCTCACCAATCCCTAAATTCTCTTGCATCCGGTTCCTGGCACTGCACATCAGTTAGATGGTCATCGAACCATCAAACAAAAAAAGGAATCTGATCCAATGCCTACCCTCACAGGAAAGACCGCGATCGTCACCGGAGCTTCTCTCGGAATCGGCGCCGCCATCGCACGCAAACTGGCCGCGGAAGGAGCTTCCGTCGCTGTAAACTATGCCCGCAGCAAGGCGCAGGCCGAGACCGTGGTCGATGAGATTCGCAAGGCCGGCGGCAAGGCCATCGCCGTCCAGGCCGACTTGCGCGATGCAGCGCAGATTACCAAGCTCTTCGACGAGACCGTGAAGGCTTTTGGCAAGGTCGATGTCCTGGTGAACAACGCTGGCCAGTATGAGTTCCAACCCCTGGCCGAGGTCACCGAAGAGCACATCGACAAGCACTTCGATCTCAACGTCAAGTCGCTGATTCTCGCCACGAAGGAGGCCGTGAAGGTCTTCGGCGATAACGGTGGCAACATCATCAACATCAGTTCCATCGTGGCCCAGGGCGCCGTACCGAACGGCAGCGTTTATTCGGCGACCAAGGCCGCGGTGGACAGTCTGACGCGTTCTTGGGCGGCCGAACTGGGCCCGAAGAAGATCATCGTCAACGCGGTTTCGCCGGGTGCCACGGTGACGGAAGGTGTCCAGACAATGGATCCGCAAGGTGCGATGTTCAATCAGTTTATCGCCAAGACGCCGTTTGGGCGGCTGGGACAGCCTGATGACATTG
The DNA here is from genome assembly GCF_963665245.1 of uncultured Paludibaculum sp. Classification (NCBI taxonomy): domain Bacteria; kingdom Pseudomonadati; phylum Acidobacteriota; class Terriglobia; order Bryobacterales; family Bryobacteraceae; genus Paludibaculum; species uncultured Paludibaculum sp. Next base: position 200,384 of record NZ_OY762267.1, read on the forward strand.
CGAACGTGGTGGCCTTCCTCGCCGGGTCGCAGGCCGCATGGATTACTGGGGAAGCGCTGTCGGTCAGCGGTGGTTTGCGCGCCTGATCCGCGCGCGCCAATCTCCGCTTCACCTGCCTGACAGCCCCTGGTAACGCCGCCGGTTGCCCTCCGACAGCCGGCGGCGCACTTAATTCAAGGCGCTGTGATTGTGCGTGGTCCGGTATAGGATCTCTAGCGCCGACCGCAGCCCGCGCCGGGCTAGAAACACATGGCGAAACGTATCCAGCTCTTCGCTGCGGTGCCCGTGGAAGTGTAGCGCGTATAGCGCGCCCAGATAGTCGCGCCAGCCTTCCGGCGCCTTCAGTCGCGGGTAATAAAGCAGCCGCAGCAGGTAGCAATCGAACAACAGCAGGAATTCCAGTTCCAGCGTTGCCATCGCGTCGACGTAGAACGGCGCCGATGCTCTGGTAAACGCCACGCCCTGAAGGAGCGAGTACTCGAGCAGCGCGTGCGCCGCCACCCGCTCGTAGAACAACGGGCGGCCCAGTCGCAACACTCCGCCTGTCATCTCCAGCGGCTCCAAACGGTGGTCGTAGGCGCAGAAGTACCAGCGTGACAGCCTCGACCGCAACAGGTGCTCCAATTGCTGTGCCTGCCGCACCGCCCATTCGCCGGGTGACGGAGGCAATAGGTAGTTCAACGCGTATTGCGCCATCCAGTCGGCGGAATCGAAACACAACGCGAAGTCCGGCAACTGCAACCCGAGGGCCAGCCCCTTCAGCTTGGCGATCTCCAACCCCAGGCCGGACTCGGTTAACGCGTGGTGGAAATCTGGAAAGACATCGGCATGCGCACACGCATAGATGAGCGGCAGCGACGCCTCTTCACTGGTGGAACGCCGCAGGAACCACACCTGACGGGCTCGGTACTCGATGCCGTGCTGGACATGGTCCAATGCAGCGCTCAAGCGCCCTGCCGGCGTGCGCCCCACCTTGCGGGACCAGCGTTTCGCCGAGGCTTTGGAAAAGCCGCGAGCAAACGGCGTGCGGCCCAGGTTCAGGTCCGCCGCCTGGGCCAGCACCTCAAATTCCTTTCGAAGCCAAGGGCTCTCCACCAGCATCCGGGGCAACTCTTTGAAACCCTGATTCTCGGCTGGCTTGGGCGCGTCGGAAAGGTGCTCGGCCAGTTCGCCATATTGCCGCGAGAGATGCCATTCGGCGCCTTCGCGACGGCGCCGCGACTCTCGGATCATGTCCACCACCAGGGCGCTGAACTCACTCAGCACCAGCGCCATGGGCTCGGGTGAGGGGTCGTCCACCAACAGCTTCGTAGCCAGCCGCAGGCCGAGGGACTGCTTCGCCAAGTCCACCGAGAAAGCGACGGAGATACGCTCTTCCAATTGCTGCGAAGTCTCTAGCAAGCCGGCGTCGAAGATGCCGGGTAGTTCCTCTTCCTCCAGGTGGAGGCCGGACGCGAACTCGTTGAGTGTGTCCTTGATTTCGTCGAACTGTTCCAAAGGTATGAGGCCTCTCCACCCCGGCGCTAGCGCCCGGGCAGCACCTCGTTCATCGAACCCTGGCGGTAGCCGCTCAGATCCAACGCGACATAGGTGAATCCCAGCGCTTTGAAGATGGCCGTAATGCGGTCGCACATCTCCAGATCCAACACCCTGCCCATCTCCTCTCGGGCGATCTCGATGCGCGCCATCTCAGTATGATGGCGGACACGGAACTGGCGGAAGCCCAGGGCCTTCAATTCTTCTTCGGCCTGCTCCACCTGCCGGATATTCTCCGGCGTCACAGGCGTCCCATAGGGGATGCGGGAACTGAGGCAGGCAGCGGCCGGGCGGTCCCAGGTAGGCAAACCGGCCAAGCGCGACAACTCACGGATCTCCGCTTTGGTCAGCCCGGCTTCCACCAGCGGAGCCTTCACCCCATGCTGCAGCGCGGCGTGCTGGCCGGGCCGGTAGTCACCCAGATCGTCCTTGTTGACCCCGTAAATGATGGCTTTGCCGGCAAAGCGCGGCGCGATCTCCTCCATCCGGCGGAAAAGCTCGTCCTTGCAGTGGAAGCAACGGTCCGGGTTGTTGGCCGAGTACGCCGGATTCTCGAACTCCAGGCTTGGAATCATCTCGTGGCGGATATCGAACTGTTGGGCGAAAGCCACCGCATCGCGTTTATGCGACGCGGGAATAGATGGCGAATCCGCAGTGACGGCAATGGCTGCATCACCCAGAACCTGACGAGCGGCCCAAGCGAGATAAGCCGAATCGGTACCGCCTGAATACGCCACGAGTACGCTGCCCAGCGATCGCAGGATCTCAAACAGCCGATCCTGTTTCGGCCGCAGCGAAGCCGCGTCCAGCGGCACGGGCGGCGAGAGTGTGACAAGTCCGGCCATGCCGCCATTATATCGGCTAAACCCTCAGGACGAATGGATCTGCCGCACGATGGAGCAGTTCTCCGCAATCTCATCCTTGAACTTGGGCCACATGCCGACGATCGCCGCATCGCCTGGCTTGATGTTCTGATAGGCGAATCGGAACGCGGTTTCGATCTGCGCCTTGCTCGCACCGGCCCGGCCGGCGCCCAGCAACTTGAAGGCAAGACAGGGTTTCGAGATCTTCTTCACGACGTCGGTCATCCGGACGGGATCCTTCTCAAGGAAGGTCTCACCCAGCGGCCGTTCCCCGCCCATCAGCGCCCGCGCCTCTTCCGCCGAGCGGCTGACATGGTACAGGCAGGTCATGTAGTAGTCTGTCGGCCAGCCCTTGTCTTCGATCCACTCGACAACCTTCGGATTGTGGGACGAGACGCCGGCCATGATGCCCGTGTCCTTGACGCGTTTGACGAAGTCGAGGACGGTGTCCATCTTGCCCTGCCGGAACGCATCGTCAGTACGATTGCCGTGATGGGCCATGCCAAGGAAGCCCAACTTGGCCAGCGTGGGGATCATGGTGAAGTCCTTCTGCAGTTCGAAGTCGCTGAGCAGGAAGACCTTCATTTTGGAGCCACGGGCACGGATGCCCTCAAGGATCGCGATGGTGTCCTTGTGATAGTGCAGTTGCCAGGTGGTGATGCCCGCTTTCTCGGCGTCGAGCACGGTCTTGATCCGCTGCTCCGGTGTCATGAACTCGCGCTGGCACTGATCCAGCACACTATTGAAGTGCGAGTAGCCCATCAGCGGATTGGTACCGATGATCAGCCGCGAGATCTCGTGCTTGCCCCCGAACATAACGGTGGGCAGGGCGGGCGTCGCCGCGGCACTCGCCACATTCGCAGCGACCGCCCCGGCGGCCGCCACCTGCAGAAATCCCCGGCGCGTGTCCTTCGCGTTGTCCGGCATGGTCTACCTCCCGATAATCAGATCCACCAGTCTGATTTATACCGCAATGCGGCATGGATTGCTTGACAGGTGCAATTCTCAGGGCCCCTTCACAGGGAGGTAATTGGAACGCCCCGGTGCTATGATCATCGCAAGCTCTCAAGCAGTAGACGGGGCGGCTCCGGACACTGGAGGTGCACTTGATCCAAACACTCGTCAGAAACTGGGGATTGCTAGTCCTCTGCGCCGTTCTCGAAGCGCTCTTGTCGGCCAACTACCTCGTGATGCAGGAACGGGACGGTCATTGGGCGTTGCGCAGCTATGCGCTGCCAGGCACGGTCACCTTTCTGGGACAACTCGCGTTGGCTGCGGGATTTCTTGCGCTCGGCGCGAGTCTCTGGCGATCCGTGAGAGGCAGGTGCTGGCCGCTACTGATAAATGGCCTTGCCCTCGGCGCGATGGGTCTGCTGTTCCTGGGTGCGTTCGGACCCAGGGTCAGTTTCCGGTCGATTGCGGGCCTCCTGGTGGTGATGGCCGCAAGTCTGTGCCTGCTCGCGGTGTCCACGGTTAGGGCCCTGGGGCACCGAACGCGCAACCGATGGATTGCCGGCACCGCCGGATTGCTGGCGTTCGCCTTCGCCCTAGTGTTTGCCTGGATGCAGCCTCAGCCTGGCACGCATTCGGAGATCTTGTGGATCGGCGCATACCTGGGCTTCCAGTCTCTCTGTCTGCTGGGCCTGGCGCTACGGCTCCATATGCCGGAAGCCGGTGGATGGTCCACGTCCACTCGCCCCCCTGCCCTGCCTCACCCAACTCTCTCGCCCGCCTCCCCGGCATCTCCAAAGACCTCTTCGCGGATAATCCGCTCCGTCGCCGCGTTCAGATACTCGTCCAGCGCGGCCTGCAGTTCCTGGTACTCGGGCCACAACGTCCCATCCACGAAGCCACGGGGCGCCCGCACGACCACGGTAGTGTAACGCTGACGCTTGTAGCGGTAGGGCTGAAGACCATACCGCCGGCAGAGTGCCACAAACAGCCGGCGCTGCCACTGGTCCGTCAAAGTGAACAGAGTCTCCACCGGCCGTTCGGGCATCGACGCCAAGGCTTGTTTCAGCCTGTCAATCGCGGCACCGGCGGCATGGCGCTCCCCTTCTGTGGCCGCCCCTTCAAACAGGCTGTAAATCTTGCGTAGCTTTTCCCTCAGTTCCTGTTCTGTCGCCAAATCCTATGCTCCTCAAAAATAACCTACAGAGGAAAGTCTCTCATCAAACGCCCCTACTACAGATGCCGGAGTGGCCCGAGTTCCCAACGGATAGTCATCGCGCCGACGTCACCACGTAGTCGCGCAAGGCGACATGCTGGATGTCGATCGACATCACGGCCGACCCGGTGATCGAACCCGGCGTGATCGCAAGGCGCGCGCCTGTCAGCACCTCCGGCGGGACCAACCAGCCACTGCCCGACTGGGGCATCCGCGCCGCCTCTGCGAGGTGGAAGTAGGTCTGCAGACGATGGAGCGGCGACAACCACGCCTCTCGCGGTCCGTACACCACCGGCGCGCTGTCCCCGAGGTGATGCCGCCACGTCCGGCCCGTCCCCGGGCTCCACAACCGCACTTCGGTCAGTGAGGAGACCGGAGCCAGCGATTCGCAGAGCACCTTCAGCATTCCCCCGCCGTCAACGCCTTGACCATCCAGTCCCTCAGACACGCACCGGCCCAGCCCAGGCACCGGGGCGTTGGCACCGACCGGCATCCAGGTGGTTTCACCACGGCCGACGAAACTCACTGTCGATCGCCCCCGAATCGCCACGGGGCCGTCCTGGAATTGGGCCATCACCCGGCGCGGGATACGCAAGACCAACCAACCCTGGCCGTGGTCAGTTGGGTCGACGTAGGCAATCAAGTCGGAAGGCCCTGGCCGGCGCGAGGGCGAAGGAATGACGCTTTGGAGTCGCCCGCCATCGGCGCCAACGATCTCCACCAGCGGCGGGCCCAAGAGGAGCTCACTTCCTTCCGGAGCCATCGGAAGCGTTGCCGGCAGCGCCACCACAACAAACGCGGCCAACCCTCGCACATTCAGAAGGCGCTGAGGCGGTTCCGGCAGCGACGCCCCCAACCGTAGAGAGAGCTCGGCCTGCTGCGGGTGCAGTGACATACGCAGACGAGCGGTCAGGCTGGGTGTCAGGCAGGCGAACAGCACTGTCGCCACCGCCATCGCCACTGCCCCCACCACCCGTGACGACATGGTCCGGCGGCGACTGTATTGCAAAACGATCACGAGGCCGGCGGCCAGCGCCAAGACCATGGCCGGTATCTCCCAGCGCAGTTCATCCGGGGTGATCCAAGGGGCGGTCTGGCCGGAGAATGCCGCCAGATACGCAGCACCACCGAAGATGAGGATGGCCGCCACCACGAAGTGCGTGATCCGGCGGCACACCGACGCCAGCGCCATCGCAGGAACGATCAGCACGGCCGCCAGCACAGCCTGTTTCCAAAGCAGCGGCCGGAGCGATTCCCAGGGCGAGAATCCGTGCGACGCCACGACGGCCGAATCCGTCACAAGCGCCGGCAAATGGATGAAGGTGGCCACGAAGAGAACCTTCGCCCCAAGCAACACCGGCCAGCGGTAAGGCCAGGTGGTCCAGAAATGGCCCTGATCGGCCAGTGGCTCTTCCTGCACCACCATCGCAATCAGGCATACCCACGCCAGAGGGAGCAGGAGGTTGAGCCATCCTTCCGGCGAACTGACGACCCAGTCTATCCGCCAGCGGTCCAAACACGCCAGAGCCGCGAGCGGAACCCACGTGGCCAGCACGGCCCACCACAGCCGGTGAACGTCTTTCAGGAAGATATGCAGCACCATCGGCATGACCTCACTTCGCCTCCGCCCCGGCCGCCGGCGATTTTGCCAATGCAACCCCAATCGCCCGCAGAGTCATAGCCCGTGCCGTGACGTCGCGCACACCCCCAAGACGGCGCTGAACCTCCGCCTGAGTCTGCCGGCAGTCGAACTGACAATCCGTAAAGCGGACGACCACCGACGACTGCTCCGGATTCAGCCAGCTTCGCGGCAGGTCCATCGGCAACACGGCCGGCTGCTCAAGGGTCACTTCAACCTCTCGGAAGCGATTCGTGAGGCTACCCATCTCCTCGGCAAATTCCAGGCGACCCTCGTTCAGATAGGCGATATGCGTGGCGAAACTCTCAATCTCAGGCAGGTCGTGCGAAGACAGCAGTACGGTGGATTCCGGCGTGCGTTCCAGAATGCTCTCGATGAGTTGCTCGCGCACCAGCACGTCCAGGCCACTGAAGGGCTCGTCCAGGACGATCAACTTCGGGCGGTAGGCCAACGCGGATGCCAGCACGGCCTTCAGTCGCATCCCTCTGGAGAGCTCATTCAGCTTGCGATCGAGCGGAAGCTCGTAGAGCCGCACCAACTCCGACAACTCGTCGTCTCGCCACGTGGGGTAGAATCGGCGGCAATAGGAGAGGAAGTAGCCGACCTTCATCCAGCCGGGCAGCCGCTGGTTCTCCGAAATATAGCCGATGTTCGCCAACTGGTCCGCTCCAATTCCGCGCGAATCCACACCCAGGACCTCGGCCCGCCCGGATGTCGGCTGCTGAATGTTCAGCAGAGTCTTGATGAGGGTTGTCTTGCCCGCGCCATTCGATCCCACAAGAGCAAAGACAGCGCCTTCGGGCACTTCCATCGTCACCCGCCGCAACGCGTCAACATGACGGAACCGCTTCGTGAGTTGCTCGGTTCGCAGTGGACTGCTCATGACGTCTCCTTTACGACCGACTCCAACTGGCGCCAGTGTTCATCGATGGCGGCATGCAATTCGTCCAGCGAAAGGCCCAGCTTTTTTGCTTCGACGGTCAACTGCTCCACCTCGCGGCCCAGCAGTTGCCCGCGCTCCGTGCGCGTGGCGCGCGGCGGCGAAAGCACCACAGTGCCGATGCCTGGCCTCACCTCCAGCAAGCCCTCGGCCGTCAGTTGAGCCACGACTTTCTGCGCCGTGTTGGGGTGAATCTTCATCGCCTTGCTCAACGCACGCACCGACGGAAAGGGATCGCCTGGACGCAGCCGTCCGGAGATTATGGCTTTTTTCGCCTCGAACACCACTTGTTCGTGGACTGGAATGCCCGACTGCAGGGCTACCCGGAATGGAATCATGGCGAGGCTCCGCCGCCGGATTGAATCACAAGTGTACTATGTCACGTGTTACACCATCACGCAAGTAGAAATATCGTCCGCACAGGACGTAGTGATTGATGCGCGGAGTTTCGCCGCATTTCCAGTACATGGAGATCGTGCCGGCTGGGCTGGCCATAGCTTGATCTCATGGAAGCGGGATGTCCCGGGCTCTCGGACCAACGCTGGTGTGAGCCGACCAGGCACTATGCGGCGGCAAACTTCCTGCGCCGCTCGGCCAGTTCTTCGTGGATCTGGATGTTGAGCTTCTTTCCGATCTTGTAGCTCGCCAGGCAGACAAGGCCTAGCAGCATGGCGATGGCCGGATAGACGCTTGCGCCGAGCCGGATCCCCAACAGCGCGTGTTCTGTTTGGACGGCATTCGGGACGTAGCCGAAGGCGTCGATCACCCAGGCGCTCAAGGCGCCGCCGAGGCTGAGGCCGGCCTTCAGGGCGAACAAGACGCCCGCGAACATGAATCCGGTGGCGCGGCGGGCCGTCTTCCATTCCGAGTAGTCGGCCACGTCGGCGATCATTACCCACAAGAGAGGGACCGTCGGACCCCAGCCGATCGCCCACAGGATGCTCAAGGCGAACATGAGCTGGATCTGCATCGGACCGACGAAGAAGACAAGGAGTGTGGCCACCATCGTCACAAACATGCCGGCGATGAAGACGGCCTTGTTGCCGAAACGGTCGGCCAGCGGCTTTGAGACGAGAATGCCGAGAATTTGCACCAGGCTGCCGACGACGAAGAACAGGCTCAGCCCGACGGCCGCGGCGTTCGAGCCATCGGGGTTTACGAGGAGGCCCAGGGCATCCAAGATAGTCCGCCAGCCGGTAACCGGGCCGGTGGTGCCCGCGAGGCCGAAGCCGGAAAGAAACGAGCGAATCTGCTCCTGGTCGAGATAGTACGCGAAGAAGTAGTTCGAAGAGCTGCCCCGGACCACCAGCATGGTGAAGGTGAGCAAGGTGAGGATGAACATCACGATCCACGGGCCGCAGGTGAAGACGTTCCGGAGATCGGAGCGCAGGTCCGATTTCTGGCGCGGATCGGGCTGCACGCGCTCGCGCGTCGTGGCGAAGGTGAGCAGGTTCAGCAGCACGATGAGGGCTCCAAAGATGCCCATGGTGAGAGCCCAGCCGCGCGCCTGGTTCCCTCCGCCCAGCTTGGCGACCAGCGGCAATGGAAGCGCCTGAATCAGGAACTGGCCGATGAGGGCGCCGACGAAACGATAGCGCGCGACGTTGTTTCGCTCGCTTACATCCGGCGTCATGACGCCCATCAGGGCGGCGTACGGAGTGTTGTTCGCCGAGTAGAGGATCATGACGAGCGAATAGGTGAGGTAGGCGTAAACCAGTTTGGCCTGCGGCCCGAAGTCCGGCGAAACGTACACCAGCCAGAAGATCAGGCCGAACGGCAGGGCAGTGCCCAGGATCCAGGGGCGGAACTTGCCCCAGCGGGTCTGGGTGCGGTCGGACAGTGCACCGATGACCGGATCAAAGACGGCGTCCGCGAGGCGCAGCACGAGGAACATCGTGCCAACCGCCACCGCCGAGAGACCTACCGTATCCGTGTAGAAACGGGTCTGGTAGAGAATCATCGATTGGAAGAAGAAGTTCGTGGCGATGTCGCCGCAGGCGTAGCCGAGCTTTTCGCGGACCGCGAGTTTCTGTGAGCTGTCAGCCATCGTAGTGCCTCTTTCGGAAATCGGGTCAACTCACCCGCAACGTGATTTTCTGCAGATCGCCATCGCGTGACGACTGGCCCGTCATCAACTCGAAGTCACCCGGCTCCACCGTGAAGCGCAGGTTCACATCCCAGAACGCGAGCAGTTCGGGCGTGATTTCGAAAGTCACCGTGCGTGATTCGGCTGGCTGCAGTTCCACCCGCTGGAAGCCCTTCAGCTCCTTCACGGGCCGTGTCACCGAGCTGACGAGATCGCGGATGTAGAGCTGGACGACTTCGGTGCCGGCCCGCGTCCCGGTGTTCTTTACATCCACCGACAACCGAGTGGAGCCGTCGCTCCGGATGTTCTTCTTCGATAGCCGAGGCGGAGAGAACTCGAAGGTCGTGTAGCTCAGCCCGAAGCCGAACGCGAAGAGCGGGGAGACCTCGTCGAAGAGATATCCGCGCCGGGCGGACGGCTTGTGGTTGTAATAGGCGGGCACGTGCCCGACGGAGCGCGGAATGGTGATAGGCAGCTTGCCGCTGGGGTTGATGTCTCCGAACAGGACTTCGGCAATGGCCGTGCCGGTCGCCTGCCCGAGATACCAACACTCGAGGATCGCGGGCACCGACTCCGAGACCTCGCGGATGGACAACGGGCGGCCATTGAACAGAAGGACCACCACCGGCTTGCCAAGCGCCAGCAGGGCGCGTACCAGTTCATCCTGACGACCGATGAGGTCGAGGCTCGTGCGGTCGCCCATGTGCTGCAACGACCACGCCTCGCGCGAAGTCTGTTCATTGCCGCCGATGGCGAGCACGATGACGTCCGCCTTGCGGGCGGTCCGGACCGCCTCGGCGATGAGTCGCCGGTCTTCGGCCGGATCGGAGGGCAGAACTTCATCCTGATTCCAGGAGCCGGGTTGCGTGATCTTGCAGCCTTCGCTGTAGAAAACCTTCACGCCCTTGCCGGTGCGCGCCTTGACGCCGTCCAGCACCGTGGAGCAGTGCGCCGGTTGGCCGCTATAGCCGCCCAACATCGGCCGGGCGGCGTTGGGACCGATCACCGCGATGGTCTTCAGGGCTCCGGCATCCAGGGGCAGCAGGCCGCCTTCGTTCTTCAGAAGGGTGATGGTTTCGCGCGCGGCGCGGAGTGCCACGGCGCGATGCGCCTCACAGCCCGCAACGGATGCCGCGTATTCGGGATCGACATAGGGATCATCGAAGAGGCCCATGCGGAATTTCCAAAGCAGCATCGGCGCCACGAGTTCGTCGAGCTGCGATTCCTTGAGAATGCCCTTGCGGACGAGTTCCACCAGGTGCCGGTAGCAGTCGGGCTCCGGCAGTTCGATGTTGACCCCGGCCTCGACAGCCAGCCGGCACGCCTCCTTCTTGTCCTTGGCGAGGAAGTGGCCGTGCGTATCGGGCCGGTAGGAGAGCTCCCAGATGGCGTAATAGTCGGAGACGGCGTAGCCCTGAAAGCCCCATTCCTTGCGGAGAACGTCGCGCAGAAGCCAGCGGTTGGCATGGGAAGGAAGCCCGTCGATCTCGTTGTAGGACGGCATGATGGAGATCGCACCGCCGTGCCGGATGGCCTGTTCGAACGGATAGAGAAAGGTCTCGCGCAGGACCCGCTCGCTGACATTGGCGGGTGCGCAGTTCATGCCGGATTCCGGCTGCCCATGGGCGGCGAAGTGTTTGAGGGTCGCGATGAGACGGGTTTTGTCGCGGAACGTGGCGTCGCCCTGGAATCCGCGCACGGCGGCGATACCCATGCGGGAGACAAGGAACGGGTCCTCTCCGAAAGTCTCCTCGACGCGGCCCCAGCGGGGATCGCGGGCAACGTCGACCACCGGGGTGAGCGCCTGGTGCGCACCGCGCGACCTGGCTTCCAGGGCTGTCATCGTGTAGAGGGCTTCGGCCAGTTCCGGGTCGAAGGTCGCGCCCAGGCCGATGGGTTGCGGGAAGCTGGTGCCGCCGATGGCGGCCTGGCCGTGGAGACATTCCTCGTGGAAGATGACGGGGATGCCTAAACGACTTTCCTCCAGGAAGAAGCGCTGGATGGCGTTGGTCAGTTCCGCCATCTGGCGCGCATCCAGGCCCTTGCCGGCGTCGCTGGGGCGGCCCACCTGCCCAAGCCCGTGCCCCTTCTTGAACGACGCCCGGGCCTTCGCCGGGTCAAACCGGCCGTCCACATCGACGAGTGTCTCCGCCTTCTTCTGCCAGACGCAGATCATCTGAGCGGCCTTTTCCTCGAGAGTCATGCGGCCCAGCAGGTCCTTCGTCCTTCGTTCCGGCGTCAGCTTCGGATTCCTGTAGGCTGGCGCATTGGCTTTGCTGTTGGGGGGCATCGCGGCCGAACCGGACTTCGAGGTGTTTTTCATGCGAATCTAATTTATCGCAAGCGCTTGCGGTTCGCACCGGATATTCCAATGTACCGGTTCAATTTTCTTCTGGGATACCCAGATGAGGGCCCCGATCGGGCTTTGGATCAGTGCCGGCAAGCGCTCCCGCGCGCGCTGTGATATATACACGGGAGTCAGCAAAAGGTGCCCCGGCCATGTTTCGTTTCATCTGCTTGTCCCTGTTCATCCTGGGCGCGGCCGTTGCCGCGAAACCTGTCCGTACGGATCGCGGCCTAGTGGAAGGCGTACCGACGGCCGATGGAGCCATCACCGTGTTCCGGGGCATTCCCTACGCGGCGCCGCCGGTAGGGGATTTGCGCTGGCGCGCTCCGAAGCCGGCCGCACCGTGGAAGGGTGTGCTGAAGGCGGACCATTTTTCACGGTCGTGCATGCAGGCGGCGGCCAGTTCGCTGGGCCCCTGGACCGAGGAGTACATGGACCAGAACGAGCGCAGCGAGGACTGCCTGTATTTGAACGTATGGACGGGCGGTACCTCGGGGAAACGGCCGGTATTCCTGTGGATTCACGGCGGCGCGTTCGACCAGGGCTCCACCTCCGTGGCGCTCTATAACGGCGAGGCCCTCGCGCGGAAAGGCATCGTGGTGGTCACGATCAACTACCGCCTGGGGGTCTTCGGATTTCTCACCCATTCGGAGCTGACCCTGGAATCCGGGACGCATTCGTCCGGCAACTACGGATTGCTGGATGCCGTGGCCGCCCTGCAGTGGGTGAAAGCGAACATCGCGGCATTCGGAGGCGATCCGGATCGGGTGACCATTGCTGGGCAGTCGGCCGGCGCCAGCGCGGTGCATGCGCTGCTCGCGTCACCACTGGCGAAAGGGCTGTTCCACGCGGCGATTGCACAGAGCGGTTCGAGGATCGGCAACCGGCAGCGACCCCTGATGGATGCGGAGAAGGATGGGCTGAGGTTCCAGGAGGCGAAGAGAGCCGGATCGCTGAAGGATTTGCGAGCGATGCCGGTGTATCTGTTGATGGCGCCGGTGGAAGGAGCGGTATTCCGCTGGGGCCCTGTGGTGGACGGTGCACTGCTGCCCGATACCGTGGCTGCGATCTTCGAACAGGGCAAGCAGAATGACGTGGTGACCATGACAGGGTGGTGCGCCGACGAAGGGAGCGCTGATGCGAAATACGGCAAACTCACGTCGGAAGAGTTTGAGCGCTTCGCGCGGCGTTTGGCGGGCGACCTGGCTGACGAGTTCCTCAAGATGTACCCGGCATCGACTCCGGGTCCCTCCCAAATCGAGAGTGCACGAGCGCAGAGCATGGTGTCGACACTGCTCTGGGCGCGTCAGCGGGCGGCTCATTCGAAGACGGCGGTTTACACGTATCTGTGGGATCATCCGCTGCCGGGGCCCAAACGGGACACTTACGGGGCATTCCATTCCTCCGAGCTGCCGTATATGTTCAACAGTCTGGCGGGTGTAAAGCGGCCGTGGGCACCCGAGGATTCTGCAATGGCGGAGAAGACGTCGAGCTATTGGGCGAATTTCGTGAAAACCGGAAATCCCAATGGAGAGGGGCTGACGGAGTGGCCGGCTCTGGACGTGGACAAGCCGGTGACGATGGAGCTCGGCGAGCGGTTTGAGGTGCGTCCGATCGCCGAAGCCGCGAAGGTGCATCTGATGGAGAAGATCCTCACCAGGGCGGTGAGTCCGGCCGGGCGATAGAGACTCCGCCTCGATGATCACCCAGCCTCGGGTTCTGCCCGAGCGTTCTGTGTTAGTGTGTCTTGCTGCTGTCCGTGGCGCCCGGCCAGGCATCGGTGCGGAAAGGCACGGCCGGAAGACCGGCGCCGTTGTACAGCGTCGCGGCGGGGTTCGCCTGCCAAGCGTAGCGGGCGGCTACCGGGCCTGGAACCGCCGGGCACGACACGACCACAGCATCGCCTTCGATGCGGGCGTCCGCCCAGTGCCACTTGCGGTCGTCCCCAGCGATTGAGAATTCGCCGACCTTCTCGCCCTTGACCACGAGGCCTCCATCGGCATGATCGAAGTGGAGCTTCAAGGCGCCGGGCAGGCGTTCGACCTTGGATAGAGTCGGCCCCACATGGGGCACCTTGCGGCCGTACTGGCCGGCGAGGGCGCAGAGGGCGAGACGTTCGCCGGACTCCCTTTTGTCGATGGGGTGGATGTTGTCGGGATCACCCGTATCGATTGTGACGGCCAGGCAGGAATTTGGCACGCTCCGTGCCGTCAGCGCCTGGGCTTCCCGAAACTCCGCCCAGGAATCCTCGACGGGCACCTCGCTACGATGCTTGAAGGCCGGCAGGCCGACGATGTAGAACGGGAAATCGCCCTGGCCGAAGAGTTTTCGCCAATCGGCAATCATGGCGGGCAGCAGCCGGCGGTATTGGTGCGCGCGCTCGGTGTTGGACTCGCCCTGATACCAGATGGCTCCGGTAATGGAGAGCGGCGCGACGGGCGCCAGCATCCCGTTGTACAGGACGCCCGGCATGGTGGGCAGGTTCTCGAAGCCCACCGGCAGCGGGTGCGGAGGACGGGCATCCACGGCCACTTTGCCCTTCCAATCACCGCTGAGCGGAATCACACTGCCATCGCCCAGGGTGAGCCGCATCTCATCCGGTTTGCCGAGGAACCCGCCTTCGGGTTTCAGCTTGAACACACGCAGCGTGATCACGTTCCGGCCCGGCTTCAGCACGCCGTTGCGCGCGAAATAGACTCTCGGATTCTCGACCCAGGAACTGGCGCCCACCTGTTGTCCGTTGATGTAGGTGGTGTCCATCTTCTCGATCGATCCCAGATACACGCGAGCCATGCCGGGGGGCAGCGTGGCCGGCAGGGTGATCTCCCGGCGGAACCAGCAGAGGCTGGGCACGCCGCCGACTCCGAGTTCCTTGAATCCGCCCGGAATCTGGACGGGCATCCAGGACGAATCATCGAGGGCGGGATCGGCCCAGGAGCCGCCCCTGGAACCGATGTCGAACTCGTCGTACCAATGCATGATGTAGTTGCCGTACTGTGGACCGCCCATCTGGAGCCGGCGTTCCACCTCGGCAATGCCAGGGTCGAAATCCTTGAGCGGGCGCAGGGCGCCAGCACTAGCGAACGTTTCGGCTGGAACGCCCCCGACCGCTTCTTGAATCAGGCCAATGGGGACGTGCACGGACTCCTGGAGTCTCCGGGCGAAGAAGTAGGCCGTCGCCGAGATGCCGCCAAAGCCACCGACGGTGCCTGGCGAGACGATCTTCCATGTGCCGCGTGGGACATCGACGCGCGAGTAGGACGACCTCTGCGCCGCATTGAAAAACCGGATCAGCGGGTGATCGGCCGCCTTTACCTCTTCCGCGCCGTTTCTGGCCTGAGCGAGGCCGAATCCCATGTTCGACTGGCCCGCGCAGATCCACACGTCGCCGACCAAGACTTCGTGCAACAGGACGGTCTGCCGGCCCGAGATCCGGACGGTGTAAGGTCCTCCTGGCGGAGGAGGCTGGATGCTCGCCTGCCACCGGCCATCGGCCCTTGCCGTTGCGGTCGCGGAGTTCTCTCCGATCTCGACCCTGATGGCGTCGCCAGGTTGCGACCATCCCCAGATCGCCACCGGTTTGCCACGCTGCAGCACCATGTTGTCGCCGAAGATCGGACTAACAAACGGAAGCGGAGCGGGCGTCTCGGGCGCGGCGGCAGGCTGGGGGGCGGCGCCGAGGTGGAGGCCCGTGAACAGCAGCAGGGCCGACCCGAGGGAAAGAGAGACGAGAGTTCTCCCGCCTTGAGCGAATCGCATCTTCATCTTCGCGGTCTCCTTGTGCAGCTACTGCCCATAGGTTCGAAGGCTCTAACGCTGAGCGGGCTTCCAGGTGAAGCAGGAGCCATCCTTGCGGTCCGGCGCCGGTCCGGGATGATCGGCGGACACAGGGCCCGGTTCTTTCGGGGCGGTGATATAGCGATGCGTCACCAGCGACAACAGCAGCGTGTCGCCGCGCTGCAGGTCCACCCACTGGAACGTCTCCGCGTCGCCTGGCTTGCCCGCCTTCATTACGACCTCGCCGGATTTGCCGGCGCCCGACACGGAGACAAACTGCCCCTGGGCCGTGCGAAGTGCAACCCGGCCGCGTCCACGATCCACAACCTGGAACGCACTGGCCTTCCCTGCCCCGGCCGCCGTGAGCAGTTTGCCATCGACTGCCGCCAGCCTGTTTCCGCTCGAAAGGTCTGAGAACGTGATCCACTTGCCGGCAGGAATCGGTTGGGTCAGTCCCCTCGAACGCGGTTCCAGAACAGTGAAGGAATCGAAGTCGGCCTGCCCGCCGGCGGCGCCGGAGGCATTGTAGTGAAACAGCCCAAAGCGAACGCCCTGAAATGTCTTGAGCTGGAAGGCGAGGATGAGTTCGGGACCGATATCTTTGAACTCCTTTCCGTTCGCGCTGTAGCTGAAGCGAGCGGTGTCCTTGTCGAAATCACAATGGACCCGAAGCCGGACGCGGGTTCCTGCCAGCGCCTCACGAATGGGTTTGCCGGCACGCTGATCGTAGAACTCCAATGCGAACTGATCTTCCCGGCGCGACACCCCGACCCAGGAGTAGGGCAGGTTCAAGAGGGCTAGTCCGGCGGCATCGCCGTTCTTGAGCCCCGCGGCGTCCACTTCCGTTGTGGCGATGGATTCCGGGCCCATGGCCCGCTGGGTCAGCGTATTCCGCGCCAACCAGAAGTCCGGAGCGGGCAGCGAATGCAGGCGCAGATAGCCGGGGCGCTCTGTCAGCGACCACTTGGAGTCGTCGGGCAGATGGTTCCATTGCCAGACCTGCTGAAGCTTGGGGCCGGAGAAATCATCGTTGCGATCGTAGGGCGAGGTGACTGCACTGGTCCGCCCTGTGTTCGGCTTCACCCACAGCGAGGGCGTGCGGGTGAGATTGCCCGGCAGTCCGAAGTACGGCCAGCCCTCGACCCAGGTCACGGGCGAGAGGGAGGTCAGTCGGCCTACGGCGTTGTGGTCCTGCATGGAGTAACCCCACCACTCGCCCGTGTCGGTCTCGATGATGCCGCCCTGGTGCAGGGTGAGGCTGAGGCTCTCACTCGGATTGGGAGGAGTGACTTCAAAGGGCGGGGTGGGCCGGCGGAAGTTCTTCGGCCTATAGCCTTGACCGATGCCCAGGCTCTCGTTCTCGCTGATCGTCTTCACTTCCCACGGACCGGCCAAGCTCTCGGCCCGGGCGCACTTCATCGGTACGTGCGCGCCAGGGACGGCACTCACGATGTAGTATTTGCCCTTGATCTTGTAGATGTGCGACCCCTCGCCCATGCCAAGACTCTTGTCGATGAGGACGCGATCTGTGCCAGGCACCAAGGCCGTAAGGTCCGCATTCATCTCAACGATTCGTATAGTGGAAGCTCCGTAGACGGCGTAGATCCTGCCATCGTCATCAAAGAGAACCGAAAGGTCGTGCAGGCCTTGCTGGATGCGGTTGTGCTTCCAGGGACCACGTGGATCGGAAGCGCGGAAGACCTGCAATCCGAATCGGTTTACGTTCGCGAAGATGTAGTACGTCCCGTTGTGGTAGCGGAAGCTGGGCGCCCAGATGCCCTGGCCATAGATCTCCTTGCCGTCCTCAAGCCGGAAGTCCGGGCCGAGATCGAGGCGGTCGAGGGCGTAGCCGATGATGCGCCAGTTCACCAGATCCTGAGAGTGCAGGATGGGCAAGCCGGGCATGGTGTGCATGGTGGTGCCGGTGAGGTAGTAGTCCGGGCCGACGCGGATCATATCGGGATCGGAGAACTCGTCGTAGAACAGGGGATTCGAGTAGGTTCCGTTTCCGTTGTCCGCAGCCCAGGAGCGCGTCTTGGGCGACTGGGCACTCGCGGATAAGGCCGCACAGAGCATCGCGATGAGGACGTAGGTTGTCGCACGCACAGCGTTGGCGGATAGGGTCGTCATGAGAGTCATCAATCGATGGGAGTTCCGGAGCCGCACGTTGGTCTATTTCCCTCCTCCTGTGATACCGGCAGGTGCAGCGGCTTTTCCGAAAACACTTGGAACCGAAGCGTTACCGCACCAACGACGATGGCTGCGTCAGTTCCGAAGACAATCGATCGGAAAGACATGAGGAGATCTCCGGACCGGCTTGGGCTAATGTGGAAGGTGTTCCATCGATCCGCCCTGCATGCGCTTGCATGAGTAGACAGCAGCGAGTCTATCGCGGCAAGGCACGAGAGTCAAATGTGCCGCAGCCAATTCCCGTCAGGCCACTTTGACTTCCGGCGCTCGATGCAATACAGTGCTGTGAAAGCGTTACCAGGATCCCGGGCTACGCATGCGTTCGGAGTCAACGGTGCACGACAACAGGGACCACAACAGAGCAAAGCCAGCGCATGGAATTAGGAGCTAGGCGAGTGACGAAACTGATTCTGTTTGAGGTGAGTCTGGACGGACAGATAGTCACGATACTCCGGAGACTTGCGGCCGAATTGAACCGGCAGCCCTACTTCATCGTGTGGCACGTGTTAGAAACACAGAGGATGAAATGACTATTCGTGTGTGTCTCCCTGGTCAATACCGGGCATCGCCGTTGCTTTGCTTGCCGCGGCGTCAAAGTGGTTCCAAGGCCAATCCAGGTAGATGCTGGAGTCAGGCTCATTGTCTGTTTGTCGCCATTGTGCTCTGCAGCATCGGAGCACCAGCCGCACAACCCGGCGCAGATCCTCATAAGGATCGCCCAGCGGCCGCCAAGGCCGGCGCTTTTGCGACCAAGCGTTACAGGAACCTTTTCCGGGAGGCCGGGCACTCGCAGAAGGAGATCTTGGCCAAGGTCCAGACTGCCCTCCAACAATTGTTCCATGGCGACCCGGAGACGCAGACGGTTTATTACGAAGCGGGGCGGAATGCGAATGGGCCGCTGGCTTACCTAAGCGACATCAATAACCACGACGTGCGCTCGGAGGGCATGTCGTACGGCATGATGATCGCGGTGCAACTGAACAGGAAGTTCGAGTTCGACGCGTTGTGGAACTGGTCGAAGACGTATATGTATCAGACGTTGCCCACCCATCCGTCGTTCGGATACTTCTCATGGTCGATGAAGCTGGACGGCACGCCGAACAGCGAGTCGCCGGCTCCGGATGGGGAAGAGTACTGGGCACTGGCACTGTACTTCGCCTCCGGCCGATGGGGTAACGGCAAGGGCATCTACGACTATCGAGCCGAAGCCGACCGGCTGTTGGACAGCATGAAGAATCGCAAGATCATTGATGGCCCCACCAACCGGGGTGCGGAGACCGGTGGGCCGGAGTTTCATCCCGAACACAAGATGGTGCGGTTCACTCCGAACCTGAGGCGTCCCGATCACACGGATCCCTCCTACCATTTGCCGGCCTTCTACGAACTGTGGGCGCGGTGGGGGCCTGCGGCGGACCGTCCGTTTTGGGCGGAGGCTGCCCAGGTGAGCCGTGAGTATCTGCAGAAGGCAACGCATCCGGTGACCGCGTTGGCACCGAACTACGCTAACTACGACGGCACACCCGTGCCCGGGGCCGGCGGACAGAACGGGAACTTCGGACCCGATGCCTGGCGTACGGCGGCGAACTGGGCAGTGGACTGGTCGTGGTGGGCGGTCGATGCGCGCGAGCGGGTGTTGAGCGACAAGATCCAGACGTTCTTCGCATCGCAGAATATCGACTCGTATGTCAACCGGTACACGCTGGAGGGTAAGCCGCTGGGCGGTTCGCACTCGACCGCGCTGGTGGCGGCGAATGCGGTGGCGAGCCTGGCGGCCACGAACAAGGAAAGAGCGGCCCAGTTCGTCGAGGCGCTGTGGACGGCGGAGATTCCCTCGGGCCGCTACCGCTACTACGACGGCATGTGGTATCTCATGGGGCTGCTGCATGTGAGCGGCGAATTCCGCATCTGGGCACCGAAATAGTCATGCCCAAAATCAAAGCCCTCCGATGGTGGATGATCGGTCTGATCATGCTGGGGTCGGTGATCAATTACCTGACGCGCAGCACGCTCGCAGTGGCCGCTCCGACGCTGCTGCAGGAACTACACATCAGCGCGAAGGAGTACTCCTGGATTGTCGGTACGTTCCAGGGCGCCATCATGGCGCAGCCGGTGTGCGGCTATGTACTGGACGTGCTGGGGCTCAAGGTGGGGTTCGCGATCTTTGCGATCACCTGGTCACTCATCAACATGGCGCACTCGCTCGCCGGGAGTTGGCAGGCGTTGGCATGGCTTCGTGGCGCGCTGGGGTTCGCCGAAGGCTCCGCCAATCCGGCGGGGATGAAGGCGACGGCCGAGTGGTTCCCGGCTAAGGAGCGGGGCCTGGCGGGCGGGGTGTACAACATTGGGGCGTCGGTGGGTTCGATGCTGGCGCCACCCTTGGTGGCGTGGGCTATTCTGGCCTACAACTGGCGCGCTGCGTTTCTGATTACCGGCGCGCTGGGCCTGGTTTGGGTGGCCTTGTGGATGTTCCTGTATCAATCGCCGGAGCGGCATCCCGCGCTCTCAAGCGAGGAGAAGGCGTACATCGCAGCCGGGCAGGAGAAGCACCTGCAGAGCGATGGATCGCGGCCATCACTGGGCAAGATTCTGGTGCAGCGGAACTTCTGGGGTATCGCGCTGCCGCGGTTCCTGGCGGATCCGACATGGGGCACGCTGAGCTTCTGGCTGCCACTGTACCTGAGCAGCGTCCGCCACATGGATCTGAAGCACATCGCCATGTTTGCCTGGATGCCGTTCCTGGCGGCGGACTTCGGGTGCGTGTTCGGCGGCCTGGTGTCAATGAGGCTGCAGAAACTGGCGGGCCTCAGCCTGATCAACGCGCGGCGTTGCGCCTTCACCCTGGGTGCGGTGCTGATGCTAGGCGTGGGATTTGTGGGGTTCGTAGAGAGCCCGTATGCGGCGATCGCGCTGCTAAGTCTGGCCGGTTTTGCGCATCAGACACTCTCAGTGACGGTGATCACGATGGCATCGGACTTGTTTCGGAGGAATGAGGTCGCCACGGCGGCCGGCATGGCTGGAACGTTCGGCAACGCGGGCCTGTTAATCTTCTCGTTGCTGATCGGCGGTCTGGTGGCAACGGTTGGCTACACGCCGTTCTTCATCTGCCTGGGACTACTGGATCTACTGGGCGCCGCGGTGTTGTGGACGTTGGTGCGCGAACGACGGGCGGAGGGACCACAAGCCGTGAAGGGAGCGATGTGAATATGGCGAAAGAGAAGGCACTGATCCGGAATCCGATCCTGCCGGGGTTCAATCCGGATCCGTCCATTGTCCGGGTGGGCGATGACTACTACATTGCTACGTCCACCTTCGAGTGGTTCCCCGGCGTACAGATCCACCACTCCCGCGACCTGATCCACTGGCGTCTGGTGGGCCGGCCGCTGAACCGCGGCAGCCAGCTGAACATGTTGGGCGATCCCGACTCGTGCGGCGTCTGGGCTCCCTGCCTGAGCTATGCGGACGGCCTCTTCTGGCTGATCTACACGGACGTGAAGAGGTATGGGCGGACGACTCAATCGGGCTCCGCCGGCGCCTCGCTGCGGGATACGCACAACTATCTGGTTACGAGTCAGAGCATTGACGGCGTATGGTCGGATCCGGTCTACCTGAACAGCAGCGGGTTCGATCCCTCGCTGTTTCACGACGACGGCGGCAGGAAATACCTGGTGAACATGCGATGGGATCACCGGCCGGGGTTCAATCGATTCTCGGGGATCGCGCTGCAGGAGTACTCGCCGGTCGAGCGTGCGCTGACCGGCCCGGTTCATCTGATCTTCCGCGGCACGCAGATCGGGTTTACGGAAGGACCGCACCTCTACCAGCGGGGCGGGTATTACTACCTGCTGACCGCGGAAGGGGGCACTGGATGGGGTCATGCGGTGACGATGGCGCGGTCACGTGAACTGACGGGGCCCTATGAATTGCATCCGGACGTCTACGTGCTGACATCACGTCATCGGCCGGATCTTGAATTGCAGCGCGCCGGGCACGCGGATCTGGTGGAGACGCAGGCCGGCGACACGTATCTGGTCCACCTCTGCGGGCGGCCCATTCGCAACCGCGGGCGCTGCATCCTGGGGCGGGAGACCGCAATTCAGAGGACGGTGTGGGGCGAGGACGGCTGGCTGCGCACCGCCGAAGGCACCGGTCTGCCGCTGAGCGCGGTGGTAGCGCCAGAGTTGCAGCCGTGCGTCTTCCCTCCACAGCCTGAACGCGAGGACTTCAACGGACCGGAACTGCCGTTGGATTTCCAGTGGCTGCGGTCGCCGTGGCCGGAAGAGCTCTTCAGCCTGACGGAGCGGCCGGGCCACCTGCGTCTCTATGGCCGCGAGACAATCGGCAGCCTGTTCCGGCAGTCGCTGGTGGCGCGACGGCAGCAGGCGCACTGTTATTGCGCCGAGACGTCGATGGAGTTCGAGCCGGATGGGTTTGCGCAGATGGCCGGGCTGGTCTGCTATTACAACGGCAGCAAGTTCCACTACCTGTACGTTTCGCGCGATGAGGAGCTCGGCAAGCACGTCCGAGTGATGTCGTGCCTGCCCGACCAGGTCCAGTCGGACGTATTCAGCGCGGCTGTCGCGATTGCGGATGGGACGCCGGTGCAACTGCGGGTTGAGGTGGATTTCGAGCGGCTGTTCTTCGCATTTCGGGCCGGAGATGGCGAATGGCGCCGGATGCCGGGTCCGCTGGATGCCAGTATTCTGTCGGACGAGGCGTCTGTTCCGGGCACTCCGAACTTCACAGGGGCGTTTGTCGGGGTCTGCTGCCAGGACATGGCCGGTACGCGGCGGCCGGCCGATTTCGATCATTTCACATACCGGGAGCGTGAGTATCGCGCGGATCCATTCGCCAGTGAGGGCCAGGCACTGTCATAGAGTGGACGCGCTGCCACTCCCATCCTCCGGACAGACGCTCTCTTTATCGCCCCCCCGGCCCGCCCTCTTCAAGGGCGCCGGAGCCTTTGTGCGGCTGCGGACATTCTATGCTCGTCAGTTCATGGCAGAATGTCGGTCAGAAGGATCGAGGCGTATGACCACTAGATCGCGAGTCCGGCTGAAGGACATCGCAATGGACCTGCACCTTTCTGTGGTGACGGTTTCCAGAGCTCTGCAGAATCGGAGGGATATCAGCACCGAAACAAGAGAACGCGTACTGCAGCGGGTCCGGGAACTGAACTACAAGCCCAATCTTGCCGCCCGCACCCTCGCAACGGGCCGCACGTACTCCATCGGATTGGTGGTGCCATCGTTTCTACACCCTTTCTTTGCCGAAGTCGCAAAGGGTATCGTGGACACTATCCGTCCGAAGGGATATGGGCTGCTGATCGCCTCTTCAAACGACGATGTCGAAATGGAGAAGCGCGAGACCGAGCACCTGTTAGCGCGGCAGGTGGATGCGCTCATCGTTGCGTCCGTCCAGCATTCGCCGGAATTCATGCAGGGAATTCAAGCGCGAGGCTCCGCCTGCGTTCTGGTCGATAGGATGTTGCCTGGATTGCGGGCGAACCATGTGGGTGCCGATGACAGCGAGATTGGACGAATTGCGACGCAGCACCTGGCCGATCAGGGTTGCCGGCGGATTGCGCACATCCGGGGCCCGGAGATCAGCACCGCGACCGGCCGGCTCGAGGGCTACCAATCCGTACTCAAAGAGCTTGGTATGCCGATCGCTCACGAAATGATCGCAACGGCCGCGACCGCGGATAGCGGAGCCGAAGAGTGTGGGCGCAGTGCGATGCTCCAACTCCTGAGCCTGCGGCCGCGCCCTGACGGCGTTTTCGTCTTCAACGACGGTTTGGCGGTGGGTGCGATGGGTGCGATTCTGTCAGCCGGACTGCGCATCCCCAGGGACATCGCGCTGGTTGGCTGCGGGAACGTACGGTGGGCCCACCAACTGCGGGTTCCGCTGTCCAGCGTGGACCAGGGTGCGATCAAGATCGGAGAACTGGCGGGCAGGATGGCGTTGAAGCTAGTGGTGGAAAAGGCGTCTCCCAGCATCCGGGATTCGCTCGTCCCCGCGAAACTGGTGGTTCGCGAGTCGAGCGTGAGGACGCGCGCGGTTCCCAACAGACACTGAGATCCTCCGTGTGCGGACGGGCCCTTCCCTGGGAAAGCAGCTCAATTGGATTCTTCCAGCACTTCGATTCCATTCACGCAGGCCATGCCCTCGACGGGTACGAAGGTGAGGACGATTTTGCCCTGGGCGGTGGGGCGGACACCCGAGAAGGCGCGGTCCAGAGGCCGGCCTTCCCCGCCGGCCGCCTTCATGATGTCGAAGTTTCTCAACAGAGCGGCTCCATTGCAATAGACGTCGAAGATGCGACTGCCGAGTCCGCCAACTCCGGTGTTCCGCCGTCCGTAATGGCCTTCGTTGAACTTCAAGGCCACGCGATAGAGGCCGTCCGCCACCGGGATCGAGTAAGAGAAATGCCCCCACCGTTCGCTGGCGTAGAGCGCAACATCTGGCTGGATTGAGTTACCGGCCTGCGCCGGATTCGTGTTCCTTACGAGAGCGTTGCCCCCCATGAAGTAGGAGTCAGCCTGCCACTGCTGCCCGGCTGAGTCCTGCCAGGACGAGGTCCACCCGGCACGGATGCGGACAGGACGGACCTTGCCCGGACTGACCGGCAGCACTTCGATAGCGCTCAGCATCGCCGTGCCTCTTTGAGGCGCGAAGCTGAGGTGGAGCAAGCCGTCCGGCGCCGGCGCGATGTCGCGGAAGACGCGTTCATCGGCGATGTTGGCGCCCGCGGCATCGGCCACCACATCGAAAAAGTTCAAGATCCGATTGCCGTTGGCGGACACCTGGAAGACGCGCTGCCCTTCCCCGCTGGATTCGGCGCTGATTAGGTCAGAGAGGCCCGTCTCGGCAAAGTGAAGATGCAGTTCGTACTTGCCCGGAGCGAGGGGGATATCGTACCGGAAGTCCCCCTGGCGCATGTGCCGATAGATGTCGGGATCCAGCGTTCGAAGAACTCGCTCGGATGGACGGACGAAAACAGAGCCACCAGAAAAGAGACGATCCGGACTCCAGGCGCGGCCGCTGCGGTCCACGTATGAGCTACTGGAACCGACAATGATCCGGACACTACCGCCTCCCAATCCGATGGGTGGAAGATTGGAGGGAGTGGAAACGGCCTTGACATCGGTGGCCACGGACTTCGCCATCCTCCACTGTGAGATGGCGAAACCGCCGGCGAGCGCCAGCAGCACCACGCCGCCGGCAATCGCCATACGGGGGAGTGTCTTCGGTGGCAGCGGAAGTTCTGGTTCGGCCACCGAAACTTCCCACTTGAACTCGGCCTTGTAGGATCCCGGCGGCAGTTCGATTCTGACCGGATGAGCCGAGCCGTTTTCGGAATGGTACTGCTGGGCGAGCTTCTTCCTAATCTCGTTGGCGGTCACACGGACGACCGTGTGCTGGCCCGGGTCGAAGGCAGGCGGAAGTTGGAAAAGGTCCACGCCGATGGAACGTTCCTTCAGAGCGTCGCCGGGGCCGGCTATCGTCTGCTCAACGACGTGCTTTAGGAAGTCTCTGCACCGCTTGCTGCCGCGGAACGCAGGGCTCTCCAGCAGGCGGTTGAGTTCCGTCCGCACGGCCTGCTGTTCCGGCTCGCTGAGTCCTATCCCTTCGCTTGCGTCCATGCTCAGGTCTGGGCGAATCATAACACAACCGCTCGATCGGGCCTCGGGGTTGCTAACTGGCGTCGGTAACCGTTAAACGGTTCACTGCCGGGCCCTCGCGGCGACTCCAACGTAAAGATTCCACAAGGATTGAACAGGACATACAGTACCTAACCTAACCCTCGGTCGTTTTGCATGCTAGCATGCCCCCGGACTTTGATTGGGGCTCCCCTGCTCACTGTCCAGGGTCAGAACCCGGCACACGGACAGAAGTGAAGCCGGGGCGTTACGCACCGGCTTCGCCATCTTGGGCCGGCAGATTGATGGAGGTAGTTCACCATGCAACCAGAGAGGTGCAGGCTGCTAAGTAGCGCCGTGCTGATCCTCTCGGCGATCCCGCTGTTCGCCCAGGGAACAGACGAATGCCGACCTTCCACACTGAACATCCCAGGTGCGCAGTACCCCTGCGTTTACGCGGACCATCGCGCCGCGTTTCGGGTGGTAGCGCCGGATGCCCAGAAGGTCCAGCTCAAGGTCGGCAAGACCTACGACATGATCAAGGGAGATGACGGGGCATGGACTGTCGCCACCGCGCCCCTGGTGGAAGGGTTCCACTACTACTCGGTGGTGGTGGATGGCGCAACCGTGGCCGATCCGGCGACGCGGACGTTCTTTGGCTCCGGCTGGGATAATAGCGCGATCGAGATTCCCGAGGGGCCGGAAGTGGATTACTACCTGCCCAAAGATGTGCCGCACGGTCAAGTGAGCCAACGGTGGTACTTCTCGAAAGTGACGGGCAGATGGCGTCGCTGTTTCGTGTACACGCCGCCAGACTATGACGCGGGGAAAGCGCGCTATCCCGTCCTGTATCTGATGCACGGTTGGGGCGAGAACGAGCAAGGCTGGCACGCCCAAGGTCACGCCGATTTCATTCTGGACAACCTGATAGCGGCGAACAAAGCCAAGCCGATGATCATCGTCATGGACAACCTCAACGCTGTCAAGGCGGGTGAAGACGGGTCCATCTTCACGTCGCGCGGCCTTCGACCCCCGCCTAGACCCGCTGCTCCCCTAGCGACCGGAGGACAGGCGACGCCGCCTCCGGCCGCACGCAGCGGCCTGGCGGCGTTTACCGGGGCGACGTTCACCGAAATGATGCTGAACGACCTGATCCCGATGATCGAGAAGACCTATCGGGTCCGGCCCGGACGGGAGAACCGGGCGATGGCGGGGCTCTCGATGGGCGGCATGCAGACGTTCCTGACGACCCTGTCGAATCTGGACAAGTTTGCTTACATTGGCGGATTCAGCGGCAGCACTGGTGGGCGGGGTGGCACGTTTGATGCGAAGACATCCAACAACGGGGTGTTCGCGGATGCGGCGGCGTTCAATAAGAAGGTGAAGGTGCTGTTCCTGGGCATCGGATCAGTGGAAGGCCCCGGAGCCAAGAACTTTAGCGAGAACCTGAAGAAGGCGGGCGTGAACAACGTGTACTTCGAGTCGCCTGGAACGGCGCACGAGTGGCTGACTTGGCGCCGGTGCCTGAACGATTTCGCCCCGAGGCTGTTCCGCTAAAGCAGGGGGAGCGAACTGCATGAAGGCTCTCTGTACCCTTCTGTTTGTTATGGGTCCAGCCATGCTGCAGGTAGCCGCGACGCCGGCGACCGTAAAGGTCGCGGGGGGCCTGCTACGAGGAGTTGCGGACGGAAATCTGACTGTCTACAAAGGCATTCCGTTCGCGGCGCCCCCGGTGGGCGAACTGCGATGGCGCGCACCGCGTCCGGCCACCGGATGGCAGGGGGTCCGCGACGCCACGCAGTTTGCGCCGGGGTGTATCCCAGGAATGGGAGGCCCCTCGGCAGGCGGAGTGAGCGAAGACTGCCTGTACCTGAACATCTGGACGCCGGCGAAATCGCCGAAGGAGCGTGTTCCGGTACTGGTCTGGATCTACGGCGGCGGCTTCAACGCCGGGGCCACTTCTGTTCCGGACTATAGCGGGGAGAAACTGGCCAAACGCGGCGTCGTGCTGGTCAGCATCGCGTACCGCGTGGGGATCCTCGGCTTCTTTGCGCATCCGGAGTTGAGCTCGGAATCGCCCCAACACGTCTCGGGTAATTACGGAATGTTGGACATGATTGCGGGACTGCAGTGGATCCAGAAGAACATCGCGGCGTTCGGAGGGGATCCGAAACGGGTCACGATTTTCGGGGAGTCGGCCGGCGGTATCGCGGTGAGCATGCTGAGCGTCTCTCCGCTGGCCAAGGGACTCTTTCACGGAGCGATCTCGCAGAGCGGGGGTTCCTTCGGCCCCTCCAGCGTGATGCCTGTGCCGGGCGAGAACATGCGGGTGCTGGCGGACGCGGAAGCCTCCGGCGTCGAGTTCGGAAAGACAGCGAACGCGCCGTCGCTGCAGGCGCTGAGGGCATTGAACTCCACCCAATTGGCTGAAGCGGCACGCAAGCAGCGAGGCATGGCCTGGCCGATCGTGGATGGCTGGGTGATTCCGGATGACCAGTACCGGCTCTACGAGTCGGGGCAGTTCAACGATACGCCCATCCTGGTGGGCTACAACTCGGACGAGGGCGCGAGTTTCTCGCCGGCCCGCACTCCGGAAGATTACATCGCGGCCGTGAAGAAGCGCTATGGCCCGTTCGCGGACCGGCTGCTGCAGGTGTATCCGACAGAGGCAACCCCTGTGCCCAAGACCGCGCGGGACCTGATGCGGGACTCCGCTTTCGGCTGGCACACCTGGGTATGGGCGAGGCTCCAGTCCTCCCGAGGGAAAGGCAAGGCCTACTATTACTACTTCGACCAGCACCCCGACTATCCGGCAGGCTCACCGCAAGCCGGGCGCGGCTCTCCCCACGGCGCCGAGGTTGTTTACGTTTTCGAGCACCTGGAGAACGTGAAGCGGACTGTGACCGACGAGGACCGTCAGATCTCGGATGCGATGGCGGCGTACTGGACGAATTTCGCCAAGCACCTGAGGCCCGATGGCGACGGGCTGCCCGCGTGGCCCGCGTTCAGCGACAGGAGCCCCGTGGTCATGTACTTCGCGGGCAAGCCGCATACCGGTCCGGTGCCCAGCGAGCAATCGCTGCGCGTACTGGATGGCTACTTTGCGTGGAGAAGAAGTCCAGAGGGAGCGGTGACGAAGCCGCCGGAGCGCAAACCCGCGCATTGAGGGTCCAACCCAATCTGAAAGTTGATTCAGCCAGGCATTCATATGTTCCAGCAATCCCGTGCACTCCTGGGGATCGCCCTGATCCTCTGTATTTCCTTGTCCGGAGCGGATTTCGCCATGAAGGTGACCGAGAGCGGTTACCTGGACACGCCGGGCTTTAGCGTCATTCTTTATCAAAGTACTTTTCATCCGATCTTCCTCGACCAGAAGACCACCGCCATGGAGATGATCCTGCATGGCCATCGGATCGCGACGAATGGCGATGTGAGATTGCTGGCCACGCCCGAGCAATGGGATCAGGTGGCGCAGTTGAAGGGGAAGCAGGCAGACAAGGAGAAAAACCGGCTCACGGCCGTCTTGTCCTACCCCGACTACGGCCTGGATTACCACGTGGAGGTGGCGGCCGAGCCGGGTGGCGTGCGAGTGAGCGTGAATCTCGACAAGCCGCTGCCCGAAAAACTGGCGGGCCGCGCGGGGTTCAATCTGGAGTTCCTGCCTTCGGCTTATATCGGAAAGAGCTATGCGCTGGATGGCAAGGTGTTCGGCATGTTTCCGCGCAGTCCCGGGGATCCGATGGAGAAGGTCGCGACCTCGGCCGATGATCCGAAGCGTCTGCCCTATCAGCGGGAGTGGGATGAAGCAAGAGGGTATCTGCAGCCGCGGCCCATTGTCACCGGACAAAGCATCACCATGGCCGTGGAGGATCCACTTTACAGGATCACCGTGCAGTCCGAGAACGTTCCGTTGGGTCTGTATGATGGCCGCAACCGGGCCCAGAACGGCTGGTTCGTGCTGCGCTCGATGATTCCGGCGGGCAAGACCGAAGGCGCGGTGGTGTGGCACATCCGGCCGGACGTGATGCCGAACTGGACACGTCCACCGGTGATCGCGCACAGCCAGGCCGGGTATCCTCCGAACTTCCCGAAGGCAGCGATCCTGGAGCTGGATCCGAAGTTCAAGGGGCCGGCTACGGCGAAGGTGATGCGGCTCTCGGAGGACGGCAGGTACAAGCAGGTGTTCGAAGGGCCGATCGCGGCCCGTGTTCCGTGGCTGCGTTATGAGTACGCGAAGTTCGACTTTTCGGCTGTGAAGGATCCCGGGCTGTACACGATTGAGTACGCCGGAGAGCGGACCGAATTGTTCCCTATCGGGAAGGATGTCTACAGCAAGGCGTGGCAGCCGAGCCTGGACACCTACCTGGCTGTGGCAATGGACCACGTTTCCGTGCGCGAGGGGTACCGACTGTGGCATGGAGTGTCGCACCTGGACGATGCCCGGCAGGCTCCGCCGAACCAGCAGCATTTCGATGGCTGGTCGATGGGCCCGAATATCGACTCGCCGTTCAAGCCCGGCGAGCACATTCCGGGATTGAATGTGGGCGGATGGTATGACGCCGGGGATTTCGATATCCAGACCCGCAGCCAGTTCTCGGTAATCCAGGACCTGGCGCTGGCGCACAGGGAGTTCGGACTGAAGTGGGATGAACTCACCGTGGACTGGAAGGCGCGCTCGGTGGAGATGCATCGCCCGGACGGTATTCCGGATACCGTGCAGCAGGTAAAACACGGCGTGTTGCAGGTGCTGGCGCAGATCAAGGCGGTGGGCCATGCCTTCCCTGTGATCGAGGAGCCGACGCTACGGCAGTATACGCATCTTGGCGACGGAGCGTCGAAGACGGACGGGCGGATCTACTCCGGGAAGCTGGGACCGCATGATGTGGACGGCAACTTCTCGGGCAATCCAGACGACCGGTGGGCGTTCACGACGAAATCGGCGGGTATGCAGTATGGCGCGGCGGCTTCGCTGGCGGCCGCGGCTCCGGTGCTGAAAGGGTTTGACGACGCCCTGGCGAAGGAATGTCTGGATACGGCTGTGAAGGTCTGGGACGACGAGCATGCGAATCCGACGCCGAGTGTGAGCCGCCCGGGGTCCTTCACTCCTCCGGCTGCGATGCTGGCGGGCGAGGAGTGGAATGCAGCCGTGCACCTTCTGATTGCGACAAACGGGGGTGCCGCGTATAAAAAGCGTGTCCTGGAGCTGTTCCCGACCGTGTCGCAGCGATTCGGGTTTGGCGCCTGGTCTGCCGTGCACATTCTGCCGTTTATGGATGCCGAGTTCAGGAAGCAGTTCGAGGCGGCCACAAGGACTTACGTAGAACAGTTGGACAAAGAGCTGGCGGCCACGCCTTTCGGAGTCCCGCCCAGCCGGGGCACCTGGGGCGGTTCGGCCGCGGTGATCGATCTCGGTGTACGGATGTATTTCCTGCACAAGGCCTTTCCGGAGATCGTGAGTAAGGACTACACGCTGCGGGCGGCGAACTACATCCTGGGCACGCATCCGGTGTCGAGCACCTCCTATGTATCGGCGGTCGGCACGAGTTCGAAGCTAAAAGCGTACGGCAACAACCGGGCGGACGGCTCGTTCATTCCCGGTGGTGTGATCCCGGGCTATATCGTGATCCGGCCGGATTTTCCTGAGTGTATCGACGACTTCGGATTCCTGTGGTTTGAAAACGAGTACATTGTCGGCGTGGCCAGCAGGTGGATTCTGGCGGCCAATGCGGCGGACGCGCTGGTGCGATAGGCGCGGCTGATCGCCGGATCAACATCAAAAACGAACGAGGTTCACCATGCAGAAGATTCTTTCCCGTGTTGCGATGATCGCGTTGGGGCTGGCGGTGCTGGCTCCGGCGCAGGTCAAGACCGAGGTGCCGCCGGTGGAGCCCAGCGCCAAGCCGGTGACCGTCGAACCGATCAAGATTCACGGCGCGGCGCTGGAGGGCAACCTGGAAGCGAACGCGGTCGACCGCGACGTACTGGTCTTCCTGCCGCCCAGCTATGCGAAGGAGAAGAAGCGGCGCTACCCGGTGGTGTATGCTCTGCACGGCTACAGCATTGGAGCTGAGCAGTGGTCGAAGGAGATCCACGTTCCGCAGACCATTGAGGGGGCCTTCGCGAAGGGGGCCCAGGAGATGATCGTGGTGCTGCCGGATTCGAAGACGGTCCACAACGGTTCGATGTACTCGAGTTCGGTAACGACGGGCGACTTCGAACAGTTCATCGCGCGGGACGTGGTCGCCTATATCGACGCGCACTACCGGACTATCCCGAAACGGACGAGCCGCGGGCTGGTGGGGCATTCCATGGGCGGTTATGGCGCAAGCCGCATCGGCATGAGGCACTCCGACGTGTTCGGGAGCCTGTACATCATGAGCCCGTGCTGCATGTCGCCGCGTGGCGGCGGGCCGGCGAATCCGGCGATGGAGAAGGCCCTGGCGGCCGTGAAGACACCGGCCGACTCGGCGACATTGCCGTTCGGCTTGAGGGCACAGCTCGCAACAGCGGCTGCCTGGTCGCCGAATCCGAAAAATCCGCCGCTGTATCTGGATCTGCCCATGAAGGACGGCGTGGTTCAGCAGGATGTGTTAGCGCGCTGGACGGCGAATGCTCCGCTGGCGTTTGTCCACCAGTACGTCGGGAATCTGAAGATGTACCGGGGCATTTCGATGGACGTGGGCGACCAGGACGGCCTGAAGAACGACGCGACCAAGCTGCATGAGGTGATGGACACGTACGGCATTGCGAACAGCTTCGAGATCTACTCCGGCACCCATACGAGCGCGGTGGCGGTACGGTTCCAGAACTATGTCATGCCGTTCTTCAGCAAGAACCTGTGCAGCGGAACGAACTGCCAGTGACCGAAAGGCAATGTTGACCGGAAGTACCGTTGAATTGGAGTTTTGACATGAGATTCGTTTCGATCTGGTGCGCGGTGCCCGTATTGTTTGCGGCTCTCGCCGGATCCGCGGCAGCCCAACCGGTAGCTGTCCGCATCGATGCCACCAACACGGGGCAGCCCATCAGCAAGCTGGTGTTCGGCGGCTTCATGGAGCCGGCCACGACCCAGGTCTGGGCCGAGATGCTGGCCGACCGGAAGTTCTTCTATGCGATCAACTCCAAACCCGAACCCGCAGCGCCCACTGGAGGGTTCGGCCGGCGTGGGCCCCGCCGGCGATGGCTCCCCGTCGGCGGGGATCAGTTTGTGGAGATGGACAGCAAGAGTGCGTACGTGGGGGAGTGGAGTCCGCTGATCCAGGTGGAGGCTACGACGCCGCGCGGCATCAGTCAGGCGGGGCTTGCGCTCAGAGCGGGCAGAGCCTATGTGGGGCGTGTTGTACTCAGCGGCAGTCCCGGAGTCAAGGTGGATGTGAGCCTGATCTGGGGACCGAATCCCGAGGACCGGCAGACGGTGAGTGTAGGGAAGTTGACAGCGGGCTATGCGAAGTTCCCGCTGAAGTTCGCGGCGAAAGCTGACACGACGCAAGGCCGCATCGAGATTACGGGGCACGGCGGCGGAGCGTTCCATATCGGAGCGACGTCCCTGATGCCGGCGGACAATGTCTCGGGGTTCAAAGCTGCCAGTGTACGTCTGCTGAAGGAACAGGGTATCGGGATCGCCCGTTGGCCCGGTGGGAATTTCGTATCGGCCTACGACTGGCGGGACGGGCTCGGCGACGCCGACAAAAGGCCGCCGCGCCGGGAACTGGCGTGGAACGGGATGGAGACGAACGACATGGGGATCGACGACTTCATGACGTTCTGCCGTCTGCTGAATGCGGAGCCGTACATTGCAGTGAATACCGGATTGGGCGATGCGCATTCGGCCGCGGAACAGGTCGAGTATGTGAACGGCCCGGCCACCAGCCCGATGGGCAAGCTGCGCGCGGCCAACGGGCATCCGGCTCCCTATGGCGTGAAGATCTGGGGGATCGGCAACGAAATGTACGGTCCCTGGCAGTGGGGCCACATGGATGTGACGCAGTACCCGGACAAGCACAATCTGTTCGTGCGGGCGATGCGGAAGGTCGATCCTACGATCAAGGTGATCGCTTCGAGCGCCACGCCGGAGGAGTTGTCGTGGACCTACATAGAAAACCGTCAATTGGGCACCTTCCCGGAACGGGAAGCTGTGAACGATAAGGTGCCTTTTGCGTTTGGTACGAAGTACGACTGGACGGGGGCCCTGCTGGCGCGCTCGGCGGAGTATATCGATTACCTCGGCGAGCACTTCTACGGCTATCCCCACCTGGCGATCGACGGTCCTTCGCAGCAGTTCGTCGAGGCGAACGACTCAGTCGCGGATCGTGTGCGCCGCATGCCGAACAAGGTCCAGATGAAGTTTGAAGCGTGGGCGGAGTACCTGAAGCGGATGCCGTCGCTGAAGGGCAAGGACATCCGGTTCGCCTTCGACGAATGGGCGCCGAGGAACCGGCCTGTGAGCCCGTCGAGCGCGGCTCCGGTGAGCAGCCTGATGTTGAATCCGATGACGAATGCGCTGGTGTATCACGAGTTCTTCCGGCACTCGGACATGGTTGCCTTGGGCGTGGCCACGGGCGGGATGGGCACGCTGGCGCTGGATTCCTACGGCGAGGCGATCGGCCTGAGGATGGAAGGGCTGGTGATGAAAGTGCTGCACGACCGGTTTGCCGGTGCGCTGCCGGTGGCCGTAACCGGGAATTCTCCTCAGCGCAGCATTAAGGGCACTGTGGGAGTGGATCTTCCGGAGCGTCCTTCCGGCAGTCCAACCTACCCGCTCGACGTGTTTGCAGCGCTGACCGCCGACCGCAGAAAACTCGCCATCTCCATGGTGAACCCAACGGACACGACGCAGGACTGCGACCTGGATTTCGCAGGCGTACAACCGAGCGGATCCGCCAAGCTATGGCAACTGACCGCTCCTCCGGGAAGTGCACCGGCGCCGGGCGGACCCGGTCGAGGCGGGTTCAGCGGCCCTCCCGCGACGATGAGGGAGACGTCGCTGCCACAAGCCCCGCGCCGAGTCACCCTACCCCCCGACAGCGTCAGCGTGTACGAGTTCGAGGTGAGATAGTGGGTGGGACACACACGACTGGCCCTACTGAAGCGCACGCTGGCAGGAGAATATGTCCCAACTTCGATCAATCGTTACCTACTCGTTGCTGGCCGCACTCGCCACCTCTTGCCGGGCTGACGCCCAAGACAACGCCCTGAAGCTCTGGTACCGGCAACCGGCGGGCACCTGGACACAGGCACTGCCGGTGGGTAACGGCCGGCTAGCCGCCATGGTGTTCGGCGGCGTGCAAAGGGACCGCATTCAACTGAATGAGGACACTGTCTGGTCGGGCGAGCGCCGCGACAGGAGCAACCCTGAGGCATCGAAGGCGTTCCCGGAGATCCGCCGCCTGCTTCACGAAGGGCATCCGGCGGAAGCGCAGGCACTGGCGGATCGGGCCATGATCAGCGTGCCTCGCGCGCTGCCGGTCTACCAGACCCTGGGCGACCTGTGGCTCGACTTCGACGGAGCGACGGAGCCGGCGACTTACCGCCGGGAACTGGATCTCGACACCGGTATCGCCTCGGTCCGCTACACGGTCGGCGGGGTCAACTATGTGCGCGAAGTGTTCGCGTCCGCGCCCGGCAGGAGCATTGTCGTCCGAATCACCGCGGACAAACCCGGCCAG
The DNA here is from genome assembly GCF_963665245.1 of uncultured Paludibaculum sp. NCBI lineage: Bacteria > Pseudomonadati > Acidobacteriota > Terriglobia > Bryobacterales > Bryobacteraceae > Paludibaculum > uncultured Paludibaculum sp. Next base: position 235,234 of record NZ_OY762267.1, read on the forward strand.
GTCTCATTTCGTGCCACCATCAATCGACCCGCGGACGCAACGTCGGAATCGAAGCCAGGGCGGCTGGTTCTCAACGGCCAGGCATTGCCCAAGAAAGCTCCCGGCGAGCGGCAAGCAGGAGTTCGGTTCCGTGCCGAGGTCAACGCCGTGGCTTCCGGCGGCAGCGTGAAGAGCGCCGGCGATCATCTGGACGTTACCCGTGCCGATAGCGTGACTCTGACCATCGTGGCGGCCACCGAGATTCGGGAGAAGGATCTCTCCGCCGCGTGCGAGCGCGATCTGGCCGGCTCCGCCCGTTCGTACGCGATCTTGCGAGAGGAGCACATTGCGGATCATCAGCGCCTGTTCCGACGCATGCGTCTCGAGTTGCCGGTAGACACCGCGGCGCGTGCCTTACCCACCGACGAACGGCTTGAACGCGTTCAAAAAGGCGCGCCCGACGACGACCTGCTGGCGCTCTACTTTCAGTACGGAAGGTATCTCCTGATTGCGAGCAGCCGGCCCGGAAGCATGGCCGCCAACCTCCAGGGGAAGTGGAACGAAAGCCTGACACCGGCCTGGGGCAGCAAGTATACGATCAACATCAATACCGAAATGAACTACTGGCCGGCGGAGACCTGCAACCTGTCTGAGCTCCACGCGCCCCTGTTCGACTTGCTCGAGAAGGGCCGGGATGACGGCCGGCGTGTGGCGAAGTTCTACTACAGTGCCCGCGGATTCGTCCTGCACCACAATACCGACCTGTGGGGGGACGCGGTGCCGATTGACGGCGCCCGCTGGGGCATCTGGCCGATGGGGGCAGCCTGGCTGTCGCTCCATCTGGCGGACCATTACGACTTCACGCGGGACCGTCAATTCCTCTCCCAGCGGGCTTACCCGGTGATGAAGGAGGCCACCCAATTCTTCCTCGACTACCTTGCCCCGGACGGAAAAGGCCATCTAGTGACCGGCCCATCCACGTCGCCAGAGAATGAGTACCGCCTGCCCAGCGGCGAAAAGGCAGTGCTTTGCATGGGGCCGACCATGGACACCGAGATTCTGCGCGCACTGTTCGGACGGATGATTGAGGCGAGTGAGATTCTCGGGATCGATCCGGAGTTTCGGGCCAAAGTGACGGCGGCACGCAGCAAACTCCTGCCGCTCCGCATCGGCAAGTTCGGTCAGATTCAGGAATGGCCGGAAGACTACGAGGAGGTCGAGCCAGGGCACCGGCATATGTCGCAGTTGTTCGCCCTCTTCCCCGGTGATCAGATTACGCCGCAGAAGACGCCGGAACTCGCGCGTGCCGCCCGCGCCACCATTGAGCGGCGTCTGGCCAACGGGGGCGGCCACACGGGCTGGAGCCGTGCCTGGATCATCAATTTCTGGACCCGGCTGGGCGATGGCGAGAAGGCGTACGAGAATCTGGTAGCGCTTCTCCGCAAGTCCACATTGGCGAATCTGTTCGACAACCACCCGCCGTTTCAGATCGACGGCAACTTCGGAGCCACCGCCGCCATCGCCGAGATGCTGGTGCAGAGCCACTCCGGCGAGATCGACTTGCTCCCCGCCTTACCGCGGGCCTGGGGCGACGGAAAGGTGACCGGTCTGCGTGTTCGCGGCGGCATGGAGCTCGATCTTGCTTGGAACGGTGGGGTGCCTACGTCGGCGACGCTCCGGCCTGCCGTGGACGGTCTGCGCGAGGTACGTGTCGCCCAGGGGGTTCGCATCAGGACAATGGTGGATGGCAGCCGGCTAGTTCCGACCAAGCCCTCGGCTGATGGAAAGGTCCGGCTGAACTTGAAGGCGGGTCACGTTTATACCGTCCACTTCGAACGCCCGATGCACTCGGCCCCGAAGTGACACTGTCTGCCGCGAACACCTGGCTGGAGGACGGATGAATCAGCGGTTGCGCTGGGAGATACTGCACGAGACGAGACGCAACCCCAGACGAGAACAGCTCAACGAGCAACCGCTCGCTCACGTTGTGAAGAGTATTGCCAGGATGCAGCCGTCGGTCATCAAGGGAACCCGGTGAGGTTTCCGCCTCACTTCGTTCCATCGCAAACCGTCACGAAACCAGACCCGCCGCGGCTCCGCTCACTTCAAAGAGTGATCGAGCGGAGCCGCCGGTGTCCGATCCTTCCTCAGAAGTAGAACTTCGCGCCGAGCTGAATGACGCGCGTGGTCTGCCCCTGCAACCCGGAGCCGACCTTACCGAAGTTGACGGAGCGGATGCCGCGATCCACGGAGCCGGGCTGGATGTTGTAGTGGTTGAAGAGATTGTAGAACTCGGTGCGGAGTTCGGCGCGGCGTGTTTCCCCGATGCGGAACTGCTTATTCACAGAGAAATCGACGTTGACGAGGCCGGGCAGGCGGATGGCTCCGGTGCGGGCGGAATTGCCGTAACGGCCGAAGGCGGGCTCAGCAAAAGCCGCGGTGTTGAACCAGCGCTGGTAGCTGCGTTCGCCCGAATCCAGGTTCGCCTTCTGGCCGGCCACCATGTCGGGACGGGAGCCGACGCCGGTGCCGGTAGTGTCGACACCGAAAGCGACCTCCGCCGGAAAGCCGCTCTGGGCGACGACGATGGAGGACGCCTGCCAGCCGCCGAGCAGGGAACGCATGACAGAGGGGGCTCCGGTGAAGAAGGGGATGTCGTAGACCACCGACTGCACGAAGCGCTGAGTGACGTCGAAACCGCAGAGCGAGTGTTCGCCGCGCATGTCATAGATGTTCTGGAGAGTGCCGATGAAGGAGCCGCCGCCGATGTCGGCGCCGATGTCGCTGGGGCCGGAGAGGCACTTGGACCAGGTGTAGGAGGTGAGCAGGTTGAGGCCGCGGCTCATGCGGCGGTCGGCGCGCACCTGGAGGGAATGGTAGTTGGAGTTGCCGATGGACTTGTCGCCCTGGATGGAGCGCTGGAAGGCCTGATTGGGGCGGCGGGCGTTGATAGAGGCGAGGCCGGGCGTGCGGGGATCGACCAGGACGTCAGGTCGATTCATGGACGGCAGCGTTACGCTGAGGCGCGTGCTCTTGGACGCCACGTAGCCAGTGTCCAGGAGGAAGCCACCGATGATCTTCTTCTGGAGGGTGAGGTTCCACTGTTGGATGTAGGCATCGCGATAGTTGGGATCGTTGGACGGAACGGCATTCAACTGGGGCGTAGGCGAGAGAGCGCTGGCGAACGGATCGTTGAAGAAGACGGTTGGCTGGCCGGCAGGGGCTCCATCCACCTGGTAGCTGCCCTTGGCCTGGGAGGATTCGGTCATGCCGAAGGGGGCGTTGGGGTGGACGTGATTGTAGTAGATGCCATAGCCGGCGCGGACGACGAAGTCGTTGACAAAGGATGGCCGCCAGGCGAGGCCGACGCGCGGGGCGAAGTTGTTCTTGTCTCCGCTGACCATGCGCGGGTAGCTGGCCGTGGAGGGCGTTACGAGTTTGGTGACGTAGACACCGTTCTGCTCGATGTTGGCCATGCGGCCCTGGGAGTCGAACAACGGCTGGAGGTAGTCGTAGCGGAGCCCGAGGTTCACGGTGAGATTAGGCGTGACCTTCCAGTCGTCCTGGACGAAGTAGCTCTGCCAGAGCCCCTTCAGGTCGGTATTGGTGTGATCCGGGTTGATCTCGGCGTACTTTACGTAGCCGAGCATGAAGTCGGCCAGGGAGGACCCGGTGTAGCTGCCGTCGAAGCGGAAGGTGCCGCGGGCGTTGCGAGCCTGCTCGAAGGTGAAGCCGCGGCGGACGAAGTCGGCGCCGATCTTGATGAAGTGCTTGCCGCGCTGCATGGAGATGATGTCGTTGAAGTTATAGACGGCGTTGGCGCGGACGCGGGGGCCGATTTGGCGCTGGAGGTCGAAGACGCTGTAGCCGCCGTCCAGGCCGTTAGCGATGGAGATGCTGGGCGGGCCGAAGTCAATGGGAAGGCGGGAGACGAGCGGGAGCTTCATGGCACCGGCGATGTCGAAGGCCGGGTTGTTGGTGGTGCCGAAGATTTCGTCCTCGGTCATATCGTTCCAGCCGAAGCGGGCTTCGTTGACGATGGTGGGGCTGAACATGCGCGTCCAGGTGCCGGCGAGGTTCTGGGTCTGGGCGTCGTTGTCGCGGACGTCGTTGCCCCAGTAAGGCGTGCCCTTTTCCTTGGTGGAGTTGCGGACGTAGCGGAAGGCCAGGGCGTCTTTTGAGGTGAGGTTGTGGTCCAGGCGGTAGGTGTAATTGTCCTGGGTGGCTACGGCGCTCCGCGGAGTATTGATGAAGTTCTGTGTGCCGACCGCGGTATTGGCTTCGGGCGTGAACTTGAGGAACTCGACGGCCTGCGGGCTCAGCAGCGACTTGGGGATCTGGTTGTTGACGATGCCGACACCCATGGGATCTTTCAACGTCAGGGACTGGCCGGTGCGGGCGTCGCGAAGGGCGCTGAAATCGCCATTCCGCATCGCGGTGGGCGGAACGAGGCGGTAGGAGGCGGTGGCGCCGGAGGCGAGACGGCCGCTTTCCCAGTTGAAGAAGAAGAAGGTCTTGTTCTTGCCGTTGTAAACCTTGGGCAGCAGAACGGGGCCGCCGATGTTGGCTCCGTATTGATTGCGGTTCAATCGGGGATTGGCGACCGATGTCTTGGCGATGGCGTCGTAGGTCTGGGTGAGGGCATCGTTGCGGTTGAATTCCCAGAGGGTCCCTCGAAACTGATTGCCGCCCCGGCGGGTGAGGATGGAGACCTGACCGCCCGGGGAGCCGCCGTATTCCGCGGAGAAGGTGGAGGTCTCGACACGGAACTCGGAGAGCGAGTCGACGGACAGGGCGAAGGGGTAGGTGTAGGCATCATAGTCCATGAACTCGACGCCGTCCAGATAGAAGCGATTGTTGGTATCGCGTGCGCCGTTGGCGGACATCCCGGTGCCTCCGAATGCGGAGGAGGTTTCACCGATGGAGCCCCGGCCGCGGCGTACGGAGATGGAGCCGGGCGTGCCCGGATTCACACCGGGGATCAACTGGGCGAGCTGGATGAAGTTGCGCCCGTTGAGCGGCAGATCGACGATCTTCTCGGCGTTAATGACGGCGCCAACTGAGGTGGACTCGGTTTGAAGCGCCATGATGTTACCGGAGACATTGAGGGTCTGTGTGACGTCGCCGATCTCGAGGGCGAGATCGAGGCGGGCGGTCTGGCCGACCTGGAGAACAAAGGAGTCGATCTGGAAGGTGCGGAAGCCCTTGGCTGTCGCCGTGAGCGAGTAAGAGGCCGCTGGAAGGAAGGGTAGGGAGAAGGCGCCGCTGGCCTCGGTAGTGGTTTCGCGGGCGACGTTAGTTTGGAGATTGGTGACCTTAACCAGGACACCAGGCAGCCCCGCGCCACTCGGGTCAGTGGCAATACCGGTAACCGTACCGGTGATCTGTTGGGCGGAGAGGAGAGTGGCGAACAGTAACGCCAGCGAGACAAGTCTAGACGTCAGCATCTTGGTGAGCCCCTTGTTCAGTAATCTTGACTCCAGGTATCATGGCCAGCGGGTACGACCGGGGACAAGTGAATTCTCGCGAATTCTCCGCGAAGAGTTTCCGCAACTCATTCATAACCTTGAGGTGTTACTATTCCTCATATGCTGAGGGATGCACCACTCCGCGAGAAGTCCAAATTCGCCCTTCCGGCCGAAATGGACAGCCGCTGGGCGGTGGTGGAGCGGGTGTGTAACTCAGCCCCGCTACAGAGATCAGCCAAGTTACGAGACCTGCTGATCTATCTCTGCCATCGCTGCTGGGTGGACGGAGTGGGGGAGATCCGGGACCACGACATTGGCGTGGATGTGTTTCAGCGGACAGCGGATTACGACTCCGCGCAGGACACCCTGGTTCGTGTGCAGGCCTCTCAATTGCGCAAGCGGCTGGAACGTTACTTCAGCGACGAAGGCCGCGATGAGCCGATGGTGCTGGAGATCGCCAAGGGGACCTATGAACCGGTGCTGCGGGAGCGGGCGGCGGCAGTCCCGCCCGCGGCGGAAGCGCTACCCCAGATGGAAGCGGCGGGCCCCCGATGGACAGTCCGATTGCTGTCGATCGCGTGCCTGCTCCTGGGGTGCCTGAGCATTTGGCTGGCGGTGCGCCACACGGAACCGGCCATCGAAGGCGCCGTGCTGCGGCGATTCTGGACGGCATTCGCGCCTCCGGGGCAGGAGACGACGGTTGTCATCGCGGATGCCGCCTTCTCCGCCGTGCAGGACATCCTCCACCGACCTATCCTTTTGAGTGAGTACGTCAGCCGCGGCTATCGGACTGAATTGGACCGGCCCGACTATTCGGCCGAGAAAAAGGACGTGCTGCGTTATCTGATGGAGAGGCGGTACACGTCGCTGGCCGACATCATGCTGATGAAGCGACTCTGGGCGGCGCGGGTTCTCGACCCGGCGCGTACGTCCGTTCTCTACTCGCGCGACCTGAACCTGCGGAACTTCCAGAAGGGGAACCACATCCTGGTGGGTTCCCGGCGGGCCGTGCCCTGGGTCGACCTGTTTGACGAATCGCTGGACTTCCATTTCGTGTACGACGAGAAGACGCGCAGCGTCAGCGTGGAGAACCGCCGACCGGTGGCGGGCGAACCGGCTTCGTTCTCGCTGCCGGAGGCGGGCAAAGGGATTGGAGAGCGCTTCTCGGTAGTGGCCTTCCTGCCCAACCCCGGCAAGACCGGCAATATCCTGATCCTTTCGGGCCAGGAGATGTCGGGTACCGAGGCGGCAGCCGATCTGGTGACAACGGATCGGCTGTTCCAGGAGGTCCTGGCGAAGCTCCCGCAGAAAGGCAGTGAAGTGCCGTATTTTGAGGCGCTGCTGCGGGTGAAGCATGTGGAGTACACGATGCAGAGTTACGAGATTCTGGCCGTGCATTCGCACTAGCACTGTTCGTCGACGGCAAAGTACGGAACGCACGCCAGTGTGCGATTCGCAGGAAACGGAGTAATGGCGTGAAACTCAGTTCCTTGCAAGTTGTTGATTTGATGGAGCGGGAGACGAGACTCGAACTCGCAACCAACAGCTTGGAAGTGCATCGTTGAAATGAATCTAAACGACTTAGCCGCCTCCGTGTGGTTTTTCTGACTTAGCTAAGTCCAGCCGAATCAACACAGCTTGGATTGACCTCAAAAGATCGAGGCGCTATCGAGGTTTGGGACTCTGCTCTCTACCTTGATTAACCTCGATTTCCGCAGTACCTCTGAACCGAGGCTGTCTGGATGGCAAACCCTTCCAGAAAAGGAAAAGCGCCGGGAGCAAGCCGGCGCCTCAGAGGTCATTGTGAAAACTAACGACACCAGTGTAACCCGAAAGTCCCCCGGCCGGAAGAAGAAAACAGAGCTCGCGGTTCTGCCGCGAACGCGGGGCCGACTGGACTTGGCGTTGGACAGTCTGGGAACGCTCGAAGTAGCGCTGAATGGCCAAGTTGAGATGGCGCAGATTGCTCTTGGGATCCTGTCCAAAGTCCTGGACGAGTATAGACCCGACCGGTATATGGCCAGAAAGCGAAGAGGTGAGGAGTGACCGGTGCGGAACTCGTTTCCGCTGCCTCCATCAAAGCCGTCTGGTGCGCCCTGGGCGGAGCTCCGCTCCGTCACGGGCGCGGCCGGGCTTTCTGGCGGGATGGTGACGGCTACAACGTCTCCCTGAACAACGAGAAGGGCGCCTGGCACGACTTCGCAACCGGTGAAGGCGGCGGCATCCTTGACCTGATACAGCGCGTTCAGGGCGGAACCCGCAAAGCCGCGGCCGAGTGGCTCGCCGACACGCTGGGCACACAGTTGTCTGGTCAGATTCCAGCGGCCGGCCGTCGGCGCGCTCGATTCGATGCGTCGGCCATTGCCCTTGACATCGAGCATTGGCGAGTGGGCCTCCAGGCTGAGCTTGAAACGGCTAAGCGCGATGCGCTGGCAGCCGAGGACTGGGTGACGCTGGAAGCAGCGGCAAGCCAGTTACACGGGATCCAGAACGGCACGGCCGGCGAAGTGGTAGCGGAGTTCAGCACAATGCGAACAGCCAACCCGAAACGAGTGAAGCAACTCATCCAGGCAGGGCGCGACGATTGGGCTCATGCCGGCCGCGTCTGCGGGTTCATCGTGGCACTGCTCGCCGATGCACAGACGGAGGCTGAATATGTTGCAGCCTGACCCGCGCTTGGTTCGCGCCGTCATGGCCGGCAACACTGACGAACTGGTAGCCGATCTCTATGGCGACCGGACAGCAGACGCGGCCCGCGTGGCGAAGTCGAAAGCGACGTCAGCCAAACAGGCCGGCTGGTCATGGGAGGCGGCGCTACTCCGTACCAAGGGCGGCGAAATCCGCCCTGTTCTCGCCAACGCCATGATTGCGCTCAAGGCCGCCCAGGAGTGGACGGGCGTGCTCGCCTACGACGAGTTCAGCCTGAACGTCTGCGCGCTCAAGAAGACGCCTTGGGGCTACGCCGGGCCGTGGAACGACCAACAGGACCGGTTGTTCACCGACTGGGCTCAACGGCGCGGCATCTTCATTCCCGTCGAAGTCGGAGGACAAGCCGTCCAAGCGGCTGCCATGGACACGGCGTTTCACCCGGTTCGTGACTACCTGACCGGACTGGAGTGGGACGGTGTGCCACGCCTGGATTCCTGGCTCGTCCGCTATCTCGGGGCCGAAGACTCTCCATACATCCGCGCTGTGGGCGCCCGCTGGCTCATTGGCGCCGCGGCTCGCGTCATGCGGCCGGGTACCAAGCTGGACACGTGCCTCGTGCTGGAAGGCAAGCAGGGCGCCGGCAAGTCGACGGCGTTTCAAATTCTGGGCTCTCCCTGGTTCGCCGATGAACTGGCGGAGATGGGCACGAAGGACGCGGCCATTCAGACGCGCGGCGTGTGGATTATCGAACTCGCCGAACTGTCCGCCTTGACCCGAGGCGAACGCGAGAAGGTCAAGGCGTTCCTATCAAGGCAGGTGGACCGCTTCCGGCTGCCCTACGGCAAGCGGGCGAGCGAGCACCCGAGGCAATGCTGTTTCGGTGGCACGACGAACGCGGACGCCTACCTCCAGGACGAAACCGGGGCTAGGCGTTTCTGGCCTGTTCGTTGTGGCCGGATCGACCTGGACGCGCTCAGAACGGATCGCGACCAACTCTGGGCTGAAGCCGTAACCCGATTCCATGAAGGCGCGGCCTGGTGGCTGGAAGCGGACGAAGGCGAACTACAGGAGGCCGCGGCCGAAGAACAAGCTGCCCGATACATCCGCGACCCGTGGGAAGAAGTGGTGGATCGCTGGCTGGTGGGGCGTTCGGACGTCACGACGGGAGAAGTACTGGAGCGAGCGCTCAATACTTCCCCAGAACGCCAAACGAAGGGCGACCAGATGAGAGTGGCCGCCTGCCTCCGGACGCTGGGATGGAACCGGCGGAAGATCCGGACAGGCGCAAAGGTGGAGTGGAGGTATGAAAGGGCTTAATGTTCCCACCTGTTCCCACCTTTTGTTCCCACCTGTTCCCACCTTAAGTCTTTTCGATTGTGGCTTGTACCCACTGTTCCCACCTTATGACGCGTGAAAGTTGCATAGGACGAAAAAAATCCTATAGGAAAGTTTAGAAAGTGGTGGGAACGGTGGGAACGGTGGGAACAAATCAAACGCACCAGGAAGGATAACCGACGTCCTGTCTATGGCTTGCAGATGTTCCCACCTTTGACCCCAGGTGGGAACACATGGTGACAGGCACCCCCCACCCGCCAAACGATCTTTTGACCCACTCGCTCGCGGGTAGACCGATTGCATTGTTGCCCTAGATGCAGGGCTCCGAATCCGAGGGGACGTCCTACTCCAGATCGGCAATCTTTGATTCCGGCCTTGTCGGGTGGGCGCTTCCGCCCATCAACTGCCAGGCGGCGCCACCGGGAGCGAGCATTTTGTTGATTGTTGCTATGTGGTGTCGTCGCACCCATTGTTCGGGAAAGGGGTAAGCGGCGTCTGGGTAGTTTTGATCCCAATCCTCGTAGGCTTTGATCTGTGAGGCGTCATCAACAATGCGAATGGACTCGTCGCGGAGCAGGTCGTGGAGGTAGCGCGCCAAAGCGACTAGATCGGCGTCCGAAATCGGACTTTTGATTAAGATCGTTCTCCAGGTGCGGCCACCCTTGTTATACGCGCTCACAACGGTGTACTGAACACTGGGCCGTGCCGGCGCTGACACCGCGGGGGTGGCTTTTTGGGGCGCCGTCGAAGGCGACCTGGTCGATGAGGCGGGCCGTTCACTTGTGCAAGAGACCAGCCCGACTAAGAGCAGGGGAACGATGCAGTAGGTCTTCATAAGACGTCTATATCCTATTCAATTTCCATGCCGAAGTTAAGCATTTCCGATAAGACCGCCAAGGTTTCCCAGAACGAGGCCCGGCGCCGCAAGGAAGTTGCCCTAGCCGAACTCCGCGAGATGGAGCGCGACGTCAAGAAGGGCAAGCTCATCGACGCGGAAAAGGTTCGCGACACCTGGGCATCTGTGGCCGGCAAACTTAGGGACGCTGTTCTCCGAATCCCTGACAAGTGCGCGCCTGTAGTCATCACTGCGGCCGATGCAGCGGAAGCCCGCGCCATCCTCCAGACCGAATGTGAAGGCATCCTTCGCGCCCTCCATGATGAACTCTCTCAACCCGCTTAGCACCGCCCTCCAGGGGGCCGCGCTGGCCGTCCTACCTCCGGAGCGGGTGCGTCTCTCGGAGTGGGCGGACCGCCATCGGCGCCTGAGTTCCGAGGGGAGCGCCGCGCCTGGCCAGTGGACCACGCTGCCATTCCAGCGGGAGCCCCTGGACGCGATCTCTCCGAGCTCGCCCTACCAGCAAATCGTGCTCATGTGGAGCTCGCAGGTAGGCAAGTCGGAAGCGCTGCTCAACCTGATTGCTTACGCCGTGGCGGAAGAGCCGGGCCCGATCCTGGTGGTTCAGCCAACGCTGCCCATGTGCGAAGCGTTCTCAAAGGATCGCATCGCGCCACTGTTCCGGGACACTCCGGCGTTGAAGGGCCGGGTGTCCGATCCGAAGTCGAGGGACTCCGGCAGCACGATCTTTCATCGCCGCTTTATCGGCGGCCACCTGACCATCGTGGGCAGTAACTCGCCCGCGGGCCTGGCCTCCAGACCGATCCGCTACCTGCTCACGGACGAGGTAGACCGCTGGGAAGATTCGGCCGGCGCCGAAGGCGACCAGATGACGCTTGCGACCGCTCGCACGCGGACCTTCTGGAATCGCAAGGTGGTCATGGTATCGAGCCCGACGGTGAAAGGGGCTTCCCGAATCGATGCCGCCTTCCTCGAATCCGACCAGCGTTTCTATCATGTGCCCTGCCCGTTCTGCAACCACCGCCAACGGCTCATCTGGCCGCGCGTGGAGTGGCCTGACGGTGAACCGGGCAAGGCCGCCTATCGCTGCGCAGGGTGCGAGGAACTGATTCCCAATCACCGCAAGGCCTGGATGGTGGCGCGGGGTAACTGGATCGCGCAGAATCCCGGTTCTCGCATTGCTGGCTTCCATCTGAGCGAACTCTACTCGCCTTGGCGCGCCTGGGGCGACCTGGCGGAAGACTGGCTCAAGGCACAAGGCAACCCGGAACGGCTGCGGGCCTTTATCAACACGAGTCTGGCGGAACTCTGGGACGACGCGGGACAGGTGGGCGTCACTGAGGCCGATCTGCTGGCCCGGCGAGAGAACTACGGGCCCGCCCTGCCAGACCGCGCCGCCATGCTGACGGCCGGCGTCGACATACAGGCAAACCGCGCCGAAGTGAGCATCTACGCCTGGGGTGCTGGTGAGGAAAGCTGGCTCATGACTCATCGTGTGATCCCCGGCGATCCGACCGGCCCCGCGCTGTGGGCCGCGCTCGACAACTACTTACTACAGCAATGGCAGCACCCACTCATCGGACCGATGCCGATTCATGCCGCTTGCGTCGATTCCGGATTCCTAGCCGGGCAGGTCACCCGGTTCTGTGATGAGCGCCGCGGCCGGCGTGTCTGGGCTGTCAAAGGCATGGCCGGAGCCGGGCCCGTGTGGCCGCGCAAGGCCAGCAAGGCGCCCAAGGGCAACGTGTTCGTGATCCATCACGATTCGTTGAAGACGACTCTTCAGCGGCGTCTGAGCATCACCGAGGGGCCGGGCCGGATCCACTTTCCCGCGACCGTGGGGCTGCCGTACTTCGAGCAACTGAACTCAGAGTTCCTTCGGACCGAATACAGGCGCGGCCGGCCGGAGCGCATCTGGGAACGGCGGAAGGGACGAGCGGCTGAAGCCTGGGACGCGGCCGTTTACGCCTATGCGGCGCTGTTTGGCCTCCAGGCGCAGGGCATCCACGTGGACGTGGAGGCGGCGCGGCTGCACGGGTTAAGGCAGGCGGGCGCGGCGCCGGCGCCCGGGTATCAGGTGTACCGAAGCCGGTTCGTGCAATCCGCATAGCTTCTATTCCGAGCCGCCGTTCCATTCGTGTTTTGGGTCTGGGTAAAAGGTCAAGCCTCCGTGTCCCCACGAGCCTACGTTTTCGTCGCTGAAGTCGCTGTAGTTGTACACGTATACGAGCCAGCCGCCGGGAACCTTCGAACGCCAAACCGCTCCTCCCATCTCGGGATCTGCGAGGTTCTCCCAACTAAGCCGAGCAGGTGGTTGCTTCTTTTGCGCCATGCCGCAACGTTAGCATGGTTGCGCGGACGTCGCGTTACCTAACTACGAAGACGAGATAGGCTGCACGGGTTAAGGCAGGCGGGCGCGGCGCGGCGCCGGCGCCCGGGTATCAGGTGTACCGAAGCCGTCTCTTGGCCTCCACCAACCGGCACTAGCTAATGTCTTCTGATATTCCGGCGATGTTGGCGTATGGGAGAACAGCAACAATCTCTCCCTTTTCGTCCAATACGTAAACAGTCTCCTTGTTCGCAACGAGTTTAGCCCCTTTAACGAAGAACGGCCCGTTGTAGTTTGCAGGAGTGACTCTGTAAGTCTTCATAGCTGGCGCGAGTATATCAGAGATCTGTCTCAATGAATCTGGACTATGGTGTCCGTCGTACAAGTGGAAGCGCGCAAGTACGGAGAGCCTCAGAAATGTTTCAAGGGGGCTTGACCTTTTGAAGCGATGGGAGTAGATTCAAATCGTAAGCCATCGCAGACATCTGCGGTTCCCCATGGGGTGGAAGGAACTCCCATGTCCAAATCTTCAGTCAAAATTATCAACCCCGTGCCAGGCAAGGCGAACTATGCCTCCGCATCGCGCGCCAGAAGGTTCGTGGCGAGTGGTATTGCCGAATTCGTGGCGCCGGATAAGATACGCTTCACCTGTGAGGACAGGCAGAAGTTGAACGCAGCAATCTGCGCGGCGACGACCGACTGGTTGAGTGACCGATTCCCTGAAGTCAAAGCACACAACTGGCGCGGACCGAAACCACAATGGCAAGGGCTCTACAGGCCCGGAATCGTGAAGTCCTAAGATGGCCCGCAAGAGCAAGTCAATCGCGGAGTTCTGGAGGGAGCGCACCGGAACTGAGTACATTCACACCAACCTGCGCTGGAACTGGATCGATTACCCAATGTTCGAGTTCGCGGAAGTGCTGGAGTGTACCGCCCTCCCAAAAGGAAGGATTGAAAGTTTCGTCCGCAGGGGTCTACTTGATCTTGGGGCCACTAGACCGAAAGGTGGGAAAGGCTATCGTCGGCTGTATTCAGGGCGCGAAATCCTGAAGATCTGGGCAGTGGATGGACTGGTGACTGCCGGAGCATGGACTGAGTGCCTCATCGAGACATTCGGAACGAAAAGGGAATTCGACCTCATCCTAAACAGTTACCAATTCGGTGCCTACTCGCCAGTGAACCGGCCAGATCCCATCGAAATGAACACGCGCGCCGAGCGACGGTTCTACGACACCGGCAAAAGCAGCCCCTACGAAACGGAACTGGAGCTCAATCTCGCGCGCATCCGGGGCGAGTGGCCCAAGCCGGATTGGGCGTTTCTGACATTTGATGTTGGCGAATTCATTGCAGAATCCATGCCGCGCCTCATTCGGTTTGTCGAGAGCAAAGGCGTGGCTCTCACAGACAGGTGATCCATGAGCATTTCTAACTTCATCAACCGCCTGCTTGGGCGGGCGCCCGAGGTGCGTTCAGCCGCACTCTGGGACGCTGCCGGCGGCGGAAATCGTCTCGCAAACTGGCGGGCGTTCCCAAAGGCGCCGAACGCCTGGCTGGACAACCCGATCACCGTTCGGGCGCGATCGGAGGGTGAGTTCCGAAACAACCCCTGGGCGCGTCGTGTCGTGGATTCTACGCTGGCTGCCGTCGTTGGATCGACCGGCCTGAACCCTCAATTCAAAGACCGCAACGCCGCGGCACTCTGGACGGATTGGGCCGATCACTGCGACGCAGCCGCCCGCCTGGATTGGGTTCAGACGCAGAGCCTCATCCTTCAGACGGTGATGGTCTCCGGTGAGTGCTTCGTCCAATTCGTCATCAACCCAGACGCGGCGGTCCCGCTCTCTTTGCAGGTGCTGGGGCCGGAGTTCCTGGACACCTCCCGCGTCGACGGGAACACCTTCGCAGGCATCCGCTACGATGGGACGGAGCGCGTGGGCTACTGGCTGTTCGAGCGTCATCCCGCACTGGCTCCCGCAACAATTCAGAGTGTTTTTGTTCCGGCAACCGAATGCGTCCACGTCTTCCGGCCCATCGCATCGGGAGCAGAACGGGGCATCCCCTGGCTTGCGCCCGTCCTGCTCGCCCTTCGTGAACTCCAGGAGTACAGTGAGGCCGCGCTGGTCCGTGCGAAGGTGGCATCGCTCTACTCGGGCTTCGTCCAGACGGCGGACGGGTCCAATCCATTGAACGGAACGAACAGCGTACCGACGCTGGAGCCCGGCTCAATGGTGCGCCTCCAGCCTGGAGAAATCGTGGAATTCAGCGAACCGCCCGACGTTGGACCGACTTTCGACCCGTTCATCCGCGCGCAACTCCGCAAGATCGCGGCGGGTTCAAACGTACCCTATGAGATCCTCTCCGGCGACCTGAGCGCCGTCACCTTTGCAAGCGGGCGCCACGGGCTTCTGGAATGGCGCCGTCATATCGAGGCGGTTCAGTATGCGCTTTTGGTTCCGCAGCTCTGCGCGCCCGTGCTCTCGCGGTGGATGCGCATGGCTGTTTCGCTGGGGGCACTGCCCACACGTGCGAAGGCCCGTTGGATCGGTCCCCAGATCGCCCTCCTGGATGAGAAGGCGGAGACGGCCGCAACGATCATGAAGATCCGCGCCGGCCTTACCAGCCGGGCGGAATCTGTTTCGGCGAACGGTTGGAGCATCGACGAAATTGACGCGGAAATCGCGGCCGACAACGCCCGCGCGGATCGTCTCGGACTGGTGCTCGACAGCGACCCGAGGAAGACCACGACGCAGGGGCAGGAGCAAGCCTCCGCCAATGAACCTCAAACAACAAATTGAGGCCGTAGTTGGACGGGAGGTCTGGCTCGGATATGAGGACGAGTTGTTCCGCCTCGCGGATGACAACCGGAAAGAAGCCGAGCGCCTATTCCGCCAGAACTCGCGCCTGGTCAACATCCGAGCCGTCCTGCGAGGCGAAGACGTTCCACAAGGAGTATTGCTCTTAGTGGTGAAGGACTGCCGGGACGGATTCCTGGTGCAACTTTACGAGGGACTTTGCAAATGAATGACAATCTTCTGACCCGGGCGGCCACCTTTGAGCCATCCACATTTGACGCTGAACGGAATAGCGTGCAGGTGGTGTTCTCCACCGGCGCCGACGTGCAGCGAAACGACTTCGAAGGGCCGTTCATCGAGCGCCTTGCTATGACGCCAGAGGCGGTCAACCTGACCGAACTTATCGGCGCGCCCGTCCTGAACGCACACAATCGATTCGACGTTCGCGACGTGCTGGGCGTGGTGGAAGAGGCCTCCGTCGATGGGGCCCGCGGCGTGGCCCGTATCCGATTCGGGCAGCGGCCCGACGTGCAAGGCATCGCGACCGACGTGAAGGGCGGAATCATCCGTTCCGTGTCCGCCGGCTACTCCGTTCAGGAGTGGCGGACGGAGAAGCGGCCCGATGGCACCCGTTTGAAAACGGCCGTCCGCTGGACGCCGAAGGAAATCAGTTTCACTCCGCTTGCGGCGGACCCGCAGGCCAAAACCCGTTCGATGGGAGATCACATGGAACCGCAGGTTCAAGACAAAATCCGATCCATCGCTGAGGCCGTGGGCGTTGCCGTAACCTTCGCCGACGACCTGATTCAGCGCAACCTCAACCTCAATGACGCCCGCACGGCGATCATCCAGGAAGCCGCCCGCACAGCCCCGAAGATCACCAACCATGCGCCGGCGCAGGTGACCCGAGAGACGGCACCCGAGGACATGACGCGGGCCGCGGGCGAGGCGCTGTATCAGCGGCTCAACCCTGCCCACCGGCTCAGCGAACAAGCCCGGCCCTTCGCCGGCCGGCGCATCGCGGACCTGTACCGCGAGGTGCTTCGCCAGCGGGGCCATAGCGCCCTGGGCAGCGACGCCGAAATCGTCACCCGCGCGATGCACACGATTTCCGACTTCTCCAGCGGAATCTTCAGCGAGCTCTTCAACAAGTCCCTATTCATGATCACGCAGAATCCGGCAGCCATCACGCAGGTTTTCAAGCGGGCGACGGTGGACGACTTCCGCGACCGGCATGTCTTCGAGATCAGTGACGGCCCGGCGCTCGTCAAGGTGAACGAAACCGGCGAAGTGAAGTCGGGCACGATCACCGACAAGAAACTGAGTTCGTACCACATCGACAGCTACGCCCGGCTGTTCTCGTTGAGCTTTCAGGCTCAGGTCAACGACGACATGGGCGCGCTGGCTGACCTGTCCGCCAAGATGACGCGCGGCGCCCGGCAGTGGTTCACCAGCCTGCTGGTCGATGCGATCATCGCGAACCCCAAGCTCGCCGATAACAAGGCTGTCTTTCATGCGGATCACGGCAACCTGGCCGCCGCGGGCGCGGTTCCCGGTGAAACGACTTTGGCCGCGGCGAAGCTGGCCATGCGGACGCAGGTGGATGCCAGCGGCAACCCCATTGATGCGCCGCCCAAGTTCATTGTGATTCCGGCCGCGCTCGAAACCACCGTCGACAAACTCATCGCCACGCTCTACCCGCAGGCACCCGCCGACGCGATCGTGAGCGCTCGCGGTCTGATTTCCGTCCCCGAACCCCGTCTGGATCTGAAAGGCGCATCCGGGGCCTGGTATCTGTTCGCCGATCCGAGCATGGCGCCCGTGTTCGAGTATGCGGAGCTCTCCGGCTATGAAGGCCCCCAGGTCGAGGTGAAACAGGGCTGGGAGACGCTGGGCACTGAGATCCGTGTGGTGTGGCACGTGGGCGCCGGCGCGATCGACAGCCGTGGCGCCTGGAAGAATCCGGGGGCATAACCATGGCCCTGACGCTGGAACAGTTGCAGGCGCAACGAGACAAGCTCGTTTCGGACATGGGCAAGACGTTCAGCGAAATCTCTAGTGATAGTGATCGCCTGGTGCGGCGGTCACAGGCCGACCTGGAGGATGCGCTGAAGCGAACGGACGCGGAGATTGCAAGGCTGCAGTCTTCGCCGTCCAGGCAGTTCACCGTACAAACATCGAGGGGAATCTGAAATGCGAAACTTCATTCAACCGGGCGAGACATTGACAGTTGTGGCGCCCGCGGACGTTACCAGCGGCGCGCTGGTTGTTGTCGGCTCAATCATCGGCGTGGCTGCTTTCGACGCGGCTTCCGGAGCAGATCTGGAGATCGCGACCGAGGGTGTGTTCGCGCTGCCCAAGGCCACCACCGACGTTGTGACGCAGGGCGTCAAGTTGTATTGGGACAGCGTGGCCTCCAAACTCACCGTGACGCCCGGCACGAACAGCAAACCCCTTGTTGGATTAGCTGCGTCGGGTGCCGGCAACGGCGCCACCACAGTCAATTGTCGGCTGATGCTGACCGGGCAGACCGGGCCGTCGGCCTAATCCGAGTGTGGGGCCGGGTCTGGTAAACCCGGCGGGCCGCCTCCCCGTTGGTTTTCCTCCTTCTCCAGCGACACGGCGGCACGGGTTCATTCTCCTTTTCGGTGGCCGCAAAACGTAGCTTGCACTGCGCAGTTATGGCCGCTTCCTTTTCGAGGTCTCATGATTCAAACTCGACATCGCAAGCCCCTTCCGCCCGCATCCGAACGGCGCTGGCGGACCGTCGACGAAGTGGCCGCCCTCTTGGGCTGCAGCAGGTCCACCGTGCAGCGCTTCACCTCCGGGCTGGTGCCGGGCGTCCCGCGCCTGCCCAGCGTCCCACGGGGCACCCGCGCGCGAATCTGGCATGTTGACGCAGTGGAGGCGTGGCTCTCCCAGGTGCAATCGAAACCGGAATGATACCCTTGGCTTCAAGTCAGAATCTCCGCACGGAGGCGCCCAGGAGCGTCTTCATGAGGAAGCAACGAACAAGGAGGTACCAGGGTGGATCTCTGGTCAAAGCCAATGGCAATTGGGTGGGGAAGTGGTATTACGCCCCAGGAAAGTCGACGTCAAAGGTGCTGGGGCGAGTGTCGGAAATGACGGTCTCCGATGCGCGCCGGGCACTGGCGGAGATCGTCCGACCGCTCAACCAGAGCGCGGTCTACTCGCGCCAGTACGTCAACTTTCAGCGGTTTGTGGAAGACGTCTATCTGCCCACAAAACAGGAAAGTGGAGACTGGCGGCGTCAGACGGCAAAGACTGCGGAGTACGAGATCCGCAACTACATCCTGCCCGATCTGGGCACGATCCCCATGGGCGAGCTTGAACCCGCCCACTTGCGCCGGCTCCTGAAGACCAGGGCCGAGGCAGGGCTCACACAGCACCCTTTGAAACACATCAAAGGTCAACTGGCCGAAATCTGCCGCATGGCCGTGGCCGAGGGCTACCTTCGAGGCAATGTCGCCGAAGGGCTCAAGGTACCCAAAGGGCTGGTGCAACAGGCGCCTCCGCCGGCAGTGATCTCGCTGGAGCAATATTTCCAGGCGTGGCAACTCCTGACCGAGCGGGAGCGCCTGCCCTTCGATCTGGTTCTTTTCGCCGGCATGAGGGAGTCTGAAGTGTTCGGCCTCTGGTGCGGCGATGTCGGAGAACGCGGCATCCTGGTCCAGCGCTCCTGGTACAAAGGGAACTACGGGCCGCCGAAGAACAACAAGCCGCGCCTCGTCGGGCCACCGCCCGAATTACTGGCCAGGCTGAAGACGTGGATCGCCCAGCTACCCGCACAGGAGCCTGAGGCCCCTGTCTTCCCTTCCCTCTCGCTGGTGACGCCACTGGCCGGCGAGAACTTCATGAAATACTACGTCCGCCCGAAGCTGAAGAAGGCGGGCCTGGTGGTGAACTTCGCCATGCTGCGGAGGGCCCACTCATCGGAGCATCAAAGGATCGGCTCTGACCACAAGGTGATAGCCGATCAGCAGGGCCACGGCATGAAGGTCCATCTGGACGCATACGTTCAGACGGACGTGGGCGCCAAGTCCGTTGAGGCCGAAAAGTTGTATGCTGAATTCCGAGAGGTACAGCGGAAACAAGGTTAATCGAGGTTGCTCGATTTGGCTGGTGTCTCTAAGTTGTTGATTTGATGGAGCGGGAGACGAGACTCGAACTCGCAACCAACAGCTTGGAAGGCTGTGACTCTACCCTTGAGTTACTCCCGCTCAGAGGAGTGTTGACTGATCCATTACCATTCTACTACTGAGAGCCTTTGCTCAGCAGCATCACTTTCGCCGTGTGGAAGATGATGTACATGTCCAGAGACAGGCTCAGATGCTTCAGGTAGTAGAGGTCGTACTCCAGCTTCGTGATTGTGTCTTCCACCGAATCGCCGTACTTGTGGTTGATCTGGGCCCAACCCGTGATCCCCGGCAGAATTGCGTGCCTCTGGTTGTAGAACGGTATCTGCTCACTCAGCACCTTCACAAACTCGGGCCGCTCCGGCCGCGGTCCCACGATGGCCATTTCCCCGCGCAGTACATTGAAGAACTGTGGCAACTCGTCCAGCCGCAGCCGGCGCAGCCAGCGGCCCACCGGCGTCACCCGCGGATCGTCCTTTTGCGCCCACACCGCGCCCGTGTTCCGCTCCGCATCGATATACATCGATCGGAATTTGTACACGAAGAATTCCTTGCCGTTCAGCCCCGTGCGCCTCTGGCGATAGACCGCTGCCCCCGGTGAGGTCAGGCGCACCACCAGCCACACAATCGCCATCAGGGGCAGGGCGAGCACCATGCCAATCATTGAGATCACGGTGGAATAGAGACGCTGGATCGCCAAGTTGCGGGAATTAGGCCCAATCGCGTTGGAAAACAGCAACTGCGAAGGGCGCAGCGCGTCCAGGGAGACTCGCCACAGCATCGTTTCGTAGAGGTAACTGGCGTCTTCCACGCGCACACCCGACACCCGCAGCCCCATCAGGTCATCCACCGGCGTGCGGTTGCGCTGCTCCGGCAAGCCCACCACGATCATCGACGGCTTGAGCTGTTCGTACGACTCCTTCAACTTCGAAACAGGACCCAGGAACGGCACCGAACCTGAGAAATCGTCGCCCCCCGGCGCATCCGACAGGTAGCCCACGCAACTCATCCCAAACTGAGGCTTTTCGTGGATCGTCCTAACAATCCGTTTCACCAGCTTGTTGGCGCCAAGAAACAGGATGCGCTGCCGGTTCCTGCTTCGGATGAACCAAACATCGTAGGCGATGCGCCACAGTGGCAGAATCACGATCGCAAGGCCGCTGCCAACCATCATGTGCCAGCGCCCCAGCACCATATCCTTGAGCACATAACTGGCCAGCGACTGGGCCAGAAACGCCAGGCCCATCACGAGACAGAACTGCTGGACAAGCCGCAGCCGTGAGATGACTCTCAGTTCCGAGTACAGGTCGTTCAGGTAGACGCCCAGCAGGACGCTGCCCGCCACGAAGAAGATCCGATCCATCCCCCCGTCAAAGAAGAGGAAGACGTCGAGATAGTCCTGGCCCACCAGCGCGTAAGCCGCCACGTAGCAGCCAATGACCAGCAGCGTCTCCGAAAGCAGCAATCCGACGACCGAGGCTGGAACGAAGACTTTGAAGATCCTGATCATTCGTGGACGTTCAACCGAATCCCCAGATAGTAAGTCTACCATGCACCATCCGCCAAAAAAGATGAACGACAGGTGGATAACTCATTGCATCGAGGACTCTTTCAGTCCGGATTTAAGTACATGAAGAATCACGCCTCTTTGCGGTTGACGAGCCCGATGCCCGGTGGTACTTTGGATGTGGGACTGAATTAGTCCGAGATACTGCGCGATGCTGAAGCTCACCAAGAAAGCCGACTACGGCCTCATCAGCCTGAAGCACCTCGCGGTGCACGGGCGCGAGCGGGCCGCCAGCGCCAAGGAATTGGCTGAGGCCTTCCGCATTCCGGTGCCAGTCCTGTCCAAGGTTCTGCAGAAGCTGGTCAGGGAAGGCTTCCTCATCTCGGAACAAGGAACCAATGGCGGCTATCGGCTGTCTCGGGATCCGTCCACCATCACAGCGTTGGAGGTAATCCGCGCCATCGATGGACCTATCATTTTGACCACGTGCTTCACCGAGCACGGGGAGTGCGATCTTTCAGATCAGTGTACGGTTCGGGAACCGCTGCGCCGGGTGCACGAAGGAATCCTTCGGCTGCTCGACAGCATCACGATTACAGACCTGTCGGCCGACGAAGAACCGCCGCCATCAGCAAGCGCCGTGAAGGCCGGGGGTCTCTCCCTACCCGTACTCGCGAGTTAGGAACAAGGAAACGCTTTCGATGCTCAAATTCCCGATCTACCTGGACAATCACGCGACGACCCCCATGGACCCCCGGGTCCTGGAGGCCATGATGCCGTACTTTCTTGAAAGCTTTGGCAACGCCGCCAGCCGCAACCACTCCTTCGGCTGGGTGGCGGAGGAAGCCGTCGAGAAAGCGCGCAAACAACTCGCGGACGTGATTGGCGCCAACTCGAAAGAAATTGTCTTCACCAGCGGCGCCACCGAGTCGAACAATCTGGCCATCAAAGGCGTGGCCGAGATGTATGCCCAGAAGGGTAACCACATCATCACGGCCGCGACTGAGCACAAAGCGGTTCTCGACACCTGCAAACGGCTGGAAAAGCACGGAGCCCGAGTCACCTACCTACCTGTGCAGACCAACGGTCTCATCGATCTCGACCAACTGCGCGAAGCCATCACGGACAAAACCATCCTGGTGAGCATCATGTACGGCAATAACGAGATCGGCACCGTGCAGGACATCGCTACCATTGGCAAGCTGTGCAAGGAAAAGGGCGTCCTCTTCCATACCGACGCCACCCAGGCCGTCGGTAAGATTCCGGTGAACGTCCTCTCCGACAATATCGACCTCCTCTCGTTCACCGCTCACAAGATGTACGGACCGAAGGGGGTTGGCGCTCTCTACGTCCGCCGCAAGAGCCCGCGCGTCCAACTCACGGCTCAAATGGACGGCGGCGGCCACGAGCGTGGTATGCGCTCCGGCACGCTCAACGTCCCGGGCATCGTCGGCTTCGGCGCCGCAGCCACCCTCTGCAAAGACCTGATGGTCGAGGAGTCCGCCCGCCACTCGTTCCTACGCGACAAGCTTAAGGATGTCCTGATGGCCGATCTGGACGAGACCTACATCAACGGCACGATGGAACATCGCCTGCCGCACAACCTGAACATCAGTTTTGCGTATGTCGAGGGTGAAAGCCTGCTGATGGGCATCAACGATATCGCGGTTTCCAGCGGCTCGGCCTGCACTTCGGCCACTCTCGAGCCCAGTTACGTGCTGAAGGCTCTGGGCGCTGGCGACGACTTGGCCCACTCCTCCATCCGCTTCGGTATCGGCCGGTTCACGACGGAAGAGGAAGTGGACTACACGGCCGCCAAGGTCATCGATGTGGTTCGCAAGCTGCGCGAACTGTCGCCGCTCTACGACATGGTCAAGGAAGGCATCGATCTCAGCAAAGTCGAATGGAGCGCTCATTAACCGGCGCGCGGTTGTCACCAAACAGAGAAGTACAGAATCCAATAGGTAAGGGGCTTCGATACTCAAATGGCTTACAGCGACAAAGTTCTCGATCACTACAACAATCCGCGCAATGTGGGCAACCTCGATAAGAAGGACCCCAATGTCGGAACCGGGCTTGTGGGCGCGCCGGAGTGCGGCGACGTCATGAAGCTCCAGATCAAGGTGAACCCGGAGACGGGCGTCATCGAAGATGCCAAGTTCAAGACCTTCGGCTGCGGCTCGGCCATCGCCAGTTCCTCGTTGGCCACCGAGATGCTGAAAGGCAAGACGGTCGACGAGGCCCTCCAGATCAAGAACACCTTGATCGTCAACGAGTTGAGCCTGCCACCGGTCAAAATTCACTGCTCCGTCCTGGCCGAGGACGCCATCAAGGCGGCGATCACCGACTACAAGGCGAAGTCGAGCACCCCGGCTACGGTGCAAACAGCGTAATCTGAGGAGAGGGGCCGCCCACCATCCGGTTGGCGGTCTCCGTGAACATTACGACAATGGCAGTTACTATGGCCGCGATTCAAGTTACTCCGAAAGCCGTTCAGAAGATTCGTGATGCGTTCGCCAAGCAGAACGTGAACGGCGGTCTGCGTCTTGGCGTATTGGGCGGAGGATGCTCCGGCTTGAGCTATCAGTTCAAGTTCGAGACCAAGGCCAGACCCACCGATCAGGTCTTCGATTTCGACGGCGTGCAGGTCTTCGTCGACCCGAAAAGCATGGTGTTCCTCGACGGCATGACGCTCGACTACAAAGAGTCGCTCATGCAGTCCGGTTTCGCCTTCGACAATCCTCACGCGACCAAGAGCTGCGGCTGCGGATCGTCGTTCTCGGCGTAATGGCCACGCATCACAACTGCTGGCACTGCGGCACGCCCGACGCCGGTTCGATCTTCTGCCGCTACTGCAACAGCCTGCAGGCGCCGGTTCCGAATTACTTTGAGTTCTTCGGATTGCCACTGAACCTGTCCATCGATCTATCGAAGCTTCAGAAGCAGTTCTATCAGCTCAGCGGCTTGCTACATCCTGACCGGTACACCCGCCGCAGCGAGCAGGAGAAACGCTACTCGCTCGAAGCCTCGTCCATCCTCAACGACGCCTACCGTGTGCTGCGCGACCCCATCCAGCGTGCCGAGTACGTCCTGAAGGAAGCCGGCTTCGATATTGGCGAGCAGCGGTCGAAGGACGTTCCGCCTGAGTTGCTCGAAGAGGTTTTCGAGCTGAACATGGCCTTGGACGAGCTGCGCAACGGCGATGACGACGTCCTGCCCCAGCTCGACGAATCGCGCAAGAAGTTCGTCGACATCCTGGTCGACATGGACACCGGCCTCGAGGCGGAGTTCAAGAAACACGACGCCCAAACGGGCGACGAGGCCCGCCGGGGCGTGCTCGCCGAGATCCGGTCGACCCTGAACCGCCGGCGCTACATCAAGAACCTCGTCAACGAAGTGGACAAGCTGTTGACGGCTCGCAACGCCTGAGCGCGCAAGACGGTCTTCCAGGCGGCTGCCCAGACAGGGAATCACATGAGCACCTTTCAAATCGACTTCTCCAACGTCAACAAGAAGCGCATCGTCGGCATCGACCTGGGCACCACCAATTCACTGGTAGCCTTCATGGACCTCACCGGTCCGCAGGTCATCCCCGGGGCTGATGGCGGCATGCTCGTCCCCAGCATCGTCAGCCTGGCCGATAATGGCGCGTTTGTCGTTGGCGACCCGGCCCGGCAGTTGCTCATCGACCGGTCGGACCGCACCGTCTACTCCGTCAAGCGGCTCATGGGCCGTGGCGTCGCCGACGTCCAGGAGGAGATCAAGCTCTTCCCGTTCCACATCGCCGAAGGCAGCGAACAGGTCATCCGCCTCGCCTTGGGCGGACGCGAGTTCACGCCGCCTGAGATCTCCGCCCAGGTGCTGCGCGAATTGAAGCAGCGCGCCGAAGCCTATCTGGGTGATGAAGTGACTCAGGCCGTGATCACAGTGCCCGCCTACTTCAACGATGCCCAGCGCCAGGCCACCAAGGACGCCGGCCGCATCGCCGGCCTGGAAGTGCTGCGCCTGGTGAACGAACCCACCGCGGCCTCGCTCGCCTACGGCCTGGACAAGCGCAACGACGGCATCGTCGCGGTCTACGACCTCGGTGGCGGCACATTCGACATCTCCATCCTCCGGCTGCACGAAGGCATCTTTGAAGTACTGGCCACCAACGGCGACACCCACCTCGGCGGCGACGACATCGACAACCGCCTGCTGGCTATCGCGCTCGAAGACATCGCAACGGAGTGGGGCGAGGACATTTCACACAACGGAGAGGCCGTCCAGACAGTCCGCCGCGCCGTCATCGAAGCCAAGGAACGGCTCTCCTTCCTGCCGCTGACTTCCATCGACGTCGATTTCAAGGGCCGCAAATACCAGCGAGAGATCACACGCGAGCTCTTCGAACAGATCATCAAGGACATCGTCGACCGTACGCTCGGGCCCTGCCGCCAGGCGATGCGCGACGCCAGCCTGGAACCCGAGGGCATTGACGAAGTCGTGCTCGTGGGCGGATCCACCCGCATCCCGCTGGTTCGTTCCGCTGTTTCCACGCTCTTCCGCGCCAAGCCGCACACTGAGCTAAATCCGGACGAGGTTGTAGCGTTGGGTGCCGCCGTGCAGGCCGCCATTCTTTCCGGCGATGTACAGGACAAACTCCTGCTCGACGTTACACCGCTCTCGCTCGGCATCGAAACCATGGGCGGCGTCGTGAGCAAGCTCATCCACCGCAACTCCACCATCCCCGCCTCGGCGACAGAAGTCTTCACGACCTCGGTCGACGGCCAGCAGAATGTGCTGATCCACGTGCTGCAGGGCGAACGCGAACTGGTGAAGGACTGCCGGTCGCTGGCCCGCTTCGACCTGAAAGGCATCGACCCCATGCCGGCCGGCATGGCCCGCATCGAAGTACGATTCCTTATCGACGCGAATGGCATCCTCAGTGTCAGCGCCCGCGACCTGCGCAGCGGTACGGAACAGAGCGTCGAAGTGAAGCCTTCCTATGGGCTTACCGACGAACAGGTGGAGGCCATGATCCTCGAATCCTACGAGAAGGCGGAGGAGGACTTCGCCGCCCGCCAGGTGCGCGAGGCCCGGGTGGAAGCAGATACCATCCTGGCGGCCGTCGACAAGGCGCGCGCCAGTGATGCCTGGCTCGATCTTGATGATACGGAGCGCGCCGCGGTCGACCTGGCTCTCAACGAACTCCAGATGGTCTATCACGGTGAGGACCACACCCTCATCCGGAACCGCATCGACAATCTTGACGCCGCCACCCGCAAACTGGCCGAGAACATGATGAACACGGCCGTGCGCGCCGCCTTAAAAGGGACCAAGATCTAGCCATGACCTGGAACGACTTTGAAGACATCGCCATCGCCCTCTTTGAACAGAACCCGGAACTCGACCCGCTCACCGTTCGGTTTACAGACCTGCATAAAATGGTGACGAGCCTTGACGGTTTCGAAGACGACCCTGAGAAGTCGAACGAGGCAAAACTCGAAGCGATTCAGATGGCGTGGCACGAAGAATTCACCGAAAGCCAATAGTTCTACTTGGTTTAGCCCTCTGCTCCGCCTCGGCGCAGTTGCCGGAGCCGCGCGAGTTGCTGGAAGAGATGCACGCCGCCGAGTCCACCAACCGGGCTCAGGCGGCCCGTTTCGTTTACACCGAAGACATCCGTTACAAAGAGACATTGCCCGACGGGTCTCCGCGCGGCACCAACTGGGTGACCTATGAGGTCACGTTTGTGGCCGGCGAGCCATACAGCCGGATGGTCGCGATCCGCGGCGAGCCGCTCTCCCCGGAGGTAACTGAAGAAGAGGAGCAGCGCTACCGCAAGGTGGAGCAGTATCGGTTGCAGACACCGTTGGAAGAGCGCCGGAGGCACTACTTCTCAGCCGAGGAACGGCGCTTCAAGATCGACACGGCGCTGGTGTTGCGGTATCACCAGGCGCGATTCCTGGGCGAGCAGCCTCTGCGCGGCCGTGACACCTGGGTGGTGGAGACGTGGCCGAAGCGGGGGACGCCGAGACCCAAACGGCGCACGGAATGCGCGCAGGACATGAGGCTCCGCTTCTGGATCGACAAACAGACGCACATGCCGATTCACCTGGAAGCGGAGTGGCTGCACGACTTCGACGGAGCGCCCAAGGGGGCGATCGTGAAGTCGGATCTCGTGCTGGTGGACGGCGTCTGGCTGCTGCAGCGCATTGTCGTCAGTGGCCGGCGCAAGGCGGGCAAAGTCTACTTCACCTACGAGAATGACCAGAACTACTCGAACTACAAGAAGTTCCGGGCCGACGCCAAACTATTGCTGGACCCACAGGAGCTGAACTAGGCCCGTCACGCCGACTGCCGACTCTTCCTCGGCGCAGGCTCCGGGTCCGCATCCGCACGCCCGCGGCCCAGAATCCGGTAGAGCGTCGCCCGTCCGATGCCCAGAATCTCAGCAGCCTTGGTTCGGTTTCCTTGAACCCGATCGAGAACCTGCTGAACATAGCGGCGTTCCACTTCTTCCAACGACACCATGTCTTCGTCGTCCGTGAAGGTGACCGACCGGCCTCCGTCCACTTTGTACTGCGAGATCGATTCCGGGAAATCTTCGATATTGATGACGTTGCCCCGGCACATCATGGCGCAGTAGTTCAGTGAGTTCTCCAGCTCCCGAACGTTGCCAGGCCAGGGATAACGCCAGGCAAGCGCCTTGGCGGCGCGGCTCAGCGTCAGCCCGGGCTTGCCGAACTGGTCGCCGAACTTGGTCAGGAAATGATGGACCAGCAGCCGTAAATCGTCCTGGCGGTCCACCAGGCGAGGGAGCCTCAGCTCGACGTGCGCCAGACGATAGTACAGGTCCTCGCGGAACAGGCGTTCGTCGACCATGGTGCGTAAGTTGCGGTGGGTGGCGCAGATGATACGCACCGTCACCTTGCGAGCCGTGGGGTCGCCGATCCTCTGAAACTGCCGGTTCTGGAGTACGCGCAGAAGCTTAGCCTGCATCGCCATCGGCACCTCGGCGATCTCGTCGAGAAACAGCGTGCCGCCGTCAGCCGATTCCAGGAGCCCCTTCTTGGTGTCCACGGCACCCGTATAGGCACCGCGAATATGACCAAACAGTTCGCTTTCAAAGAGGCTCTCCGGCAGCGCCGCGCAGTTGCAGACCACAAACGGCCCATCGGAAACCGGACTCAACTGATGGAGTACCCGCGCCAGCACCTCTTTGCCAGTGCCGGTCTCACCCGTCACCAAGGCCGTCGAGTAGTGCGGAGCGATGCGTTGCATGCGGTTGAAGACCTCCATCATGGCCGGGCTCATGCCCAGCAGGCCTTCGCACTGCGAGATCTCGACCAGCTTCGATTCCAGTTCGTGGGCGGCGGTACGCTTCTGTTTCTGCTCCGTCCAGGCGATGATCTTCTGCCTCAGCTTGTCGATTGAGATCGGCTTCGTGAGGTAGTCGAAGGCGCCACGCTGCACCGCCTCCACCGCCGAATCGGTGGAGTAATGGGCAGTGATCAGGATGACGTCCGTCTCCGGGCTGGTCTGGATGATCTGATCCAGCAGTTCCAGGCCACGCACGTCGGGCATTATGAGGTCTAGCAGGACTAGGCCGGGTGGGCGCGTCCGGACGATCTCGAGGGCTTCCGCACCGGTCTCGGCACCGGTGATGGTGACGTCCAGGCCGGAGAGGACAGCTTTCAGGAGCGCGATTGCCGCCGGGTCATCGTCGGCGACCAGAATCTGCCACCGATTGTCAGGATCAGGTCTCGGGTGCATCAGTCCGCACCATCCCCCGGGCTGCGGTCTTTGTTGGTCGCTGTGTTCTCCAAGGTACTCACCGGATCTCCCCCAATCTGTCCATCCGGAACCGTGCCGATCTTGATCGCGAGCTGAATGGCCCGAGCGACTCCATCTCGTGCCCGGCTCAGATACTCCGCCGCCACCGAACTGCTGCCGGCACCCAATTCC
This sequence comes from uncultured Paludibaculum sp., assembly GCF_963665245.1. NCBI lineage: Bacteria > Pseudomonadati > Acidobacteriota > Terriglobia > Bryobacterales > Bryobacteraceae > Paludibaculum > uncultured Paludibaculum sp. The sequence goes on from NZ_OY762267.1 coordinate 264,253, forward strand.
GAGCTGAGCAGTTCAAGAAACCCTGAGGCAATATTCAACGGGCCCAGCAGGTCGTGCCTCAAACGGCAGGCCTCGGCCTCATCGTATAACACATTCTTGTCCGGCATCGCACGGAAAGTAAATCGCAGAATTGGCCCGAGTGCAAGGCCTTCCTTCTTCGCGTCGTAAAAACCCGGCACAACAGTGCGCAATTGTCCTTGGGCGGCGCCCAGCCCGGGCAAAAACCTCATCAGAATCGTGGGAGCAGCCATCATGGCCGCCGCTGCGCTGCCAAGTCCGTCAGCAAACACCGGGCTCCACGTCGAAGCGTCCAGCCCCACGCCAGCCTTCCAGGCGCTAACCACGCGCCGCCTCCACCGTCTCGGTCACGGAAACATTCAAATCGAAATACCGCGAGGACCGCCTGGCGCCGCCGGTGCCCCGGCCTGCAGCGGACGAACCCAGGAACACAACGATCGGCTGGGTAATTACAATGACCGACAAACGCATGACATATTTATTCGGTCTGATGAATATAGTATTAATCTGGGAATTGTCGCACAAGAACTTAGCCAAAATCGACTGGTGATTTTCGGCCTCGATCACGGCCAGCCGCCTTTCCGTTCCAAACGCCCCGCGCCGTGCCGCACCGAACAAACCACAGCACTTGTCCGGCTCGCGATCAGGGTGTCCGGTCCGGGCTTCGCACATGTCGTCCTCCTGGCCGCAACGACCGGGGCCTGATGGCAAACTGGCCAACTCCACCACCGGGACCGGCATTCCGGCACGCCTTCCAGCCGGTCGACCAAACCAGGTTCGGACCCGCCGCCCAAAGCCACTGCTCCGGTGGGATGGGTGTAAGCCGGATCGAACCCAAGACCACAAAGGATCCAGACCATTGTACTGGCAATTCTAGTACCCAATCGTCCGAAGTGCGGCAGAACTTCAGATCTTGCCCGCATGGCATCCCATGCACGGATTTTTGTTCTGAATCGTGACGGCTCTGTCTCATTCCGAGTCGAACACGCGGTCGGACGGTGGTTAGGAGAATTGGAGGGACAGCGATAACGATAGAAGCTGCAGCGATATCCGAAGATTGGCCCGCGGCGTGCTCTGTGTTGAGTGGCAGGTTTCGTCAACTCGGGCCGCGAGAGGTTAAGAGTTTGCAATCCGGATCTGAATGGCGAAAGGCCCGCCAACGCCAAGTGAGCGGAAGAGTTCTGGGATGCAACGGACCATCCATGCCGAGCTCGTGGACCACGAGCGGGCGGCAAAGGAGTTCATACCAGTGTCGAGTCTTCCCGTAATAGAGGTGGGCGGTCTTCCGCGATTCAGCGGTGCGGAAGGTCGCCCGGCCTCGCCAGCGTCCCTTACAATGACTAACCACGCCGAGCAGACGTTCGACAACGCCACACTGGACCATCTGGACCGGCTCTACACCATCGGCCGTGACACCAGCCGTCTCGCTCACGACCTCAACAACCAGTTCACGACCATCGGGGGATTCTGTGAGCTCATGCTCGGCAGTCTGCCCGAGGACCATCCGCTCTTCGACTTTGCGCAGGAGGTAGCGCGGTCCTGCGCTCGGGCGCTCGAGACGATCCGTTCCCTGCCCGTGTCGCCTTCCCCTCAAGCGACCAGGAATGAGTCCTCAACCCTGCTTTCCACCCTTTTGGAGCTGATCGCCGAGGCGCCGGAGAGCTGGCCCGCGATAGAAACCTGCTTCCCGTCGAATGACGTGGCGGTACGGGTGTCTGGCCCGGAATTGACTGAGGTGCTTAGCGAGATCCTCCGGTTTGCTTGCGGGAATTCGACGGGCAGAGGGAAGATCACCATCGCCACCCAAAATGGCGATGGAAAAGCGAAAATCCAGTTCCTGCTTTCCGACCCGCTAGGTTCGTGGGTGGCGAGTTCGCAAAGGCGCATGACGATGATGATGCTGACGGCCACGCTCGACCGGTTGGGCGGCAGCCTGACCGCATCCTCCGTAGCTGGTGGGGAGGCCTCCCTAAAAGTCATTCTGCCAGGGAGCTACAGACAGAGCGGTCAGTCACCTGTTCCCGTAAGTATCGCGCCCGTCGCCCCGCGCGGCACCGACGCCCCGCCTTTGATCATGATTGTGGACGACGATCCCCAGTTTCGGGCCTTGCTCAGCAGGAACCTAAGCGGCGAAGGATACCGGACCGTGGAGGCAGAGGACGGCCGAGCCGCCGTCGCCCGGATTGACAAGGTGTCACCGGATCTGGTGTTTCTGGACATCTTCATGCCCGAACCGGACGGATTTGAGACACTGCGCCGCATCCGTACCAGCTACCCAGCGATTCCCGTAGTGGTCATGTCCGGAGCATCCGCCGAGTATCTTCACACCGCAACTCTGCTGGGCGCCTCGGACGCCATCCCGAAACATGAACTGCCCGCGGGGCTGGCCGGCGTCGTGCGAAAGCACACCGCCCAAACGACTGCGATTTCAGGCTAATCGGCTGGCCGCCTTCGTTTTTTATACCTCCCCCGGCGTGCTAGACTAAGAGGGATCCTTTCCCCGCAAGACGTCAGTCTGTGGGTATCACCAGGACAAAACCAATGGCAAAGCTCAAGCTGAAAACACACAAAGGCGCGTCCAAACGGTTCAAGAAGACCGGGACTGGCAAGATCGTTCGCAATCATGCGTTCTCCCGCCACATCCTGACCTCCAAATCCCGTTCGCGGAAGCGTAAGCTCGGTCAGTCTGTAGTCGCCGATGCGGCCGATCAGGCTAAACTGTCCGAGATGCTGCCCTACTAAGGGCGTAGGGCGAGCGCGCCGAGCGCGGGGCACGTGCCCGAGCCGCCGCCCGTCAGGCCCCGTAAGGAGCCTGTTCAACTCCGCCACTTTTTGAGGCGGACCCCGTAGCCCTGATTTTTTCGGGCATTCCAACAGGAGATGAAACGTGCCAAGAGTTAAACGATCTACAAACCGCCGCGACGCGCGGCGGAAAACGCTGAAGCTGGCAAAAGGCTTCTTCCTCACTAAGAGCAAGTTGTATCGCGCCGCCCAGGAAGCCGTTGAAAAGGCTCTCCGCTATGGGTATGTCGGCCGTCGCCGCAAGAAGCGCGAATACCGGGCCCTGTTCATCCTGCGCGTGAACGCTGGATGCCGGGCGAACGGAACCAGCTACTCGAAGTTCATCGGTGGGCTGAAGAAGGCCGGGATTGAACTGAACCGCAAAATCCTCGCAGACTTGGCTTTGAATGAACCGAAGGCTTTTTCGGCGCTCGTCGAAAAGGCCAAGGCCGCCCTCGTTTAGAGTTCCAGGAGACAGACACCCATGCACCCCATCCGGGAAGAAGAAGACGAAATCCTGGCGAGGTTGGAAACCCGCCTGGAGAACGTGACTGGAGTCATCACCCGGCTGAAGGATAGAAATGCGGAGCTGGAAGCCCAGCTCCGCGAAGCCCTCGCCGCCCGTGAGGCAGCCGAGACAGCCGCTTCGGAAGCACAGGAAGAGGCTGCTCGCATTCGTACCGAAGCAGAAGGGTTGCGCAGCCGCCAAAAGCAAGCTGCCACCCGCATCAAAACCCTGTTGTCCCAGGTGGAGCAGATGGATCTGCTCACCGAAGGCTGAGAGGGGAGAACCTATAGTGGACGCGGGATCGAACGAGAAGAAGCTGGTGCGTGTCACCATTTTCCAGCAGCCCTACACGCTGCGCTCCTCCGGCGAATCCGGTGATACTGAAGAACTTGCCCACGCCGTGGATGAGTTGATGAATCAGATCGCAACCCGGAGTGCTGGAGCGGACCCGACCCGCGTCGCTGTTTTGGCTTGCCTGCATCTGGCCGACAAGGTCAGACAGCGGGAGCAGGAGTACAACCGCCTGCGCACCCGGCTCGTGGAGATCGACGAGCACCTCTCCGAAACCCTACAGATTGACGAGTAATCCCGCCTGGACCCGCCGGCGCCCCACGTCTAGTTCCTTCGTCTGTTCCCTGCCCTACGCCCTCCTTCTCACAGTGATGCGCTCCACCCAGGCCGTGCCTTGCTGGACGTAGCCCCGGACCAGGAAGCAATCGAGCACCGGTTCCGGACCCACGGGGAAGCTGGCCTTCCAAGCACCAACCATCGGGTAATCCCTGCCCGAAACTGCGCCATAATCTGAACAACGAGGGGAGTTGTTCGGAGCACGGGCTCACCGCCGAACAAGGCATCCAGATCACCGATCGCCATCGTAATGGCTAGGAGATGAACCACATGACTCAACCCATGAGAATCCTGTCCGCCATCCTTCTTGCAGCGGCCTCGGCCGGCGCCCAGCACTCGCACCACGTCACACCGCCGGGAGAGCGGCCGGTCGAGTTACTGGGCCATCTCGGACCCTACTCGCATCGCATCGCAACCACCAATCCCGATGCGCAGAAGTACTTCGACCAGGGTCTCAACCTCATGTACGGCTTCAACCGCTACGAGGCTCTGCGGTCGTTCCGCAAGGCAGCCGAACTCGACCCCAAGGCCATTAAGCCCCTGTGGGGCATTGCCATGGCCTTGGGTCCGCACATCAACATGGACATGGACGGGGACGTCAACCTGAAAGAGGGGTGCGCGGCAATCGAGAAGGCGTCGAAGCTGACCGGGTCCGCCTATGAAACGGCCTACCTGGACTCAGCAGCGAGCCGCTGTCCCGAGTATCGGCCCGACCAAGCCATCGCGGCGATGCGCAACCTGCACGAGCGGTACCCCGACGATCCGGACGCCGCGGCGCTGTACGCCGAGAGCATCATGGTGAAGTCCCGATGGAAGTGGTGGAACGCCGACGGCACGCCGGCTGCGGGTATGGCCAAGGCTGTCGAAACGCTGGAGCAGGTAATGCGCCGCCACCCGAACCATCCCGGAGCAAATCATTTCTACATCCATGCGGTCGAGATGTCGCCATCACCGGAGCGCGCCGTGCCCTCGGCTCAACGGTTGATGGCCATCATGCCCGCCGCGGGCCACATGGTGCACATGCCGGGTCACATCTGGGTCATTCTCGGTGATTGGGAGACGGCCGCCTCGGTGAACGAGCGCGCTGCCCAGGTCGATCGCGAATACTTCGCACGCACCGGCGTCCAGAGCAGCTATCTCGGCTACTACATCCACAACGTGCACTTCATCGCCTATTCCAGAGGCATGCAGGGCCGCCCGGTGGAAGCCATCGCAGCCGCCGACCTGATGAACAAAGAGTCATCCGCCGTCGTCGAAAGTATGCCCGAGATGTTGGATGCGTTCACTCCGTATGCCATCTTCATGCGTGTCCGCTTCGGCCGCTGGGATGAGCTGTTGGGGTTGGCCAAGCCTCATCCGAAACTGCTGGCCACCACGGCGTTGTGGCACTGGGCCCGCGCCTTGTCTTCGGCAGCCCAAGGAGACCGGGCCGTGGCGGCTCGCGAAGCCGCGCTGTTCCAGGAAGCCCGGGCAAAGGTCCCGGCGGAGTGGCCGTGGATGAACAGCAAGGCGGTCAACGTTCTGGCGATGGCGGACGAGATCCTGCAGGCCCGTCTCGCGCCGGATGCCAAAGCAGCCGTGCCCCATTGGCAGCGGGCCGTTGCCTTGCAGGATGACTTGAACTATGACGAACCGCCCGCCTGGTACATGCCGCTTCGGGAGTCGCTGGGTGCGGCGTTGCTACGCTCCGGTGACGGGGCCGGTGCCGAGGCGGTCTTTCGCGAAGGACTGCGGCGCTCGGCTCGCAATGGCCGCATGTTGTTCGGCCTGATGAAGTCGCTCGAAGCGCAGCAGAAGCCGGAAGCGGCCGAGTTTGTGCGCCGGGAGTATGAACGGGAATGGAAGTCTCCGGCATCGCCCCTCCGAATTGAGGAGATGTAGCTGTCGGAGAGTTCTAGCTGGTATGCAGCGCCTGGCAGCCCGGAGACAGCTTCCGGCTAGAACAGGCGTTCTTGCCGTTTCAGCGTGCCGAAGCTGCCGATATTGGCGATGACGAAGGCCACCCGGAACTGATTCTCATTTCTGGAACCGATGTTAAACCGTCTGAATTGACCGCTGAACGCGCAACAGCTCGTGTTGTACGTGAGCTGAGTGTTGGCGTATTGCATGGTCGCGGTCTTGTAGTCGTAGATGGCCAGGAACCCGGCATTCCAGCCGCGCTTGTTCTCCTGGCCCAAACCGATCATCGCGCGCAACTGGTTCGACGGCGGCGAGAGGAGCTGGCCGGAAGGAGCGTCGGCGCAGAACTGGTCGCGCTGCCCGGGGTCGACCCCCACCAGCGGCACGCACGATACCTTGTTGTGGCCCAGCGAGACAAAGTACTGGTCTACCCGAGCATCCGCCGTGATGCTGCTGTTGGTAATCTTGCCGCGGAGCGGGTCGTAGTCGTCACGCCACTCGACGCTGAAGCCCGGCCGGGGCTGGATCCGCATGGAGGAGACAATGGGCGAGTAGTTCCGGAGCTGGTCGAGAAACGCGTATGGTGTCAGGTCGGTCGACGTCAGGAAGACATTGCGCTGGCCAGGAATCAGGGCGCCGCCAAAGTCAGGGTCGAGATACCGCTTCTGGCGCAGCTCCCAATTGAAGAAGTCGTAGATGGTGCCTGTTTTTGTCTTGGCCCACAATCGGTTAGCCAGCGAAACCTCAACCTCTGTCATATTGGACAACAGGTCCATCTCGTCGAAACGGATGATGCGGTTGAAGTCCTGAACGCCCGAGACGGTGCGGAAGGAAGCCCGCGGCTCGATAGTGTGCTTGAGCTTGGAACCGATCCATTTGGGCGCGTCATAGACACGCTCAAGTGTAGGCAGGATCAGGTCAGCCGAGAACTCACGTGTAAACCGGTTAATGTCCTTGCCCGTGACCTCTTTGCCGCTCTGCTGTTCAGCGGCGGTGAGAAACGACGCCCCGTAGTAGGTCTCGCGCAGTGAGAACGCGGGAATCAGATGAATGTCCTTCCAATGGAGCGCCGTCATGATGCGCGGCTGCGCGTCGAAGCGCTGCACCGACTGGCGTGTCTGGAAGAGAGGCTGAGTCCGCCGTACCAGACCGGCACTGGTGTCCCACGACACCCAGATCGGCAGCACTTTCTTGTTGATCTGCCGGTCGCGGCTGTCGAACTCGATCTGGGGCAACTTCTGCACCAGAATGGTGTCGCCGGGCTGCAGGCTCTGGAAGTTCTGCTGCCGGGTGAAGACCAGATTCAAGCTATAGGACGACCAATCCTTCTTCACAAAACCAACACTGTTTACTTCAGATACCACTGCTTCGTTGAAGCTTTCCGTGAATGCCTGACGAAAGGTGAGACTGCTGAGGTAATTGAATACGCCGCGTGCGTAGAAGCCGTTGGGCAACTGAGCCTTGCCGGTGATGGAGATGATGTAGCCACCCTGCTTCGTGCGGGTACCGTCATTCTCAAGGTATCCACGATCGTTCACACCGTAAACGTACGCATTGAAATCGGAATTTGCTGTCGGCTTGCCACGGAAGTCGACGGTATTGGCCAAACCACGCTGGGTGAAGTACTGGGGCCGGTAGGTGAGGTCGTAGCTCCTGTTGATCGCCCAGAAGTAGCCGAGCCCAAACATTAGGCCGCGGCGGTTGCTATTGCCGATATTAGGAGTCAGGAACCCGCTGCGGCGAGCATTGCTCGACAGGTCTTTGTAGAAGACCGGGGAGTACAGCAGCGGGATACTTTTCAGTCGAAGCCAACTCTTGTAAGCGAGAGCGCGGTCGTTGGGGACCAGATCAATGGTCGGCGCGCGCAGGGTCCACCAGGCGTGGGGCATCTCACAGTTGGTAATAAGGCCGTCATGCAGGACGTAGCGATCCTTGAACTTCTCCGCCCAATCTCCTTCGAACAAAAAGGGATTTCCAGTTGTGAGGATGCCGGGCCGTTGATCGATCTTGCCGTAGGCGGAGCCATGCACTTTGTAGAAAGTGCCGGAGCTCTCCTTGAAGTTGAAGTCGATGCGGTCGGCCCAAAGCTGTTCGGCGCTGACGAAGTTGGTGAAGTGAACGTGGCCGCGAGCCTCGGCGATGCCCAGCTCCTGGTTGTAATCGATCTCGTCCGCCGTCAGCAGGTACTCGACGGACTCGACTTCCGCCTTCTCGCGGAGATGGGTCACGTCGCCCTCTTGATTCTGGAGGATGCCGCGCATGACGACGATCCCAGGTGGTGGCGGGTCCTTGCGGAGAATCTTCGGAACGTCAGGAGGTTTGGGTGGCGGAGTTTGGGGCGCCAAGCCAACCGAGGGACCGAGCATCGGAGAGCGGTAGTCCTGTGCCCAGACAGTGGCGGAAAGGAGAGACAAAGCGGCAACCGCCAACACTAATCCTGAGAAGGAACGCATTTCCCTCAATGGACGCATCGGACTGAGGTTCCAGTACAACTTGATCGAGAGGATCGAAAAATAGTGACAAAGTAAGGTACTTATGTTACTTAAGAGAAGACAGTACCGTCGGGCGGTTACCTCGATTCGCCTGCGGCGCAAAGACAAGAGGCTCAAGGCTCAACCCTAGCATGGGAAAAAGAGAACCCGCAAGACGGGATTCTTCAACGACTTGGGAAGCCACCAGCCGATAGCCAACTGCCCTGATTACAGGTGACAGAGGAATAGTGTATGCGTTGCAGATACTGCGGAGCCGAGAACCATTCCCATCAGATGCGTTGCGCGAAGTGCCAGCGCCGCATGGACGAAGGCAACGGGTACTACCCCATCGTCGACGGCGCCGCCGCGCCGGATCTCGACTATCAACCGGAGCGACCATCCAGCGAGCAGGCCCAGCGCCTGAAGGCCGTCCATTCCAATCCCGCCGTCGAACGCACTGGGGGCCGCCCGATGCAGCCGCCGTTGTTCCCTTACCGCGAGCCTCGCAAGGTGATCGGGTTGGGCGACTACGACGCACCCCAACCATCGGCACCACGCCAGCGTGGCCCATCCGCGCCTCGCGCGCGCAAGCAGACAGCCGGTCAGACGGCATTCGATTTCGAAACGCCGGCACCGCCCAGCCAGCCGTTTAGCCGGGAGATGGACCGCCGCAGCGATTACCCAGTGGCGCCCCTGGTGTTGCGGGGCATGGCGACTCTTTTCGACTGCGGACTTGTGCTCGGCATGGTGGGTTTGTTCCTCCTGACGGTGCGACTCTCGCTGGGTTCGATCCCGACTGGGATACCGTTCTACTTCTGCTACGGCTTCGCGACCATCCTGATCGCCGGCGTGTACAAACTGCTGTTCTGCATGTTCGGCCAGGTGACCTTGGGCCTCCAGGGTGCGCACTTGCAGATCGTAAGCTTCGACGGCCACCGGCCCACGTCATCGCAGCGTTTTGTCCGCATGTTCTCCGGCTGGATCAGCCTGGCAAGCGTGGGAATGGGCGTTCTTTGGTCGGTGGCGGACCGCGACTCGCTGACGTGGCACGACCACATCTCGCAGACCTTTCTCACTCACTACGATCCCGAAGAGGACGACGAAGAGTAAACCGCTTCGCACCATCCGGAGCCCTGGGTCGACGCCGGGGCTCCGTCTGTTGTTCACCGCCTGATCCCGTCTATACGGGATGTCAGTCCAGCTCAGTCAACCCGCCGCCCGATCTTCGCCCTACGCCCATCGTTTCTAGAGATTGCGCGAAGTAGCTTCTCTACTGTCCCGCCCCATTCCTGACGATATAACGTATGTTGCCAGGTTCCCGATGATTCCTCCTCCTGACCATCCCTGCTGGACACAACTCGTCACTGGGTCCAAGGAGGTGCGCTCATCCAACCTCTCGTTCAACATGCTCGTCTTCACCATCCGGCTACGGTACAAGAGCGACCCCTCGGGCGCAGCGCTCCCCTCTCTCTGCCACCACGCGCGCGAGTTCTGTGTGAAATTTGAGTCCCTGCTCACGTCCGAGCTTGAGGCGTTGGTGAATTAAGGAATCCCCATGCTGATGTCCATCGAGTCCACCGTTGAGGAGATCAGACACGGAAGCCCCCTTCTGCTGGCTGGCGACGAACAGGCCCTGCGCACCCTGCCGGCGGGCAACTGGATTGCCGGGACAACGCCCTACTTCATGGACGGCGAGGGCGGCGTCTGCACGCGCGACAAAGTCTTCGTCAACCGGCTGCCCGCGTCGGCCGCGGCTGCGAGGATCCTGTCGTACACAACGGCGACCTTGCCGGGTCTCCTGGACGACGCTCCAGACAATGGCTTCACGGCGCTCATCGTGCCCGCCGGCAGCCCCGTGCATGCCGCCTATGCGCGCGATGCCGCCAACTACCCCGGCATCTTCATCAAGCCCGTTGTCGGTTGGGTCGCCGGTGTGCATATGTCGGAAGCCGCGGCCCGCAGCCCGCTGGCCGTGAACGGACTAACCGGCATATGGTCGACGGACGACGCGGTGGCGATGCATGTCACCCTCCCTACTGGCAAATTGGCGGAAGTCGGCATCGTCAACATCTTCCATCCCGGCAACGGCGCGCGGCTGCAGTTCCCTTCCACCGGATTCTCAGCCTCCACCTGCATCGTCGACGGCAGCCCGGTCTCCGCAGCTAGCTACCTGCAGTCCATCCATGCCGATGGCCACCTTCCGTTGACCGCCGATTACAACGGCTCCATCGTCAACGTCAGCATCCAGGAAATCGACCCATGGAGCGGTGTGGTGAGGTTCTTCGCGCCAGTATTCGAGGGCGTCGAATACCGGCTTGCGGCCCCGGTCGGCGATTACGGCAAGAAGCTCGCAGACGCCGCCCAGGGCGATGCAGAGCCCGATTTCGCCTGCAACTGTGTCCTGAATTACCTCCATGGTCAGATGGAAGGACGCCCCACCGGCTGCATCGCAGGCCCCGTTACCTTCGGGGAGATCGCCCATCTGCTGTTGAACCAGACGCTGGTCCGTCTCTTTATTCGAGGCTAGTGACGCACATGCAGAACACTGACGAACAAGTGAACGGCCAGGCACCCGTCGAAACGGTTCCGAGAGAATCCTGGTTGCACCAGTTCGGTCAGCTCGGCCAACCCCACACCTCGTGGATGACCGGGGCGATAGAGGCCGCCGCGGTCGGCTTCGCGCTCGTCACGCACGAGACACGCCTGTTCGTTCACGCCAATCGCCGCATGTCCGCTCTCACCGGTTACTCGCTTGCCGAGTTGACGTGCCTGCCGCTGCAGCGCCTGGTCCACCCCGATGACCGGGCGGTGATCTTCGAGCAGTACGACCGCCTGCTGGCGGGGCAGCTCTCCGAGTTCACGGCAGAGCGTCGATGGGTCCGCAAGGACGGCCGGGTCATCTGGGTCTACGCAAAAGTCTCCGTAGCGGGCGCCTCGGGCGGTAGCCCGGCGCAGTTCGTCCTCGTTGCCGAGGACATCACTGATCGAAAGCGCCTCCAAACGGAACTACTGGTCAAGCGGGAGCAACTCCAGCTCATCCAGGACGCTACCGGTGTCTCCACCTGGGAGATCGATGTCGATCACGACGTGTTTCACGCCTCGCCCGAGATGTTGCGGCTGTGCGGACTGCCTGATGCCGCTCTCGACCATCGGCACGCGCTCGATACCATTCATCCCGACGATCGGCCGATCGTCGACAAGGCCGTCGCCAGCGCCATCGTGGATGGCAGGAACGCCACCTACCAGCACCGTGTAGTCCTCCCCGGCGGGGAGACCCGCTGGCTCAGATCCCATTGCCGCGTCGTAATAGACGAAGTGACCGGTGTGCGCCGCATCATGGGTGTCTCGCTGGACATCACCGACCAGAAGGAGGCGGAACTCCGCATCGAACGGAATGAGCAGCGTCTGCGCCGTCTCATTGACCGTCTGCCCGACGGGGCGATCCATCTCGAGTCCGGAGCTCTTCATCTCAATCGCGCCGCCGAACGACTCCTCGGCCATACGCCCGAGGATCTGGAGGCCGTCGCACTGGCATTCGCTGAAGCGGAACAACAGAGTGCGTTGGACGAGCTCACGGCGGGCGAACCTCCACGCCGGGTCGCCACCATCCGACGCCACGATGGCGCCCGGCGCGTCGTCGAATTCAGCGGCTACTCAGACGACGACATCCAGGTCTGGCTCCTCCACGACATCACCGCCCTGCGGCAGGTTCAGGAAGAGCTCGAGAGGGCGAAAGACGCCTCCGAGGCCGCCAGCCGGGCCAAGAGCGAGTTCCTCGCCAACATGAGCCACGAAATTCGCACCCCGATGAACGGCGTCATCGGCATGACGGAGCTCCTGGTCGCCTCCGGGCTGAAGCCCGATCAGTTGGAGTATGCCCACATCGTCAAGCGGTCGGCGGATTCGCTGCTGACCCTCATCAACGACATCCTCGACTTCTCTAAGATCGAGGCCGGGAAGCTCGACCTGGACTCCGTCGACTTCCCCCTTGGTCAGACCATTCACGAGGCCCTCCAGCCACTGGCCCTGCGCGCGGACGAGAAGGGGCTCGAGCTGCTCTGCCATACCATGGCCGATGTCCCCGAGTTCGTTCAGGGCGATCCCACGCGCCTGCGCCAGATCCTCACGAACCTCGTTGGCAACGCCATCAAGTTCACTCCGGCCGGCGAGATCGAGGTCTCCGTCAGCATCGAGGCCGTCCACGCGGACGCCTGGGATCTGCACTTCCGCGTGAAAGACACCGGAATCGGTGTGCCCCTCGAGAAGCAGCAGGCAATCTTCGCCGCATTCAGCCAGGCCGATGCCTCGACAACGCGCAAGTACGGCGGCACCGGGCTGGGGCTCTCCATCTGCACACGCCTGGTGCAAATGATGCAGGGCCGCCTGTGGATCGAGAGCGAACCTGGCGTGGGCAGTACGTTCCATTTCACGGCCCGCTACCTGCGGCCCGTCGATCCCGGCATACGGCCCTTCACGAAGAATCCGTCGTGCCTTCGGGGGCGCCGCATCCTGCTCGTCGATGACAACGCCACCAACCGCCGTATCCTGGCCGAAACCTTCGCGCGATGGGGCATGCTGGTCGAGAGCGCGTCCAGTGTAGCCGAGGCCATCCAGGTTTTACACCCGGACACACCGGTCCACCCGCCCATCTCTTTCGTCGTTACGGATTGCCACATGCCCGGCCAGGACGGCTTCGCACTGCTCGACCACATCAAGCAGGATGCGGAACTGAAACACAATCCCGTCGTCATGCTCACCTCCGGCTACCAGCAGAAAGACCGTCACCACGGTGAGTCCGCCCAACTCGCGGCGCTGCTCATGAAACCCGTGGCGTCCCATGCCCTGATGGACACTATTTTGGAGGTTGTGTGCTCCAGCGAGCACCGGAACTCCAAGGCTGCGCCGATCCACCTCCAACCGGCCGCCCCCGCTCGCCGTCTCCAGATTCTTCTGGCTGAGGACAACCCCATCAATCAGCGTGTCGGCATCGCCCTGCTCGGCCGCCTCGGCCATACCGTCGAACTCGTCCAGAACGGCGCGCAGGCTGTGGCGCGCATCCAGGAACAGTCCTTCGACGTCGTCTTCATGGATATCGAGATGCCGGAAATGGATGGCTGGGCCGCCTCCGCCGCCATCCGGGCCTGGGAAAACGGGAGCGGCCGGAAGATCCCGATCATCGCCATGACGGCCCATGCCATGGCCGGCTACCGGGAACAATGCCTCGCCGCGGGCATGGACGCATACGTCTCCAAACCAGTCAGCCTCGAGAGCCTCAGCCGGGCCATCGATGAGGTCTCTCCGCACACCGACTGGCCGGCAGCTACCGCCCCAACTGCCCCATCCGCGTGAGAATGATGGCCGAATAACGGTCCATGCGGCCGGGACTGCGCCGCAGCGGGCTGGGCAGGATGGCCGCCAACCGCGCACCCTGGTCCCGCCCGATCCGGGCCGCACTCGTGTGGTAGTGGTACTGCGCCGCCGCTTCCGCCCCAAAGACCCCCGGACCCCACTCGATCACGTTCAGGTACAGTTCCAGAATCCGCTTCTTGCCCAGAATCAGCTCCGCCAACGGTGTAATTGTGAACTCCAGCCCCTTCCGGATGGCCGAGCCCGCCGTCGTGAAGAACAGGTTCTTCACCAGTTGCTGTGAGATCGTCGACGCACCCCGGATGCGGCCATCCTCCATTCCGTCCTCCACCGCGTCCCTGATCTGTTCCCAATCAAACCCATGGTGCTTGTAGAAATGCCCGTCTTCGGCCGCGATGACGGCCCACTGGAAGTTCGGCGAGATGCGCCCCAACGGCACGAAGGTGTAGCGCTTCTGATACCTGCCCTTCTTAAACCACGATTCCACACGCCGTTGTACGTGAACACCGGTGAACGGCGGATCGATGAATCGTAGACCTGCCAGGGCGACCACGATCAGCGCGTAGTAACCCAAAACCAGATAGAGGACCCATACCAGCAAGCGGCGCCATAGCGGCCGCGCCTGTCGAACTCGGGGAAGCTTGCGCACTGTTCCCCAGCATAGGGGTTCACCTCCCCCGTGCGCCAGATCACGCAATGCAGACTTTGGTATCTTGATTGCTTATTTCCAGGCATGGCCGTGCCGCCCCTGAAGTACAAACCCAATCCGAAGGCGCCCAGACAAGCTTTACCCCTTCTGGATCCACAAGTTAGGGCACGCACAGCGCAGGAGGTGGCGCTCGGCTTCACCCCCGATCAGGTGAGTGTAGAGGCCCAACGCTGCTTGCAGTGCGCCAAACCAACCTGTATCGAGGCCTGTCCGCTCCATCTGGACATCAAACGGTTTATCGCCCGCCTGGCCGAAGGCGACCCTCAGGGCGCTCACGACGTCATCAGCGAACAGAGTCCCTTCCCCGGCGTCTGCGGCCGCGTCTGCCAGCACGAACTCTTCTGTGAAGATGCCTGCCTCGTTGGCCGCAAGTGGGACCCCGTCGCCATCGGCAGCCTGGAACGCTTCGCGGCCGACCATGCCCGCCTGCGCATGCAGGAACTGGCCACCAGCTATCCAAAACCCACCGGCCCCAAGGTCGCCCTCATCGGCAGCGGGCCCGCCTCCCTCATCGCCGCTTACGACCTCGTCCGCTGGAACTACCAGGTCACCGTCTTCGAAGCTCTCCACAAGCTCGGCGGCGTCCTCGCCTACGGTATCCCCAACTTCCGTCTCCCCCGCGAAATTCTGCGGGAGGAGATCGCCCGGCTCCAGAACATGGGTGTGGAGTTCGTCGTCGACTTCATCGTAGGCAAGACGGCCACGCTCAAGGAGCTGATGGAAGAGGGCTTCCAGGCCATCTTCATCGGCACGGGCGCTGGCCTGCCGCACATGATGGGCATTCCCGGTGAGAATCTGGTCGGCGTCTACACGGCCAACGAATTCCTCACCCGTATCAACCTGATGGAGGCGTTCCGATTCCCGGACGCCCCGACGCCGGTCCGCGTCGGCAAACGCACTATTGTCGTCGGTGGTGGCAACTCGGCCATGGACGCTGCCCGCTGGGCCAACCGCATGGGCAGCGACACCACCATCCTCTACCGCCGCGGCCGTCTCGAGCTCAAGGCCCGCCTGGAGGAGATCGAACACGCCGAGGAAGAGGGTGTCAAATTCGAGTTCCTGGCCGCGCCCGTCGCCCTGTACGGTGACGAGAACGGCTATGTCAAAGAGATCGAGTGCATCCGCATGGAACTTGGCGAGCCTGACGAGAGCGGACGCCGCGCCCCGGTCCCCATCGAGGCCAGCCGTCATCGCATCCCCGTCGACACGGTGGTAGCCGCCATTGGCCAGGCTCCGAACCCCACCTTGCAGAAGGTGACCCCTCAGCTCATCACCCGCCGCGGGCGCATCCTCATCGACGAGCAGGGCGAGACGTCCATGCCCCACGTCTATGCCGGCGGCGACGTCGTCCGAGGTGGATCCACTGTCATTCTGGCCATGAAAGACGGGCGGGCGGCCGCCAGGGCCATTCACAACGCCTTCAGCGGCACACCGGAGGTGCAATGATGAACCGCGTCCTCGCCAAGAAGGAACTGGCCCCCCTCGTCACCTTGCTGGAGGTGGAGGCCCCACGCATCCAGCGCCGCTGGAAGGCCGGGCAGTTCATCATCATCCGCCCGTTGGAAACGAGCGAGCGCATCCCCCTCACGATCGTCGACTCCAGCGCCGAGCGCCAATCGATCACCATGGTGATCCAGGCCATCGGCAAGACCACGCGGGAAGCCGTGGCCTTCGAGCCCGGCGCCCTGCTGTGCGACCTCGTCGGTCCCCTGGGCGAGCCCGCCACCATGCCCACCGGCAAAAACGTCGTCTGCATGGCCGGAGGCGTGGGCGTGGCTGAACTCCTGCCCGTGGCCAAGGCATTCCGCCACGCCGGGAACCGCGTGACGGCCTTGTGCGGGGCCCGCTCCGAAAGCTATCGCATCCTCGACGCCGAGCTGAAAGAAGCGGTGGACGAGCTCCATTGGGCCACCGACGACGGCACCTTCGGCTTCCACGGCAACGTGGTCCAACTCCTCAACAGCCTGGCCGGTCCGGGCACCTTCCAGGAAGGCCACGTCATCGGGCCCATTCCGATGATGAAGGCAGCCGCGGAAGCCACGCGCACGTGGGGTCTGAAGCTCCACGCCAGTCTGAATCCCGTCATGATCGACGGCACCGGTATGTGTGGAGGCTGCCGCGTCACTGTCGGCAAGGAAGTGAAGTTTGCGTGCGTGGACGGCCCCGAATTCGATGCGCATCTGGTCGACTTCGACGAACTCACACGCCGCAACCGCGCCTACCGCGAAATGGAGCAGGAAGCGCTGAACCACAAGTGCCGGGTGGGCCTCGACATTCGCTAGCACTCCAGTTGGCCCGTCCATCCGCGCTAGTCTGAAGTACATGCATCTGGTGCTTCCGCAATGATCGGACTGGTCGAAATCCAACAGGCGATGACGCGCATCCGCGAGTCCATCCGCCTCTCCCCTTTAGTTCACTCCGAGTCGCTCTCGGCGCTCTCCGGTAATGAGCTTTATCTGAAGCTCGAGAACCTGCAGCGCACTGGCTCATTCAAGGAACGCGGGGCCCTGAACAAGATTCTCACGCTGACCGATCAGGAGAAGTCGCGGGGCGTCATCGCGGCCTCGGCCGGCAACCACGCCCAGGCCGTGGCTTACCATGCCACCGCACGCGGCATCCGTTCGCGCATCTGCATGCCGCTGGCTACGCCGCTGGTGAAGGTCTCGGCCACCCGCGGCTACGGGGCCGAGGTAGTCCTGCATGGCCGCAACTACGATGAGGCCTACCAGGAAGCCGTCCGTCAGTGCGAGGCCGACGGCCTCACCTTCCTGCACCCATTTGACGACGAGGCGGTGATCGCCGGGCAAGGTACGCTGGGTCTGGAAATGCTGGCGCAAAACCCCGCGCTCGACGTCATCATCGCGCCCGCCGGGGGCGGCGGCCTGTTGGGCGGCCTGGCCTGTGCCGTGAAGGAGATCAACCCGCGCATCGAGATCGTGGGCGTGGAAGCGGCGCGCGTGCCCTCCATGGCCGCTGCCTTGAAGAGCACCGGACCCGTCACCGTGGACGCGGCCACCACCATCGCCGACGGCATCGCCGTGCGCCGTGTGGGCGAGCTGACACTCCCGCTGGTGCGCAAATACGTCGACTCCATGGTGGTCGTGGAAGAGGAAGAGATCGCCAACGCCATTCTGCTGCTGCTGGAACGCGAAAAGATGCTGGCGGAGGGTGCGGGCGCCGCAGCCTTGGCGGCAGTGCTCCAACGTAAGACAGCCTATCAGGGCAAGCGCATCGGTCTGCTGGTTTGCGGCGGCAATATCGATGTCACGCTGCTCTCACGCATTATCGAGCGCGGCTTGGTGAAGGACGGCCGCCTCGTTCGCCTGCGCATCCACCTGACCGATCACCCTGGCGCGCTGCGCCGCCTGTGCGAGGTGATCGAGGAACAAAAAGCCAACATCGTGGAGACGATGCACGACCGCGCGTATTACGGCGTCAACCTCGGCGACACGGTCATCGACGTCACCATGGAGACACGCGGGACCAGCCATATCCAGGAGTTAATGGCATCCCTCAGCGCCGCCGGATATGTGCACGAACGCGTCCAATGATGTCAAAATGAAGACTTATGCGTCTTCTTCTTTTCCTGTGCGCCCTCAGTGTATGTCTACTGGCCCAGTCGCCATTGGGCACCGTAACAGGCTTGGCCGTCGACCCTAGTGGCGCTCCTATCCCCAGCGCCGCCGTGGTCTTAACCAACGAGGCGACCGGCATCCGCGTCGAGACCGCCACCAACAGCACCGGCAATTATCTCTTCCCGAACCTCGCGCCCGGCTCCTACAAACTGGCCGCCGAGGCCAAGGGCTTCCGCAAGCTGGAAGCCGCCGGACTGTCGCTGGCCGCATTCCGCACACTGCGTCAGGATCTGCACTTCGCGCTGGAGTCGTCCTCGGCCGAAGTGACTGTGGCTGAGTCAGCCTCGCCGGTCATCCAGACGGAATCGCCCAGCGTCTCGTTCGGCCTCTCGAAGACGCAGATCCTGGAACTTCCTTCCAACCTGCGCAGCGTCTACAACAACTCGGGCGACTCCGGCCTGATCGCCAACCTCATGCCGCTCACCGTGCCTGGTGTCGTGCAGATGGGTAGCGGCGCCTACTGGATGGTGCCCGGCGGCGGCCCCAATGGTCTGAAGCTCAAGGTGGACGGCATCGAGACGAACTTCGGCAACTTCGGTAGCCCCGATCCAGTCTCGCAGCCGTCCATGGAAGCCGTCGAGGAGTTCACCGCCAACCTCACCACCAACCGCGCCGAGTTCGGTGGCCTGGGCACTGTGACCACCGTGACCAAGTCCGGCACCAATCAGTATCACGGCGATCTCTTCTGGTACGGCAAGAACGCCGCACTCGACGCCCGCAACCCCTTCCTCACCGCCCGCCCGTTCCAGAACATCCACGACTTCGGCTTCAGTGCCGGCGGCCCCATCCGCAAGGACAAGACCTTCGCCTTCCTCACATTTGAAGAAATCCGCGGCGTCCGCAGCTATCCCTTCACTTCCAGCGTGCCCACGCTCGCCCAGCGCGGTGGGCAGTTCAGCGCCGCCGTCAAAGACCCTTACGCCAACAACGCGCCGTTCACCGATAACAAGATTCCGGTCAGCCGTCTGACGCCCGAGGCTCTAAAGGCCCAGGCTCTGCTCTATCCCCTGCCCAACTTCGGCGACGCCTCGCTCACCGCCGGCAATTACCGCGCGGCCTTCAACGGCCCGGAAGTCCACCACCTCTTCGAGACCCGCATCGACCACAACTTCACGAGCTCGCACTCGGCGTTCCTGCGCTACCAGTGGAAGTACGACGACTACGACATCCCCGGCGCCCGTGGCCAGTTGCCACCCGTCACCGAAGGCACCTCCAAGAACCTGCGGCAGATGAACTTCATCAGCTTCGGCGACATCTGGACCGTGAGCCCCACGCTCTTCAACGAGTTCCGCGCCGGCCTGGTGGCGCTGGAATCGAAGTCATCGGCCGACGTCAAGGGCCAGAGCTTGCTCGACCAGATCGGCATCACGGGCTTGCCCGTTCGCTCCGGCGCGCCGGGCGTGCCCAACTTCAGCGTCACGGGCCTCAGCACCTACACACAGAGCCTGCTCAACCCGGTAGTCGACAACCACTGGCAACTCGCCGACAACATCACCAAAATCGCGGGCCGACACACATTGAAGGCCGGAGCCGAAGTGGTCCACTGGATGGTGAACAAGCACGTCACCTCCAACGCCGCCCTGTTCGGCAACTTCTCGTTCCAGAACCGCTACACCGGCCAGCCCTACGGCGATTTCCTGCTCGGCCTGCCCACCACCGTCACTCGTCTCGACCCCTACGCCGCGCAGTACTTCCGCTGGACCGACGCCTCTTTCTATGTCCAGGACGACTTCAAGCTGAACGCGCGCCTCAGCCTCAACTACGGCATCCGCTACGAGTACAACCAGCCAGCGTCGGCGCGCGGAGACAACTTCTACAACTTCGACATGGCCACTGGCTCGGCCGTCCTGCCGACGTCCGCCGCGCGCAGCCTCATCAGCCCCTATTACCCTTCGACGCTTCCCATCATCACAGGCGACAGCATCGGCCTGGGCCGCTCGCTGCGCACCTCCGACAACAACAACTGGGCGCCGCGCGCCGGCTTCTCCTACCGCGTCGACAACTCCGGCAAGACCGTGGTCCGCGGCGGCGCTGGCATCTACTACGGCCACTACTCAGTGGGCGCGCTGGGCAGCCAGGTGGCCGGCCCCTTCGCCGTCTCCACCACCAGCAACAACGCGTTCTCGAACGGAGCCCCGCTCTTCACATTGGCGCAGCCCTTCGCCGCCCCCGGCAGCGCCGGTACGCTCAACCTCAACGGCCTCGCTTCCGATCTGAAGAACACCTACTCCCTGCAGTATTCACTGACAGTGGAACGCGAACTGTCGCGCGACTTCGGCCTGCGCCTCAGCTATATCGGCTCCAAGGGCACGCAATTGCCCTACATGCGCAACATCAACCAGCCGCGGGCGTCTGCCACGGCTTTCGCCCAGTCGCGCCGCCCGTACCCCATCTACAACAATGTCGTCTTCGCCGAAAACGGGGCCAACAATAGCTACCAGGGCCTACAGACCGGCATCACCAAGCGTATGTCGCGCGGCCTACAGTTCAACTCCACCTGGGTCTGGGCTAAGGAGCTGAGCGAAGTCGACGACACCAACAACGCCGAGATCAACACACAGATCGAAGACGCCTACGATCGGCGCCGCGACCGCGGCAACGTCTATTCCATTCCCCGTCACCAGTGGATGAATCAGGCCTTGTGGGAACTGCCTACCGGCAAAGGCAAGCTCCTGGGCGGATGGCAGATCAACGCGCTCATCAATTTCAGCACCGGGCATTGGCTGAATGCGCAATTTTCCGGCAGTGATCCCTCGAACACCAACACCGTTGGCGGCCGGCCCGATGCCGTAGGCGCCGTCACCTATCCGGGCACGCTTGGTGCCTGGTTCGACCGCACAACATTCGCGGTCCCCACCGGCGGCCGCTTCGGCAACGCGGGCCGCAACACGGTGGAGGGCCCCGGCTATGTGGTGTTCAACGCGGGCGTCACCAAGAAGGTGCGCTTTGAACGGGCCGGTGAAGTGCAGATCGGCGCGTCGTTCCAGAACCTGTTGAACCACGTCAACTACGGCCAGCCGAACATGACCGTGAACAACGCCAACGGTGGCGTCATCACCAGCACTCACGTCTTCCTGCCCGCCGGTTCGCCACGCCAGGGCCAATTGAATTTGCGCTGGAAGTTCTAGACGGAAGGGGCAGCCGGCGCCGGCCCACTGCCCCGCCCTGCTTCACTGCTTGCCGAATTGCCGGTTGACGACGCGCCGCTTCGTCACCAGAGGCAAGGCGCCATCGCCGGCCAGCGACACGGTCACGGCACGGCTGGTGTAGTCGCCCACACGGACCACGACGGGTACCGCGCTGCCTGGTTCGATCTCCTCAGGCACCTGGATCCGCACCCAGATCACCGGGCCCACCAGGCCAGGCTTGCCGCCCGCATACAGCACCTTGGCTTCCGCTCCGCCGATAGTCGCCGTTACAGGGAGCTTCGGCAGCGGGAGTTGGTAAGGCGCGTCCGGCTCACCCTGCGAGTCGTTCTGTGGATCGGTGACGCCCACCCCGGTCACAAGAGCGCTGATCACCGTGAGAGGGTAGGCGGGATTCTCCGGTGAATTGGCCGTCGTATCCTCGTTCTCGAAGGCGCCCGCGCCCACTCCGCTGCCATCCGCCGTAGCGATGCCCGGATGCGCGTCCACCACGTCCATCGTCAGTGGAGCTGTGGTCTCCCCGCCATACTGCACGGCCACACTAACCGACGACTTCCCGATCACCGGGTACGGGACCACGGCCAGCGCCTTCGTCGATGAGACATAGACAAGAGAGGCCGGCTGGTCGTCGAACAGCACTTGCACGCCGCCCAACGTCTGCGGCAGCTCGGTGGTGCTCGCTCCGTTCGCCTTGTAGCCAACAGGCGTTTCGGGACCGATGCCGCTGCCCAGAATCACCACCAACTCACCAGGGGAGACAGCGCCACTCTGCATACTCAGAGCGTTGGCCGCGCCGATCTGCTTCAATCCGCTGGAACCGCCCGGCCGCAATCCGTACACCGCCACCTCGTTCGAGAACGTGGGGACGTACACACGTCCATTCGCAACGGTGGGCGAGGCGAACTTGGCGAAGCTGGGCAAGGTATCGCCAACCACGGTCTCGCTATTCCAAAGCTCCTGGGAAAGGTCGGCCGCCTTGTAGGCGTGCAGAGCGCCGGGCCACGGCCGCCCCACCTTGCCGCCGTCGGTCGAGGTGGCCCAAAGAATCGCCGTCTGTTCGTCATCCTGGTTCGAGGAGACCGTCATGCCTTGAAAGGGAATACCAGCGGCATCCACCGCCTCGCTCGCCGGGGTGGTATCGAACACCCCATCCTTCAGTTGATAGGCTCGGACCGGTGCACCAAACCCCTGCACAAACAGCAGCGGAGCACCCGGCCGGTTCCAATAAGCCATGTTAAACAGACCCGACGGCGCGGCACGGAAGCTCTGCACGACACCCGGGTTGCCCTCGCCGAACTGGCCTAGATTGCCACGCTTCATGACGTAGAGGACGCCCTCTTTGCCGCCGCCGATCAGCAGACCGGTGCCCGGAAGCGGAATGGGCGCCGAGGAGCCGAGGTCGTTGTCCACGTCATTCAGATACTGATAGTTGTCCGGTGTGAACCAGTCCTTCACCACCAGTTTGCCATCGAGTTTCAGGATGCTCTGGCTGAAGTTTCTCTGCCCGTCCCACAACCCATTCGCCGTGGAGACATAGATATTCCCCTCCTCGTCCACCGAGGGTGCGTGACCCGCCATCCACAGCGAGCCGGCCTCGCCATCGGGCGACGTGTTCAGCAGCGCCACCTGTTGGGTAATGTTCGAGGCGCTATAGCCCATCAACCAGCCGTGATAGACGCCGCTATCTCCGTGTGAGCCGAATCCGACATAGATCACACCGTTCAAGAGCAGCAGCGAGGGACGCTGGATATGGGCGGACGGCACGAACGACACGACGCTGTCCTTGTTGTCCGAGCCGGTGCCCTGCACCGAGGCCGTGATCGTCGCCGGACTCCCAGCCACTGGCGTCCCCGTCGCCAAGTCAAGGGCATGCAATTTGAATGAGTAAGTCCGCTCGCTGTACGTCGAAGCCACCACGTAAAGGGTGCGCGTCGAGACGTCAATCACCGGAGTGGACAGAATCCCCGCCTCCGGGCTGATGTCGGTGTAGTAGTAGTCGACACTGTAGTTGGCGGTGGGCACCGGCGGGCCCAGATTGACCTTCCACAGCGGCGGATCGGTCGGGGCGGCCGCCGCGTCGAACGCATATACCGAGTTGTGCATCGTGGCCACCAGGAGAAGGTCGCGCTGCCCTGAGCCCGGCACATCCACACCGGAAACATATAGCGGCTGAGCGTACACCTGGCCATCCACCTGCAACGTGTACAATTTCCCGAATTGTTGAGGGTTGACGTTCGAGTGCTGCAATACCGTCTCCGAATTCGTGGAATTCGTCCGGAACGTGTCATAGCTAGCAGTCAGAACGTTGATTTGAGCGTAGAGTGATCCCGAGAATGCGCATAGCGCCAGCAACGGCGTTGATCCCAGGCGAAGAGCCCCGAAACAACACCGGAAGGAATGGAGAGCGAACATACTCCTACCATGACGCGAAATCACGGCCTGGTGGTGACGCGCAATTGCAATTGAGATGCAAAATCGATTAAAGATAGGGCTATCTAGGGATGCTCCATGCCGAATACAGCACGTACTTCGGCGGCGAACAAAGCGGCAAGCCGGGCCCCGGGCTCTTGGTGGAGCCGGTCAAGGAACACCCCTGCCAGTGATTCGTAATACCAGTGCTGTTGTTCGCGACCGCGCTTAAATCGAGTCCATGCGGTCTCCCCGCGCAGTGCGAAATCCTCGCGAATCGAACGAATGTTGTCGATCTTGTCGGCGATCGCCACCAGCAGCAGGTCCTCGTTGGCCGATCGCAGCAGGTCGATGGTGTGCTGCTTGCGCTCCTCCCACGTGGCCGCTCTATCCGGCTCGCTGGCGCCCCGCACCAGTTCTTCCACCTGTTCTCCGAAGAGGGAACGAATCTGGCCGTAGGTCACCGAGCAGTCTTCCACCGTATCGTGCAGGATCGCGGCCACGGCCAGGGTTTCACTGCAGCCGGCATCCAACAAGGTGGCCGCCGCCCGCATCGGGTGGATCAGATAGGGCACCCTCGTGCCTTTGCGATATTGCCCGGAATGCGCCGCCGCCGCAAACTGAATGGCAAAGAAGATCAGGGGAGAATCCATCGCTGCTGTAACAACCAGTAAACCACAGGAACAGAGAACAGGCTGGAGTCCACGCGGTCCAACCAGCCGCCGTGCCCGGGCAGCAGATTGCCGCTGTCCTTCACGCCCGCGCCGCGCTTGATGGCCGATTCACACAGGTCGCCCACCTGCCCCGCCACATTGGCCGCCGTGCACAGTAGCAGGCCTGGGCCCAGCCCGATCTCGGGGAACTTCCAATGCAGGAACAGCGCACCCAATGCCATGGCGGATACGGTCGAAGCCACGGTCCCTTCCCACGACTTTCCTGGACTGATCGACGGTGCCAGTTTATGGCGGCCGAAGTTCTTGCCGAAGTAGAAAGCAAACGTGTCGCCTACCCAGTTGATGGCCACCGCAAACAGCATCCACCACGGACTGCGCGCGTGCAGGAACACGCCGCACCGCCATGCTCCGAATACGTAGAGCACGCCAAACACCGTCATCGCGGCAATTGGCAGCACACGCGGCAAGGTCCTCACCCTCATGGCCAGGATCCAGGCCAGCAGGGCAAACAGCGTCAGGTACAGCGATTCGCCGCTAGGCAGCACCAGCAGCAGCAGGCCAGCCAGGTAGCCGATCGGGCTGTGTCGCGGATCAGAACCCGACTCCGGGAAATGCGCCGCAACGATGCCTTGATACTCGTAAAAGCACAGGCAGCCGACCGTCGCCAGAACGCCCAGAAAGAACCAGTCGGGCGCGAAGACGACGGCATAGAAGAAGAATGGGGTGATGACCAGTCCGGTAAGAAGCCGCTTCATCGGGTGGGTGAGCTGACGGCTTCCAACGCGGGATCGTCGGCGCACACGCGGGCAGGCGCCGGTCGAATCCCTCCAAAGCGGCGGTCCCGCTTCTGGTACGCCGCCAGGGCCTCCAGCAGCGCGGTCCGATTGAAATCCGGCCAGTAAGTCTCCGTAACGTAGAGCTCGGCGTAAGCAATCTGCCACAGCAGAAAGTTCGAAATCCGCATTTCGCCGGAAGTGCGGATCAGCAGGTCGGGTTCAGGCTGCCCGGCCGTGTACAGGTTCCGGCTGATGGCATCCTCGTCTATTTTTAGCTGGTCCAGACGCCCTGCCCGTCTGGCCTCGTCGACAATCTGATTCACCGCGTCGACAATCTCGCTGCGGCCACCGTAGTTGATGGCCAGATTGAGAATCAGTCCGCTGTTTCCAGCAGTCGTCGTCGCCGCGCTGTCCAGTTCCTTGCGGATTTCGCTTGAAAGCTCGTCCAACCGGCCGATGGCCCGCAGCCGGATGTTGTTTTGCATCAGGTGGGCCACTTCCTTCTTCAGGTAGTAGCAGAGCAGACGCCACAACGTCTCGACTTCCGTCCGAGGCCGTTTCCAGTTCTCCACCGAGAAGGCGTACAACGTGAGGGATTGCACGTTCATCCGCGCACACGTCTCCACCGTCATCCGCACCGGTTCCACGCCCGCCTTGTGACCCGCCGCGCGCGGCAGTCTCCGGCTGTTGGCCCACCGGCCGTTGCCGTCCATAATGACCCCGATATGTGCTGGAAGACGCTCAGGATCCAGCGACCGGGCGAGCACCCATTCGGGCGAGCCCGGCTTCAACGTCTGCAGTAACGCCTGCATGGATAAGAAGTCCTTCATATCTTATCGCATCCGGCTCTTTTGAGCCCCCCGTCCCTTCGGTTTGGCAGCCATAACCCGAAGCCCACCGGCCAGATCGCCGTCGCACTCGGCCAAGCCCATGAATCTTTTATAACTTCTGAAGATTTGTATTGAAATCGACAGGCATTCGTCACAAGATTGTCATAGAGGATAAAAATGTCTGTTTCTCGCGTCGTCTGCCTGGTCGCAACCGTGCTCCAAGCCTTCGCCGCGGAGCCCGCCCGCGTAGGAATTCTCCTGACGGTTCCCCCTTCGACACCCGAGGCCGTTGTGGAAGCCCTGCGGGCCGAGACAGAAGAGTCATTAAGGATGACCGGCATCCACATCGAGTGGCGGCCCGGCCACGGTCAAGCCGCCAATGAAACGTTTGACCGCGTCGTCAGCCTGGTACTCACCGGGCCCTGCCGCCCCACCCGCTCGGACCGAAACCGGACGTCCCACACGCTGGGCATCACTCACATCTCCGACGGGCTGGTCCTGCCCTTTGTCGAGATCGATTGCGGCACGGTCCTGCGAGTCATGGAAAGCGGGAATGCTCACATCTCGCTCTTCACCCCGCCGAATGTCTTCGGACGAGCTTTGGGGCGCGTGGCGGTCCACGAGATCCACCACGTTCTCACCGCCAGTTCCATTCACGACAATGACGGGCTCACCAAGGCTA
Organism: uncultured Paludibaculum sp.; assembly: GCF_963665245.1. NCBI lineage: Bacteria > Pseudomonadati > Acidobacteriota > Terriglobia > Bryobacterales > Bryobacteraceae > Paludibaculum > uncultured Paludibaculum sp. The sequence goes on from NZ_OY762267.1 coordinate 290,785, forward strand.
CCTTTACGCGCACCGATCTGACGCTCGGAGGTCTTCACCTGACGGATGCGGCCGTACAACGCCTGCGGCACTGCCTGGGCCAGACCGATCTAGAAACTCAGAATCGCGGCCAGCAGCGCGCCCACTCCGAGGAATGAACCAAAGGGCAGTTCATAGTTGTCGGAGCTTTGCCGCTTCAACTTGATCCACGCCAAGCCCAACACCGTACCCAGTAGCGATCCGGCCATCAGGCCCACCAGTGTCGTCTCCAGGCCTAGAAACGCGCCCATCATCGCCACCATCTTGACGTCCCCAAAGCCGAGCCCTTCCCGCCCGCGTAGCCGTTCGTAAGCCCAGCCCAGGAACCACAGCCCGCCCCCCAGCAGCGCAGCCGCCAGGACGGAATTCACAAACGAAGCCATGGCGCCGCTGGCCTGCGGATAGTAGACGGAGACCATTGCTCCGACCAGTCCATACGGCAGAAGCACAACCGGGGAAAACATCACGCCCAGGGCCATGCCCCACTTGGTGAACTCATCGGGCAGGATGCGCGTTTCCAGATCGGAGAAGATGAGTTCCACCAGGATGGCCGAGAAAACGCACCACTTCACTGCCGCCCACGTTGCGCCAAAGTGATAGACCGCGCCGACAAACAATGCGCACGTCAGCGCCTCCACAACGGGGTAGCGGAACGAAATGGGTTCTCCGCAGCACCGCCCCTTGCCGCCAAGCATCACGAAGCTCACCACGGGCAGGTTGTCGTACCACTGGATCATCCTGCCGCAGCGCGGGCACTGCGAACGCGGCTCGTCGATCGAATAGTCGTCCGGCAAGCGGCTGATGCAGACGTTCAGAAAGCTGCCGATGATCAGCCCGAACACGCCCGCCATCATCGTGTATAGAAATGCTTCGGTCATTGGAGGACCTTCCGGTAAACCGCGAGCGTGTCGACCGTCATTCGATCTATCGTAAACCGCTGCTCCACTAAGGAGCGCCCGGCCGCGCCCAAACGGCTCGCCCAAGCGGCATCGTCCAGCAGCCTCGCTACCGCCGTCCGCACCGATTCCACCGTGTTCTCCACCAGCAGCCCCGTCTCCTCGTGCCGCACGATCTCGGGCAGGCCACCCACGCGGCTCGCCACCACCGGGATGCCATAGGCCATCGCGAGCAGGGCAGCCGAGCCCAACCCTTCCATCTCAGTCACATAAAGAAAGACGCGGGCTGTCTCGAAATCGACGGCCAGATTCGTACTGAATCGGATGTCGAGCCCCGTCTGCCGCAGAAGTGCCCCGCCCTTGCCCGGATCGTCCGACTCAATGGCGACCACGCCGCCGGTCTGGTCGCTCACCCGCTCGGGCACCTGCGTGCAGTCGTACACTACGCTGACCCGCTCGGGCGCGACGCCGGCCTCCAGCAGCGTGCAGCGTACCGTCTCGCTGATGGCCAGATAGTGCGCCGCCCGCCGGTACTTCCATCGCGACAACCAACCCGTCTTCACCGGAAACGCCACGCGCCGGCTGACCACGAAGGGGCATCGCGCGTGCAATGCGGCCAGCGTGTGCGATCGCGCGTCATGACAGTGGATCAGGTCGCACTCCGTCGAGACACGCCGCACTGCGGACCAACCGATAGGCTCCGCCCGGATCCCCTCCCGGGCAGCGGCTTCCAGCAGCGGAGACCCGGCCGGAGCCAGCAACCGCGCACCCTCTGCCAGGCTCCGCAGCAACAGCAGCGCCTGAAACTGCCCTCCACGCATCGACCGCCCGGTGTCCAGGTGCAAAACGCGCGGCGCCGTCATCGCCTCAGCGGCCCCAACCCATGAAGCGGGCCTTGGCGTACTTCAGGAACGTGTACAACGAAGCCATGTAGGCGATCGCCAGCCCCTCGACGCCGTCCATGAATCCGCGCTGCAACACGTAGGTCTTGAAGAAGGTCCAAACTGGATCGACGAGTAGATGGTGGTACCGCACGGCCTTCTTCCGGAACACCAGTTCCTCGGCCGCCAGAGTCGTGTAGCGGTCCATCGTCTTCAGGTGTTCACTTAATGAGCCGCAGGTGTAATGCAGCAGATTGCCCTGCAAAGCGCCCACCCGTCCAGTGCTCACCACCGACTCGTGGACGTAGTCGCCCACCCACTCCGACTTGCGGCGATCAAACAGCCGGATCTTGCGGTCAGGGTACCAGCCCGAGTACAGGATCCACTTGCCGAGATACTGCGCCAACCGCGGGAACGTGTAGGCGTCGAACTCCGATCCGTTCTTCTTCAGTTGCCAGATCTCGCCTTCCAGGTCCTCACTCAGTGCCTCGTCCGCGTCAATGGAGAGCACCCAGTCGTACGTTGCCTGCTCAGAGGCGTAGTTCTTTTGCCCGGCATAGCCCCGCCAGTTGGCTTCGATGACGCGCGCGCCAAACTTCTCAGCGATCTCCACCGTGCGGTCCGTCGAGCCTGAATCGACGATCAGGATCTCGTCACAACACCGCAGGCTCTCGATAGCCCGAGGCAGGTTTCGCTCCTCGTTGTACGTGATGATGGTCGCCGATATCTTCATCGCAAGCGATTTAGGGCAAGAATGTCTGATCGCTATTGTACAGAACGGGCGCTGGGATAAAAGACAGTACGAAGATCACGATGGTAAGGGCCAGCAACTGCCAGCGGCCGCGCCCCAGCGGGCCCAGGTCGAAGACGGCAAAGTGACGGCGCCCCCAGAAGAAAAGGATCACGGCCCAGAACCACCAGGGCCAATAGATAAACCCCAGCGGCAGCAGCAGGCAGATGACGCCCAGTGAGACCTTCGAGTGCTTTTCGCCAAAGCACGCGTACACGATGTGGCCGCCATCCAACTGCCCCACCGGCAGCAGGTTGAGCGCCGTGGCCAGCAGGCCCACCCAGGCCGCCCGGGCCACCGGATGCAGGTAGACATCGTGTGCCGCCGCGCCCGGGAACAACCACAGCTCGATCATCCGCATCAGCAGCGGCGTGCCCAACTGCATTTCTCCTTGCGTCCCGATCCCGGGTACGACCTTGGACAACGCCATGCCAATGCCGAGGGCCGGAATTGCGAACGCAAAGCCCGCCAGCGGCCCCGCCACGCCGACATCGAACAGTTCCCGCCGGCTCTTCACAGCCGAGCGGAAGCGGATAAATGCCCCGAATGTTCCAATGAAGGTCGGCGCCGGCAGGAAGAATGGCAGGCTGGCCTCAATGCCGTGATACACGCAGGCGAACCAATGGCCAAACTCGTGCGCTGTGAGAATCAGCAGCAGCGTGACCGAGTACGGCAGCCCGTCGGCGAGAATAGACGGCGATCGGAAGACCTGCAGGAATACGATCAGGTCATGTTCGAGATCAAACGGCGGGAGATTTCGTTGGAAATTGAACGCCAGACGGGCACCCAGCGTGGTGGTGGTCAGAGCCGTGAGCAGGAACAACAGGATGTGGAGCCACAATCGTCGGCGCCACAGTGGGGCAACGGGTTCCAACGGACGCGACACCCACGATCGCGCGTCCTCGCCGGAACCCGATTCGAAAGACTGGGAATCCACCTGAGCTGCGCCGCCCTATTCCAGCGACTGCAACTCCTTGCCAGGCTTGAAACGAACGGCCTTGCCGGGCGGAATGGCCACCTCGGCGCCCGTGCGCGGATTGCGACCGATGCCGGTCTTGCGCGGCCGGACATTGAAGATCCCAAAGCCGCGGAGTTCGATGCGCTCTCCCTGCGCCAGGGCTCGCTTCATGGACTCAAACACGGTTTCGACAGCCATCTCGGCTTTCGTCTTGGTGATGCCGGTCCGGTTGACTACTTCATTGACGATGTCCAGCTTGATCAAGGGCGCCTCCTAACAATCGTGCGGGGAGCTTTATGGACGACAGCCCCTTCCACACCGCAAAGCCTATGATAAGATTAGGGTTTTAGCCTTGTCAAGCCAACGTCATCACACTTCTTCACCGGAAATCGACAAACTGGACCAGAACCTGTTCCGGCGCGCGTGTGGTGCATTTGCCACAGGGATCACGGTCGCCACCGTGCTCGGCCGCGACGGTAAGCCACACGGGCTCACGGCCAATTCGTTCTCCTCGGTTTCGCTCGATCCTCCCTTGGTGCTGGTTTGCGTCGCTCACAAAGCCGCCACCCATGGCCCTTTTTCCAGCGCATCATCCTTTGCAATCAATATTTTAGATATTAATCAAAAGGACCTCTCTGTCCGCTTTGCGTCGTCCCATCCAAACCGCTTTGAAGGCTTGGACTGGACGGTGGGCGAACTGGGATCACCCATTTTGACGAACAGTCTGGCGGTGATCCAGTGCCAGACAAAGCGCAAAATAGCGGCGGGAGACCATACCATCTTCCTGGGTGAGGTGCGGAAAGTGGACGTTCGGGAGGGGAAACCGTTGCTTTACCACGCCGGCGGGTACCTGGAATTCGGCTAGCCGAGATGGGTCTCTTTCGATATGTATCCCTAAAAACAGGGGGCGACACCGCAGCATGCGGCCCTGGCGCCCCCCGCTCGTAAGCCTAGCCTAGCCAGCCAGTTCCTTCGCCTTGGCTAGCGCGGCGTCGTAGTTGGGGTGGTCGGCTACTTCCGGCACATACTCGACATACTGGATCGTGTTGTCCTTGTCGATCACGAAGATCGCGCGCGACTCCACGCGCCAGTCCTTGATCAGCGTTCCGTACTTCTCGCCAAAGCTGGCGAACTTGTGATCGCTGATCATCTTCACGTTGTCCACGCCGAAACTGTTGCACCACCGGTTCTGGGCAAACGGCAGGTCGACGCTGATCGTGTAGAAGCCGATGCTCGGCAACTTGCCGGCCTCATCATTGAACTTCTTGGTCTGCATATCGCACACCGGCGTATCCAGGGAAGGAACGACGCTGAATACGCGCACACCAGAGGTAGATTCAAGCGAAAGCGGCTGCAGCGTCTTGTCCACCGCATCAAAATCTGGCGCTGGATCGCCCACCTTCAGCTCCGGCCCGGCGAGTTCCAGCGGCATTCCCTTAAAACTAGTTGTACGGGACATGAATCCTCCAAGTCTCAGCCTATTAGTTTGACCAAATCCGAGGCGCTTGTCACTGGAGCTTCGCACACAAAGTATGATCTAGGAGGTTGAATGGAGGATGCACATCGTTCTCTCCGGTGCCAAGCCGCTTTCACGCCCTGAGGCACCAGCGCGAACCATCCTCCCAGAACGGAGCAGAATCATGAAGTTGTCGAGCAGTATCGGTTTCTGCCTGATTGCCGGCCTGCTGGGCCTGGCAACCACCCAGGGCGCTTCGCCCGCCCCACGAGTCAAGACTGTGAACGGCGTCGTGGAAGGGACCACGGCCAGTTCAGGAATCCGGATCTTCCGCGGGATTCCATTCGCCGCCCCGCCCGTAGGTGAACTGCGCTGGAAGGCGCCGCAACCGGCGAAGAACTGGGAGGGCGTCCGTCCGGCAGTAGAGTTTGGCGCCAGTTGCATGCAGCGGCCGGTCTTCGGCGACATGGAGTTCCGCAGCAAAGGTATCAGCGAAGACTGCCTGTACTTGAACGTCTGGACACCCGCTAAATCGGAGGCGGAGAAACTGCCGGTGCTGGTCTACTTCTTCGGCGGCGGCCTGATGGCGGGCGACGGGTCGGAGTACCGCTACGACGGCGAGAGCATGGCAACGAAAGGGATCGTCTCGGTCACCATCAACTATCGCCTCACCGTTCTGGGATTCCTGGCGCATCCGGAACTGAGTGCGGAAGCGCCTTACCACTCGTCGGGCAACTACGGGTTCCTCGATCAGAACGCGGCACTGAAGTGGGTGCAGGCGAACATCGCCGCATTCGGTGGAGATCCCAAGCGGGTGACGATAGCGGGCCAGTCGGCCGGATCGCGTTCCGTAACCGTGCAGTTGCTCTCGCCGCTCTCGAAGGGGCTGTTCGCCGGCGCCATTATGGAGAGTGGCAGCATGGTCGGTGCCACCAAGCCTCCGTCGCTGGCCGAGGCTGAGAAGCGCGGGCTCGAGTTTATGGCCGCGGCCGGTGCTCATTCGTTGAAGGACCTTCGAGCGCTGCCCGCCGCTCAAGTGCTGGCCCTCACCGCGCAGCCGGCCTGGACGCGGTTCGATGCAATTGCCGACAACTACCAGGTGCCAGCGAAGGACTTGATCGACTGTGCGGATGGCGGCGAACTGGCGCGCGTGGCTCTGTTGCAAGGCTGGGTGACCGAAGACCGGAACGCCCAGTCGCTGCTGGGTGAGAATCCGCCGACGCCGGAGGGCTATGCCGCGGCTCTGCGCAAAGAGTTCGGCGCCGATGCGGATCGCGTGCTGGCGCTCTATCCGGCCGGACGGACCAAGGATGAGGTACTGGATGCGGCGCAGACGCTGGCGACGGACCGGGGTATGGGTTACAACATGTGGCGGCTGGCGGAAGGACACCGCCAGTCGAGTGGCAAGCCGGTGTATCGGTATCTCTACGGGCGCCCGCGTCCGAAGTTCCTGGGCCGGGCCGACCAGACGCCGGGTACGGCCGGCGGGATCATTACGAACGCCGCAGCGGCGTCCGCTCCGCCGAAGTGGCGCGGAGCCGTCCATTCCGCTGAGATCGAATACGCGTTAGGCAATCTGGCTACAAACAAGCACTACGCGTGGGAACCGGCCGACTACAAACTCTCGGAGCTGATGGAGTCCTATTTCGCCAATTTCGTCAAGACCGGCGATCCGAATGGCCCTGGCCTCCCGAAGTGGCCTGCGTACGCGCCAGACGCGGGTTTCCAGATCATGAACCTAAAGTCCGAATCGCGCGCTGTACCCGAGGTGCGACCACGGTACCAGTTGCTGGACACGCTCCTGCACAGGAAGTAGCAATCGCGGAAGGAAGTGGCCAGGCCACTGAGGAGATCGGCCCAGCGAGAGGACCAATCCGCGCGGGTAAAATGAAGTACCCGGGGGCCGGGTGGTCCTCGGCCAATCCATGCCTATACGTCATTTTTCCGTTCTTGTTGCCGCAGGCCTGATTGCGGCCTCCGCCTTATGCCGCGCTCAGAGTCCTCCGGCGAGCGTGCCGCCGATGCTGGAGTTAACGCTGCGGCCCGCCGCTCCGGACAGCGCCGGCCGGGTTCCCTCGGTCGATGTCACGCTGGTCTTCCCTTCCTTCGCCTCGGTCGAACTGGCATTTCTTCCCAACAACGTCGAGACAGTGGCCCGGACGATCTCCGGCCTCACCGCGCGGGATGCGGACGGGCCGCTGCCGCTGCGGGTGACGGACAATCCGGATTCCGCCGATGGAGCCGCGCGGCACTGGTCGCCCGAACGGGCGGTGCGTGGGCCGGTGACGCTGCGGTACCGGGCGCCGATTTCGAACCGCCCGGCTCCGCGTGGAGCGGCGCCGCCGCTGGAGCTGCGCTCCGATACAGGAGCCTTCTCCGGAGCTGGTGCGAGTTTCCTGCTGTTGCCCCGCGGCGCCAGCCCGGCGCGGCTCCATCTGCATTGGGATCTGGCTGAGATGCCCGACGGAGCATGTGGGGTGTCGAGCCTCGGAGCGGGCGACCGCACGCTGGCACTGGAGGACGCCGCGGAGCGGTTGAAGTCGGTGTTCTTTCTGGCCGGGCAGCTCCATCTCTATCCCGAGAATCCGCCCGAGCGCGGCTTCTTTTCGGCGTGGCACGGGACACCGCCAATGGATCTGGCGCGGTTGATGGCTTCCGAACACAAGCTCTATGCGTATTTCGAGAAGTTCTTCAGCCGGAAATCGGAGGCGCCGTACGGGGTCTTTCTGCGCGAGAATCCGGTGAACCCGGGCGGAGGAGTGGAACTCTCCGGATCCTTTGTAGCGACCTTCGGCCCAAAGGTCACAGCGGAGGAACTGACCGTCACGCTGGCGCACGAGATGCTGCACACTTTCGCCGGAGGGCTGGATCAGACTGAAGGCCTGGCCGGGTCGTGGTACTCGGAAGGGCTGGCGGTGCACTACGCCCGGCTGCTGGCGCTGCGCGCTGGCCAGATCACGCCGAACGAGTTCCTGAACGACTTGAATTCGACGGCGGGGCGCTACTACACGAACATATTTCTGGGAACGCCGAATTCCGAAATTCCGAAACGGTTCTGGGCGGATACACGGATCCGCGTGCTGCCCTACGACCGGGGTTCGTTGTACTTTGCCGTGCTGGATACGCAATTGCGGGCAGCGTCGCACGGGCAGCGCGGTCTCGACGAGTTTCTGCTTGAGTTCCTGGCGCGGCGGCAGCAGGCTTTGCCGCTGAATGAGTCCGCGTGGTGCGCGCTTTTGGAGCACGCACTCGGCCCCGCCGGGCCGGCGGCCTACCGGGCGATGCTAGAGGGGGCGCTGCAACTTCCGGATTCCGGGGCGTTCGGGCCACAGTTCGTGCGGACTTCGAGGCCGTTGCGGCGCTATGAGCTGGGCTTCGATCCGGGGGTGCTGATCGAGCCGCGGCGCGTCGTGCGCGGCTTGGTAGCGGGTTCGGCGGCGGCGCGCGCCGGGCTGAGGGATGGGGATGAGATCGTGCGTCCGGTGCCGCAAGACGCGGTGCAGGCGCGCCAGGACGCGACGCTGACGCTGCATGTGACGCGGGCGGGGCGGGCGCTGGAGATCACCTACGTGCCAAGGGGCGAGACGGTGGACGCGTGGCAGTGGCGGATGGCGAGCGGTGCACCACCGCAAAGGCACGGCGAGCCTCGTGCTCCCTCTTCTTCCGCCAAAGATGCGCAACGCCGGTGATCGCGATTTTCGCACGGGACTGTCAGCCAGTACGAAGGACCTGGGTCTACAGACTGGGCTTGCGCGCTATGCTCTTCCCATGGGTGACGACCATCACATAGCGGCCATCGAGATCCGTCCCGCTGTTCCAGACGACGCTGACGGAATTGCTCGCACGTTCCTCGAAAGTGCCGAGTATCACGCCGCGCTTGATCCGGAGCGCTATGCGATCCCTTCCGTAGAGACGATATTGGCGCGCTATCGGGAGGATCGGCAGCACACATCGCGCACGGGCAGCGACGGGATCACTCTCGTCGCCGAGCTCAACGGAGAGATCGTTGGCTTCCTGGATGCCTGTTTGTACCGGTCGCCGGACCTTATGCACCGCGAGATGACCTATTGCCATATTGCCGAGATCGCAGTGCGTCGCGACCACTGGGATCAAGGGATCGGGGGACGCCTGCTTCGAGCGGCGGAAGATTGGGGGCGCCGGCTGGGTGCGGAGTTCGCCCTATTGGAGTATCTCTCCTCCAACACGCGCGCCGGCTTCTTCTACCAGGAGCGTATGGGCTATCGTCCGGCATCCACCGCGGCTATGAAGCGACTCTAGGACGCCCCGCTCCACGAACCGCGTCCGCACCCTCAGGCGCCGTCGTCGCGGTACGCATGTTCGCCGCCTCCGGCATCGCATGCGTCGCCCAACCACACGAGCTCACCTTGCCGAATACAATTGTAGGGACCCAGAACTAAAAAACCCAGAGAGGCGCTTCGCTCGTGATAGGCATCTTCGATACGGTGGTGATCGTTCTCAGTCTTGTGCTCGTGGTGGGCGCCGTCCTCCGCGCGGCCGGCAAGAAACAGACCGACGCCGAATACTTCCTGGCCGGACGCGATCTCCGCTGGCCGTTTGTCGGCATGTCGCTGCTGGCCTCCAACATCTCAGCCGAGCACGTCGTCGGCCTGGCGGGCGACGGCTACCGCGTCGGTCTGGTCACCGGCGGCTATGAATGGATGGCCGCCTGGTGCCTCATCATTCTCGCCTCGCTCTT